>JBDKSM010000222.1:0-24678 GCA_039680665.1 Syntrophaceae bacterium | reverse complement strand
TGTTTGCCGTTCTGATCCACGACCCCCACGATCTTGCCCTGCTCGCGGATCATGTCGACCACCAGGGTCTTGAGCTTCAAATCGGCGCCGGATTTGACGGCCTGTTCACTGAACCACTGGTCGAAGTCGGCGCGCGACATCATCTGAACCATGAAGTCATGGGCATAGGGGTAACTGACATCGGTCGGGGCTCTCAGCGTCCAGCACATGCGGTCCTTGTATAACCCCTCGGGCGTCGGCTCGCCGCAGTTGATGACACGGAACGTGCCGTATACGCACGGGCGCTGGGTAGCCAGATTGAGATCCCGGACATACTCGAAATCGCGGTAGGCCTTGGGAGAGAGTCCAAAGCCCGATGAGTTCTTTTCCCCGCAATAGTTGCCCCGCTCCAGGATCGCCACTTTCATGCCGGCATCAGCGGCCTCCTTGGCGGCTGCGCATCCTCCCGGTCCTCCTCCCACTACGATAAGATCATACTGGTTCATGCTTACCTCCCTATAGACAATTAAGAGGATCTGCTCCTCGTTTGTCTCAGAATGAAAATACAAAGGCATTAACAGCAAGTCATTTCATTGATAAAGAAAATAAGCCTCAAAGGTGACAAGTCAAGATTGAAGGACAAAAACACCAATAAAATAATTAAACCATGAACGTCGAGTCAGTCATAAATTTTTTAATCAGCGCTGCGGGCGTCATGAGATGCCCGTACATCCAACGCCAGCTTGCATATCCTGACGGGCTTATACGACCCGGTCGCTGTGCAGGCGCTCTGCCAGGTTGCGCCCCGCTTCGGCCAGGGATGCGCCGTCGACCATACGGCAGGCCCTGTCTTTGAGCTCGGGGGCAAAAAGGCGTTGACGGATCACTCGCTTGGCCGGCAGGGTCGTAAGACCGATGTCGATAAGGTTCCAGGTCGTTATGGGTTTATTCTTGGCCTCCCGGCGCTGGATCATGGACGGATAGCGCAGTTCACCGGCCTCACCACCAACCATGATCAGGGCGGGAAGGGCGGTGCGTACGATCTCGTAGCCTTGCGGGAGAACACGCTCGATCTCCATATCATGGCCGCTTAGGTGTACACTGCGGACCAGCGTGACGGACGGCAGATCCAGAAGGCGAGCGATACCGATCCCTACCTGGCCGTCGTTCCAGTCCGCGGCCTGCCGGCCTACCACGATCAGATCGAAGCCGAGCTTACTCAGGGCTGCTGCGAGCACCTGCGCCGTGATGTAACTGTCCAGGCCTGAGGCATCAAGAGACTCGTCTTCCACCTTAACCAGGGAATCGGCCCCGGCTGCCAGGGCCTTGAGCATGACGGCATTGGGTATGCGCTTGCCGATCGAGAGCACGCTAACGCTGCCCTGGGGGATCTGATCGCGAATACGTAAGGCCGCCTCGAGGGCGTTTTCGTCGAAAAGACTCAAGACCGGCGGTATGCCGCGAGGTTCGACCGTAGCATTTGCGGTATTGATGAAGTATGCGTCCCGGGGGCCTTCAGGGTCCGGTACCTGTTTGATGCAGACGACGATGCGCATCCTCAAGCCTCCTCTGTGAGCATGTCCTTCAGGGTCTCGGTAAAGGTCGGAATGACCTCTTCGTATTTGCCTACCACGCCGTAATCGGCGACACGAAAGATCGAGGCCTGCGGGTCGGCGTTGATGGCCACAATGGTCTTGGCGCCGGACATGCCGGCCAGGTGTTGGGTCGAACCGGATATACCCACGGCGATATAGAGACCGGGGGCCACGATCTCGCCGGTCTGGCCGACCTGGGCCGTGGGAGCGACCCAGCCGAGATCACAGGGCGGCCGACTGGCCCCGATGGCGGCTCCTAAGACGTCGGCCAGGGCCCGCAGTTGCCCGAAGCCTTCCGACCCGCCCATGCCGCGACCACCGGCCACGATTCGCTCGGCCGTTTCCAGCCGGATGCCTTGGACCTCTGCATCCAGATGTTGAACCTGGGCCACACGGGGGTTCGGATTGAACGTGCAGGTCACCGGGACTATCGTGGTTGTTTTAGCGTTCTGGGGTTGCATGGGGGCAAAGGCCCGTGGCCGCAAAGTGACCAGGAATGGGCACGTGGCCGCACGATAGACCGCCATGACATTGCCGCTGTAGACCGGTTTGACAAAGACCGGCCCGTCCTCGGCGTTTTGAACAGCCACGCAATCCGTGACCAGTCCGGCGTCCAGTTCCCATGCCAGCCGCGGCGCCAGATCCACGCCCGTAAGCGTGTTGGGCATGAGGATATAGACAGGTGCGGCGCTTTGGCATATTGCGGTTAAGGCCGCGCTATAGTGCTCGCTCTGATAGCCGTCCAACAGCGGATCGTCCACGACATAGACATGCTCAAGCCCAAAGCCTTGCAGGCGCTTGACCGCCATACCGGTCCCGTTTCCCATGACCGCGGCGCTCATCCGTCCGTTGATGCCCTGCGCCACCTGAGAGCCTGCTTGCAGGGCTTCGAGGGCCAGGGGATGCAGGTCGCCCGACTGGAGCTCGACCGCTACCAATATGCAAGGTTTTGCGTCGTGCATGCTCATCGCATTCTCCTTAAAAGCATAAGGTTCCATGTCCCTCGGATCGATCACGGCGCAGGTGAAGCCGGCATGGCATCCTTGTCCTTCTCGGCGCCGTCCGCCGCATCCGCGCAGACCTGATCATAGGGCGGAATGTAAAAAGAGGCATCCGCCAGATTGTTGGGATCAAAGGCCTGTTTGATCTTGGACTGCCACAGATGGTAATTGAACATGCGAGGTCCGAAGACCTTCCAGAGATCGAATCCCAGACAGGACAGACCGAAGGCCAGGCTTTTGTCGATCGTGAGCTTCATGGTGTCGTCCAGGTAGTCGAAACGGCCCTGCTGCGACTGTTTGCCGCGGCGGTCGAACATGCCGATCTGTTCCATGTGGCCCCAGTTGCTGGTGCCCTCATAGATGCCGCCCCAGGTGCAATCGGCCATATCCTCAAAGAAGACCCCCTTGTCAATATATTCGCGTTTGAGCTTTTCCGACTCGATGGCATTCTTCACCGAACAGTCATAGGCCTCGTTGGAACCCATGCTGGTCAGGAAATCGCCGCCCGGCCTGAAGGCCATGGCAGGGAAGATCGAACGATGCGTCCCCCACCAGAAGGCGGCATGGAAGGGCAGCACGCTGGAATCGATCATGACGCTTTCGGTCTGGTCCAGGATGCGGCGCAAGACCTTTTCCTGATAGGCGAACTCGCGCGGGGTATGGCAGGCCAGGGCGAACAGGGTCATGTGCTGGAAGGCCTTGGTGATGGCGCGCACCACCGGGTTGGCCATGAGCTTCTTCATGGCCCGCGGGGCCAGGAGGCCGAACATGGCGCCCACCGCGCCCTTGCAGTGGATGTAGCCGATCTCGGCATTGCCGATGGCGTAGGCCAGATCGGCGAAACGTTCATAGCTGGGCGAGAACAGGAAATAGATCTTATGGGTGGCCGGGACCTCGCCCTTGATATCCGTGAGCGTGCCTTTGAGATGTGGTTCACGCGCATCGCCGGGCCAGGAATACAGCTTGATGGCGCATTTGGTGAAGATGCCCAAGCCCCCTTGCGCGCCGCCCCAGCCACGCATGATGCCGCGCAGGCTTGGTCCGGGACCATCGCCGGAAAACCATTGGGCGTTTGTACCGGGCGCGCCGATCTTGAGGATCTCGCCGTCGGGCAGAACCCACTCTACTCCCATGGGGTTGCGGCCCGAAAAGCCGGTATATAATCCGGTCCAGCCGTAGCCCCAGCCGGAGGTGGCATTGGCCAGCTGCGAGCAGTTGGGTCCGGCGCCGATCAGGTGCGTGTTGAGTCCGCGCTTCATGGCCTCGGACTGCATCTGCGACCCGCAGACATACGGTTCCACCACGGCGAACATGTTCTTTTCATCGATCTCGATGATACGGTTCATGCGCCTTAAGTCGATTTGGATCACGCCCGGTCCGCCGGGCGAACCCCATGAGGCCCAGCCGGTGCTGAAGGCCTTGAACTTGAGGCCGAAACGGTTGCAGACCCTGACGACGGCCTGGACCTCTTCCGTGGTCTGGGGCATGACCACGGCCTCGGGGCGCGGACACCAGGCATCATAGCCCAGATTTAAGGCCGGCTGCCAGGAATAACCATCGATGACGCCCAGTTCCTGGCTGACGTTCTCAGGGCCCAGGGCATCTTCCAGTGCGCGATAGACATCATTCGACACCATATGATGTTCCTCCTTGGGAGATACTCACAAGCTCCATAACATCCATGACCTTAAGTGACGTATCTCCGGTTTCGGCTAAGGCGTCCTTAAAGACCCTCTCGCACCAGGGGCAGGCCGTTACAAGGGCCTGGGCCCCGGTGGCGCGCGCCTCTTCCAGGCGCTCCTTGGCCGTCCAGGCCGCAAAATCGGGCTCGCATTCCAGCACCCCTCCGCCGGCGCCGCAGCACCAGCTATATTCACGGATGCGCTCCATCTCCCTGAGCTCGATGCCCGGGATGGCCTTGATGATGTCGCGCGGCGGATCGAAGATCCCCATCTTGCCGGTCTGCTTGAAGCGGATGGGGCGTTCGAGCTTGTTGGTGCCGTACCAGCCGGACTTGTAGATCTCGCCCCGCCGGCCGAGGTGGCAGGGATCGTGGTAGGTGACCTTGAGCGGAATTTCCTTTGTGGGGCGCATCCGGCCGGACTTGATGAGCTGATCCACATACTCGGTGATGTGGAGAACCTTGACCCCCAGATCCAGCCCGTTCTTGGGGTAGAGGTATTTAAAGGTATAGTAGCAGTCGGAGCAGGGCGTAACCAGGGTATGCGCGCCCGAGGCCTTGACGCGGCTGGCCATATCCTCGGCGTAGTTCTTCATCTCGCCCTGGTAGCCGATCTCGAAGGCCCGCCCGCCGCAGCAGGCCTCATCCATGCCGGCTATGCCGATATCCAGGCCGGTTTCTTTCAAGAGCATGGCCTGGCCGCGCACGATGGAGCGCAAGTCCTCGTCGTAGGAATAGCGGCAGCCTGCGTGGAACAGGACCTCGGCCTTGGACTGGTTGATGTCGGTCAGGTCCAGCCCGTCGGCCCACTTGCCGCGGTCGGCCTTCTTCATATACATGGTGTTGTCTTCGCGTTTCATGCTCTCGATCATATCGAGGTGCTCGGGCAGGACAAAGCCCTGCTCCACGCAGGAGCTCCGCAGCGACAGAAGCACATCCGCCAGATCGATATCGTCGCGGTAGACCTGGCAGGAGACCTGGCAGGCGCCGCAGAGCTGGCAACGGTAGACGATCTGGGCTATGGTATCGTTCAGGGTACTTCGATCGGATAGCACGGAGTTGCCGATAATCATCTTGCCGCCGCCCGAATAGGCGTGGAAATTGTAGCGATCGACCGAGGGGCAGACCTTGGCGAAACGCCAACTCTTGACTTGCAGGTGCGGCACCCATTTGCAGTTCGAACAGCGCGAACAGCCGTTCATGTCGGGCATCAGATCTTGGAGAACCATAGCTAGGCTCCTTTCTTGAAACACAACTTGCCGGGGTTCATGATCCCCTGGGGATCGAGGATTGCCTTGACCTTGTGCAGGGCTTTTACCGTATCGGGGCATTTGGCGTAGGTCATATCCGACCAGTGTCCGTAAGGCCGCGAGAAGAAAGCGCCCATATCGCCCAAGCGCCGGCTGGCGCTCAGGTAGAGGTTTTTGATGCGATCCTTGGCCGCCGCGTCCGTCGGATCGTACATGCAGGCAAACTCGACATGGACATTACGGCCTTGCTGAGTGGGCTGCAGGTAGATCCCCACATCATCCGGAGGAAGGGCGTGCCGGCGGCATTCATCCTCAAAGGCGGCCAGAAAATTCGGCACGCGGTCGAGCGTGGTGAGGAAGAAGATATCCTGGCAGCCGCCTAAGTGCCTGATCTTCCAGTAGGGATCATCGCTGGACTGAGACAGGCGCGCCAGGAATTTCAGTCCGGCGATGTCCTTCAGGCCGGTTTGGGGATGGACCTTATGCCGCCTGGCCATATCGGCGATATCGGCTTCGATATAGCTGATGCGTTCCTGGGCGTAGTGCTCATACCCGGCCACGGCATAGAAGAGGATCCAGTTCGGCAGATCCTTGGCTTTTGCATCCCGTTCCTGGGCGGTCGATGTCAGCATGGAGGCCAGCGCGACCCGGTTGAGGATCAGGCATTCATCCGGCAGTTTGGGCTTGAGGATGGCGTAGGTGAAATCCATGATATCTTCCAGGCACTCCCCGCCCACGAAAAAGGCCTTCTGGGCCGTGGGTTTGAGCTCCAACTTGATCGTGGCCCAGGTAACGATGCCAAAAGTGCCCTGGGAACCCTGCATGATCTTCATGAAATCGGTCTGGGAAGGTCCCATGGGGCTCTTCTGGGCCTGACCCGAGGCCCATTGCTGCTCCAAGGTGCCTGGTCCGGCCGCCGAGCCGGTACGGAACAGATCGCCCGTGCCGAAGACCACCTCGATGCAGCACATCGGATCCGATGAATCCCAATGATATTTGGGTATGGTATGCGGTTCACGCTCCAGGATGCTGGCGATCACCGATTTCGTGCGGCGCGGGACCAGGGGCATGGGCAGTCGCAATCCGGCTTTATGGGCCGCTTCCTGCAGGGTATCGAAGGTTACTCCGGGCTCGATCATGGCCACTTTGTTGCGCACGTCCATGCGCAGGATCTTATCCATGCCGCCTAAGTCCACGATTACGGCGTCAGCGAACTCGGGTGCGGTATCACCCCTGAAATGCGGGGCCGACGATGAACAGGGGATGAGGGAGACGCGCTCGGCATTGGCGCGCTCGACAATCTCTTGAACCTGAGCCGCGCTGGTTGGTTTCAGGGCGCAGGCGGGTCGTGGTCCGGAGGTAAAGCTCTGTTCGGCAGCCCAGGCGCTGAGTGTCTTCTTGTCGGTAATAACGGCACCCGGCGCCAGAATTTCATTCCATGCACTGGGTTTCATAGATTTATTCTCCTTTCAGAACGGATAAGGCGTTTTTTTAGGCGGGCCGAGAGTGTACCGAGAGTCCACCCCAATACCCGTGGGCGCTGATCCAGGAAACCTCCCAGAATGATATCCGTGGTGTGGCGGAACAGCCGTGGATCGATCGTCTCGAGTAATCCGGCAAAGAAACGTTCAACCAGTTCCGGCTCGCGGGCATGCGTCTTGGCCAGAGCCGCGCAGGTGCTGTTAACGGCCGACCCAATACGCACCCCGGTATTGCCGCGCATTGCCTGTTTGACCGCCGAGCCCGATAAGACCCCCAAAACCGGCAGCAGGGCGGCAAGGTCGGGCTTGAGCTCGGTGATATCGCGCAACGTCCGGGTTAAGGCGCTCCGATTGGCCGCGGCGATATCGAGCATGGGACGCAGGATTTTCAGGAGCGAACGCAGGGTATCGATGGCGGTTTCGTTGGTGAGTGATGCGATCGCCGGCTGCATGGTTTCGTTCCAGAGCGATTCAAAAGGGCTGAAATCGGCATCTGCCAGGGCATCCTCCATCTGTGCCAGAAAATCTCCCAGTTCCGCGGCCGGATCCATCAAGCGGCCGACGAGCGGCATGAGCTCATCAATCAAGCCGCGTCGATAGGCCAGATTAATGAAATTCCACATGACCTGAGATTGTGCTTCCATAGAGAGTCCCCCTTCCAGGATTATTAAATATTATCATAAACAGTAAGTCATTTAATGATACTATGATAAGCATGGCGAGCTCATTGTCAAGACGTTTATAGGCAAATAAATCAGATTAATGAATAATAATAAAACATCATTGACAATGCGTCATGTCAAGCGCGCCCGCAGATCGCATGGGTGCCGCTGCCTTGCGGGTATGCCATGAAACCGCGGTTCTCTGCGCGGGAAAACCTAAGCGTCGCCGATCAGGGATGGTTGATAAAGGTATAGAGAAACCAGGCCATGGTTAAAGCATACTTGCGTTTCGTGCAGGAGATGACCTGGGCACCGCGCAGGAAGGCGGAATAGCTCACGGTTGCCAGAACGATGGGTGCCGCCAATTGTGGGTCAATGTCCCGGCAGTGACCTTTAGCCTGCAGGGCGGTAATCTTGTTCACGATCGGCTCGCTGTAGAGCGTGAACATATCATTATAAAAGCGGCTGAGTTTGGGGCTGTAGAAAAAACCTTGTGTCAGACTCCAGTTGATCGGGGCATCGAAGATGTTGACGATTTTGGTCAAGATGCCCACCAATGCATCCAGCGAGGAGATATCCAAGACATTGATGGAATCGATCGTAAGATTGTCGCCCTGGTTCATCCTGCCCATCATGTCATAAAATATGGACTCCATCAGATCTTCTTTATCTTTATAGTACAGATAAAACGTGCCGCGGCTGTAGCCCGCCTTGCGGGTGATGTGAGTGATCTTGGCATCGAAATAGCCGTGGGCGATGAACTCCGCCTTGGCGGCTTCCAGAATATCGCGCCTGATCTTGGCGTCGTTCTCGGGTATGATCGGCCGCGCCTCGGCGGGGGTCTTGGTTTGTTTGGCGGAAAAAAGCACGGGGGAAATGATGCCGGAAAGTGTATGCGCCAGGGCTTCCAGACTGCCGGTGACGATCCCCAACTCGAGCATCAGGAACGAAGACAAAAGGCAGATGGTAATGAACTCGGCGAGAATCCTGGCATCATAGCCTTTATGCCGGCCCTTTTTCTGGAGGGCGACGATGATGGCGCTCAGCACGCGGGTAACGGTCTCTTGTATCTCATTGGCCAGCAGGAAGATGTCCTTATCCTGCAACATGCTCTGCACCAAGGCCTTGAGCAGTCCCGAGGATTTCTGCATCGGTTCGAAGAGCTCTAGGATGGCGGCCTCAAGGTCGGAACGATCGTGCACCTTGCGCAGCAGATACTTGATGTCCCCTCGGTAGGCCGTATAGGGCATGCTGTCAAGGGCCCGTAACAGGAGCTCTGCCAGGGCCTCATTCTTGCTTTTGAAATACAGATAGAAAGTCCCATGCCCCACGCCGGCGCGTTTGGCGATGGCATCCGCGTTCGTGAGGAAATATCCTATATCAGTGAATTCTATCAGAGCGGCATTCAGAAGGCGTTCCTTCGTGCGGAGATCGGCATTCGATCCTTTGCGTGAAGCCTTACCCACTTGATCCTCCCCCATGAGCTTGAGATACTTACATAATTAATGATGAATGATAAATTACGCTATCATCGGCCCAAGCGCCTGTCAACCGGACCTCGTGACGACCTGATATCCAAACGGTAAGGAGCGATGCCCCGAAAGCCGCCTATAGATGAGCCATGCTGTTTTAAAGCAAAATGATCTTTTGACCATAGACGTGATTGAGCTTGACTAGCGTGAAGGGTTTTCTATAGTTTGAATAATTTAGCTCGGCAGTCAGAGGAGGAAAATTATGCCCAAGCGAGATGACATCCAGAAGGTAATGATTATCGGCTCCGGCCCCATCGTAATCGGACAGGCCTGCGAGTTCGATTATTCCGGCACCCAGGCCTGTAAGGCCTTACGCGCTTTGGGGTATAAGATTCTGCTGGTCAATTCGAATCCGGCCACGATCATGACCGACCCCGGCATGGCTGATATCACCTATATCGAACCCTTGAACCTCAAGACCTTGAGCGAGATCATCGAAAAGGAGCGCCCGGATGCCATCCTGCCCAATCTGGGCGGACAATCGGGCCTCAACCTTACCTCCGAGCTTGCCAAGGCGGGGGTGCTGGAGCGCTTTGGCGTGCGCGTCATCGGGGTGAACATCGACGCCATCGAACGCGGCGAAGACCGCATCGCCTTCAAGGACACCATGAACCGGCTGGGCATCGAAATGCCCAGGAGTGAGCCGGCCTACAGTGTGGAGGAGGCCGAGGAGATCGCCGGCCGCATCGGGTATCCCGTGGTGATCAGACCGGCCTATACCATGGGCGGCACGGGCGGCGGCCTGGTATACAATATCGAGGAATTGCGCACCATCGCCAGCCGCGGTCTGTCGGCTTCTCTGGTGGGCCAGATCCTGATCGAGGAATCGGTGCTGGGCTGGGAAGAGCTCGAGCTCGAAGTGGTGCGGGACGCCAAGAACAACATGATCACGGTGTGCTTCATCGAAAACATCGACCCCATGGGCGTGCATACGGGCGATTCCTTCTGCTCGGCCCCCATGCTCACCATTGCGCCGGAGCTCCAGGCCAGGCTCCAGAAATATTCCTACGATATCGTCGAAGCCATCGAGGTCATCGGCGGCACCAATGTCCAGTTCGCGCACGATCCGGTGAGCGACCGGGTGGTGGTGATCGAGATCAACCCGCGCACCTCGCGTTCTTCGGCCCTGGCGTCCAAGGCCACGGGTTTCCCCATCGCGCTGATCTCGTCCAAGCTGGCCGGCGGGATGACCATGGACGAGATCCCCTACTGGCGCGCCGGCACCCTGGACAAGTATGTGCCTTCGGGCGAATACGTGGTCATCAAGTTTGCCCGCTGGGCCTTTGAGAAGTTCAAGGGCGTCAGGGACAAGCTCGGCACGCAGATGCGCTCGGTGGGCGAGGTCATGAGCATCGGCAAGACCTACAAGGAGGCCGTGCTGAAATCGATCCGCTCCCTGGAGAACGGTCGCTACGGCCTGGGCTTTGCAAAGGATTTCAATACCCGCAGCCTCGACGAGCTCATGCAGCTCCTGGCCGAACCCACCAGCGAACGGCAGTTCGTCATGTACGAGGCCTTGCGCAAAGGGGCCAGCGTGGAAACCCTGGCGGCCAAGACCAATATCAAGGCCTGGTTCATCTCTCAGATGCAGGAGTTGGTGGAGCTCGAAGAGCAGATCTTGAAATACAAGGGCCAGACCCTGCCCGACGAGCTGCTGGCGAGGGCCAAGAGGGACGGATTCGCCGACCGCTACCTGTCCCAGCTGCTGGGCGTTCCCGAAACCGATATCCGTAATCGTCGAAAGGAGCTGGGTGTCGTGCATGCCGGGGAAGGGGTCATGGTCAGCGGGGTCGAGAACGCGGCCTACTATTACTCTACCTACAACGCCCCGGATTCCGTGCCGGTCAGCGCGCGGCCCAAGATCATGGTCTTGGGCGGCGGCCCCAATCGCATCGGTCAGGGCATAGAGTTCGATTACTGCTGCGTGCATGCGGCCTTCTCCATCAAGGAGCAGGGTTACGAGGCCATCATGGTCAATTGCAATCCCGAGACGGTCTCGACCGATTACGACACCTCGGACAAGCTCTACTTCGAGCCCTTGACCGTGGAGGATGTCCTGGCCATCTATGAGAAAGAAAAGCCTGAAGGGGTCATCGTGCAGTTCGGCGGGCAGACCCCGCTCAATATCGCCGCCGATCTGGCGGCCGCCGGGGTCAAGATTTTGGGGACATCTCCGGATATGATCGACCTGGCCGAGGATCGCGACCGCTTCCGCAAGATGATGGACAAGCTCGATATCCCCATGCCGGAATCGGGCATGGCCAGCACGCTGGAAGATGCGCTCAGCATCGCCCAGCGCATCGGCTACCCGCTCATGGTGCGTCCTTCCTATGTCCTGGGCGGACGCGGCATGGAAGTGGTGTATGACGAGGACATGCTCAGTCAGTATGTGGCCGCCGCCGTGGGCGTAACCCCCGAGCGCCCCATCCTGATCGATAAGTTCCTGGAAAACGCCATCGAGGCCGAGGCCGACGCCATCGCCGACGGACTAGATGCCTTTGTGCCGGCGGTCATGGAGCACATCGAGCTGGCCGGAATCCACTCCGGCGACTCGGCCTGCGTGATCCCGCCTATCAGCATCCCGACCAAACATATCGAAACCATCTACGAGTATACCAAGCGCATCGCCATTGAACTGGGGGTGGTGGGGCTCATGAACATGCAGTACGCTATCTGCAATGAAATGGTGTATGTCCTGGAGGCCAACCCCAGGGCCTCGCGCACCGTACCGCTGGTGTCCAAGGTCTGTAATATCTCCATGGCGCGCATCGCCACCCAGGTCATGCTGGGCAAAACCCTGAAGGACTTCGGTCTTAAGAAAAAATCCTTCCCCCATTACGGGGTCAAGGAGGCCGTACTGCCCTTCAACATGTTCCCGGAGGTCGACCCGGTGCTCGGGCCAGAGATGCGCTCCACGGGCGAGGTGCTGGGTATGGCCACCTCCTTCGGATGGGCCTATTACAAAGCCCTGGAGGGGGCCGGCTCGATCCTGCCGCAGGAGGGCAAGGTGCTGATCACGGTATCGAGTCGGGAGCGGCCGGCCGTGCTGGAAGTGGCCCGTATGTTCAAGCAGTTGGGCTTCGAGATCAAGGCCACCGAAGGGACGCAGATATTCCTGAAGGACAACGGTGTCGAGGCCGAGCTGGTATTAAAGGTCCATGAAGGCCGTCCCAATATCATGGATGACATCATGAACCATGAGTACAGTCTCATTATCAATACGCCCAGCGGCAAGCTGAGTTCTTATGATGACTCGTATATCCGCAAGGCGGCCATCAAGCATAAGGTGCCCTACATCACCACCCTGTCGGCCGCCATCGCCGCGGCGCGCGGCATCGAGGCCTATCGGAAAGGCAAAGGAATGGTGAAGTCACTGCAGCAGTACCATGTGGATATTATTTAGCAGTAGCTTCTAACGGTGCTCTGAAGGGAGATTCACCAAGCCGCTGGGGTATTATGCTTGAAATCTACCCTGAAATATGTTACAAAATGCTATAATTTTGCGAAAGTATCGATTAACCAGAGATGGCAATTGGTTTGAGAGAGCAATAGTATTGCGTATCAATCCGTGAAAGGGTGAACTTCTTACGAAGTTCAAGGGCTTAGGTAGTATTGCTTCCTTGGTTTTTTTCTGGGGCATCTGTTCTATTGATGCCCGGAGCACGCATTGCGCGGCACTTAGGAGGCAAGAAATGAAAAATACAATCAACTCGGTATGGCTGGCGTTGTTTCTTATCGCTTTCGTACCTGTCGCATATGCCGATCGCATCGATTTTACCGAAATACACATGTCCCCTATACCGGTCGCGGCCCTGAATGTGTCGGACATGGACTTGGCATCGTTCGATCGGACTCAGGCGCGGAATGTATGCGATAAAGATACTGCGGTCGTGAACATGATCAGACTGAATACCGACGGCAGCCTGGCATTCTTGTTGGACGTCAATCGCGGCCAAGCTGATTTTATCCCGCGCGAAGTGCGATTGAGCAAACCTTTGTCAGCCCCCGTTCCTGAGCCTGGAACCGCGATGCTCCTCAGTTTCGGGATCATGAGCGCTGCGATGTTTTTCCGCAAGCAGATCATGATATAGATTCATCGGGAGGAAGACAGCCCTCTTGTATGTGTGGCCGGAATCGCGATACTGCTCCAGAAAAGCATATCCATGCGAATGGAAGGGCGTTTCATCGGCGACAGCAGCATATCGGTCGGCATAGGCGCGGCCTTTTAGAAAAGGCACATCAGAGGAACCCCTTGAATAACTGTTAAATCCATACTACAAAATAACCGAAACGGTACGTATAGCGACAAAACCAAGGAGAGGAGAAGGATAGATGGTTCAGATAACCGCGAAGGCTTCAGAAATGATCAAGGAATTTTTCAAGAGCCGCGAAAAGATCGAGCCCCTGCGCATCTTTGTCGCGGGCATCGGTTGAGGCGGCCCCCAGTTGGGGATGGCTCTGGATGAGTCGAACGAGAACGACACGGTATTCGAAAACGACGGACTGACTTTTATTGTTGAAAAAAAATTGCTCGAAGACGCCAAGACCTTCGAGATAGACTACCTGGTTTCAGCCCAGGGTGAAGGCTTCACCATCAGTTCAGGGCTCAAGCAAGCCGACGGCTGCGGCAGCGGCTGTACAAGCTGCGGTTAGACCATACCAACCGATCGCCGGACGAACGGTAACTCCGCCCGGCGACTTTCTTTTTTCTTGAAATCCTTAAGCATTGACTCGCCCCCATAGATGCATTAGAGATAGGTGCACTATGCTTGGAGGGCCTTTCATGGCTAAAACGCTGACACACAAGATCATCGACGCGCATATGGCGGAGGCCACCGAGGACGAGCTTGGTCTGGCCATCGACCAGACCCTGACCCAGGACGCCACCGGGACCATGGCCTATCTGGAATTCGAGGCCATCGGCCTTGATACGGTAAAGACCGAGCTCTCGGTGAGCTATGTGGACCACAACACCCTGCAGACCGGGTTCGAGAATGCCGATGACCATCGTTTTCTGCAAGACATCGCCGCGCGTTACGGCATCTATTTTTCCCGTCCCGGCAACGGCATCTGTCATCAGGTGCACCTGGAGCGCTTCGGCGTCCCGGGCAAGACCCTGCTCGGGTCGGACAGCCATACGCCCACGGGCGGCGGCATCGGCATGCTCGCCATCGGCGCCGGCGGTCTGGACGTGGCGGCGGCCATGGCCGGCATGCCCTTTTTCATCCCTAGACCTAAGGTCGTGGGCGTGGAGCTGTCCGGGACATTGCCGCCCTGGGTCAGCGCCAAGGATGTCATCCTGGAGGTGTTGCGGCGCCTGACGGTCAAGGGCGGGGTAGGCCGAATCATCGAATACATGGGGCCCGGTGTGGCAACGCTGTCCGTGCCCGAACGCGCCACGATCACGAACATGGGGGCCGAGCTGGGCGCCACCACATCCATCTTCCCCAGCGACGAGATCACGCGGGCCTTCCTGAAGGCCCAGGGGCGCGAGCAGGTCTGGCGGGAATGGGTCGCCGATGAAGGCGCCGTCTACGACGAGACCGTCAAAATCGATCTGTCATCCCTGGTGCCCCTGGCCGCCTGTCCGCATGCTCCGGACAAGGTGGCGCCCATCAGTGAGCTTAAAGGCAAGCCGGTCGATCAGGTGCTGATCGGCTCATGCACCAATTCCTCGCTCAAGGACCTGAGCATGGCGGCCGCCGTGCTCAAGGGCCGCACCGTGCATCCGGACGTCAGCATCGGCATCGCGACGGGCTCCAGGCAGGTATTGACCATGTTGGCCGCCAGCGGGGCGCTAAAGGATTTCATCGCCGCCGGCGCGCGCATCCTGGAAAGCGCCTGCGGGCCGTGCATCGGCATGGGGCAATCGCCCAAGACCGGCGGGGTGTCGCTGCGCACCTTCAACCGCAATTTCAAGGGCCGCTCCGGCACGGCCGACGCCGAAGTATACCTGGTCTCGCCCGAGACGGCCGTGGCCGCGGCCCTGACCGGCGCCATCACGGACCCGCGCGAGCTCGGGGCCTATCCTCAGATCAGCATGCCGGTACGCTATTGCGTCGACGACGGCATGATCATCGCCCCGGAGGCCGGGAGTAAGCGCGAGATCCGCCGCGGTCCCAACATCCGGCCGTTCCCCAAGCGCGGGCCCCTGGAAGACTCGCTGGAGCTCAAGATCCTCTTAAAGCTCGAGGACAACATCACCACCGACGATATCATGCCGGCCGGGTCGAAAATCCTGCCGTTGCGCTCGAACATCGAGGCCATATCGCGCTATGTCTTTTCCGGGATCGATACGAGCTTCTCCGAGCGCGCCAAGGCCGCCGGGGAAGGCTGCATCCTGGCGCGGGGCAATTACGGACAGGGCTCGTCGCGCGAGCACGCCGCCATCGCGCCCATGTACCTGGGCATCAAGGCGGTCCTGGCCATCGGCTTTGCCCGCATCCACCGCTCCAACCTGATCAATTTCGGTATCCTCCCGATTCAGATCGATGAAGCGGTCTACGGCGGACTCTTAAATGGCGAGACCATTCGGATTGATCATATCCCGGCGGCCCTGGAGACTGGCATCGTGGAAATGACCGCGGCCTCTTCGGGCGCCAAACTCAAAGGCCGCCTGGAGGTAAGCGAGCGCGAAGCCACCTTGCTGAAGGCCGGCGGACTGCTCAACTATCTTAAACTCAAAGCCGGGGGCCTCTCATGAGCACCGTACGCACACGCTTCGCGCCGTCACCCACCGGGCATCTGCACATCGGCGGGGCCCGCACGGCCCTGTTTGCCTGGCTCTATGCCCGCCACACGCAGGGCAAGTTCATCTTAAGGATCGAGGATACGGACGCGGAGCGCTCCACGGACGAATACACGCGCATGATCCTGGAGGCCATGGCCTGGCTGGGGCTGGACTGGGACGAGGGCCCCTTCTATCAGTCGCAGCGCCTGGATGTCTACCGGGGCTCTGTCGACAAGCTCCTGGCCGAGGGCAAAGCCTACTGGTGCGAGTGCACCCCCGCGGAGCTCGAGCAGCGGCGCGCCGGTGCCCTGGCCGAGGGCCGCAAGCCCAAGTACGATCAGACCTGCCGGCACAAGGGCCTGGGTCCGGGGCCGGGCAGGGTGGTGCGCTTCGCCTCACCCCAGACCGGGACGACCGCCTTCGACGACCTGATCAAGGGCCGCATCGTGGTGGACAACAGCGAGCTGGACGACCTGATCCTGCTGCGCTCAGACAATATGCCGACCTATAACTTCACGGTGGTGATCGACGACGCCGACATGCATATCACGCACTGCATCCGCGGCGACGACCACGTCAACAACACCCCGCGCCAAATCGCCATCTACGAGGCCTTAGGCTTGCCCGTGCCGCTCTTTGCGCACGTGCCCATGATCCTGGGCGCGGACAAGACCAGGCTCTCCAAGCGCCACGGCGCCACCTCGGTCATGGCCTACAAGGAGATGGGGTATCTGCCCGAGGCCCTGGTGAATTACCTGGTGCGGCTGTCATGGTCGCATGGAGATCAGGAGATCTTCACCCTGGACGAACTGGTCAAGCTCTTCGACATAGCGGATGTGGGCAAGGCCGCGGCGGTCTTCAATCCGGACAAGCTCCTGTGGCTCAACCATCACTACATTATGAACGGCGATGTGCAAAGGCTGGCCGGGATGCTGCCCGATTTCGTCCGGGCTTCAGGATTAGAGCCGCAGGGTGACGCCTACCTGAAACGCGTTGTCACGGATGTGCGCGAGCGCACTAAGACCCTCAAGGAGATGATGACCTTCGGTGATTTCTATTTTAAGGAGATCAAACCCGAAGCCGAGCTGCAGGCCAAATTTTTTACCCCGGACCTGGCGCCGGTCTTTAAGGACCTAGTTTCCCGCTTGGAGAAGGTCGACCTTACGGACAAGGCGAGCGTGGAGGAGGTCTTCAAACAGGTCCTGGAGATCCACCAGATCAAGTTCAAGCAGATCGCCCAGCCCGTGCGCGTGGCCCTGACCGGCAAGACCGTTTCGCCCGGCATCTTCGAGATCATCGCCACCCTCGAAAAGGTGGTGGTGGACCGTCTTAAAACCGCCCTGGCCTGCATGGAGGCGCGGTAATGAAAACCAGGGACTTCGCCCTGACCGCGCTGTTCATCGCGGTGGTGTGCGTGGCCACCATGGTCGTGCGCATCCCCATACCGCAGACCAACGGGTATATGAACCTGGGCGACAGCATGGTGCTGCTGGCCGCCGTCGCGTTCGGCCCCTGGCAGGCGTTCATGGTGGGCGGCGTGGGCTCGGCCCTGGCTGACCTCTTCGGCGGTTACCCCCAGTGGGCCGTCTGGACCCTCATCATCAAGGGCATCGAGGCCCTGATGGCCGGCGGGCTGCTGCGGCTTTTCAAGATCTCCACGCTGCGCGTCTCGGTGCCCCAGATCCTGATGTTCATGCTGGCCACGACCTGGATGGTGCTGGGTTACTATGCGGCCGAGAGCATCATGTACGACAGCAAGGCCGCACTGGCCGAGCTGCCCGCCAATGTCGTCCAGGCCTCGGGCAGCGTGATCCTGGCATCCCTGCTGATGCCGGTGATGCAGCGCATCCTGGGAACCAGGACGACCGAAGAATAAGCAATGCTGGAAGTAAGTGCTTACGAGGAGCCCCGCTTCAGTATCTTGAGCTACCTCATCCGGGAGACCGCTTCCGGGGAATGCTTTATCGTTGACCCGCATCCGGGCCTGCTCCAATCGATCGACAAGGGGCTGAAGGTCAAGGCCGTCATCAACACCCACATCCACTTCGACCATACCCTTGGCAACCCGGCATTCCGTGGCATAGCCCCGATCTGGGCGCACCGCTCTGAGCGTCGCGCGCTGTACTATGCCGCCAACATGTTTCTCACAACCCTTTTTTCAGGCAGGATTCCCGGGCGCATCGACTTCAGACTCTGCGAGGGCGAGACGCTGATGCTTGGGGACGAGCGCATCAGCGTGCTGCATACCCCCGGACACTCGCCCGGATCGCTGTGCCTGTATTGGCCCGGAAACCTGATCGCGGGGGATACGATCTTCGTGGCGGGCGTGGGCCGCACCGATCTGCCGCTGGGCAGTGCCCAGGATTTGAAGAACAGCATCAAAAGGCTCATGGACCAACTGCCCGGCGAGACCCTTATCTGGCCGGGTCACAACTATGCCTCGCAGTACCCGGTCTCCATGGCGGTCAACCGCCGGGCCCTGGTATGGGTCTTGAACAACATGTAATGTAAGCATGGGGCTACATGAATATCTTGTAAAGGGAAGCCTCAACGCTTATCATAATCTCATGCTGAAGCGATTGGTGAACGGCTTCATTCTGAACCGCCTGCACATCACCTTGAGCTCCCTGGCCATCATGTGGTGCTGGTCGAGGTTCCTGGGGATACCCTTTAGGCGCCTGGATTACCTCATTATTGCCCTGGTCGTGGCCTGCATATCGCAGTACAACCGCCTGACCGACCGTGAAGAGGACCAGATCAACTGCCCGGAGGATCTGGCGGATGCCTGGCGCAAACGGCGTCTGATCCGCGCCTTCTGCTATGGCGGAGGCGCTCTGGCCATCCTGCTGGCGGTCCTGACCGACCCATCCCGGCCGGTAATGGCCCTGGTCGCGACGGGCGCGGCGATCGGCTATTTCTACAACAGCCCGCTGCTGCCGTGGCGCCCGCGCATGCGTCTGAAGAACCTGCTGTTCATAAAGAATTTCAGCTCCGGGTTGGGGTGGTCGCTGGGCATCCTGGTCTTCCCGGCCTTGCGCGCCCATGCCCCGCTGGACGGCTCTTTCTGGATCGCGTTTGCCTACATGTTCCTGACCGTCATGACCTACGAGATCATGTGGGATATCCGCGACCGCGAAGGAGACAAGGCCGCCGGCGTCATCACCCTGCCGATCGCCTTTGGCTTACGGGCCGCCAGGGTCTTCATCGTCTTTCTGCAGGCGGCCTGCATCGTCCTGATCGGCTTGGGCCTCCAGCAGGGTATGCTCGCGGGGTCCTGGGCGATTTTCATCCTACCGTCAATCACCCTGGCAGCGGTCGCGCTGCTCTTTGATCTGCAAGCCGAGCGCTCCTTATCGCATGTCATGGTCTGCGGCCTGGTGGTTTTCTCGCTCTTGGGAGGCTGGCTGGCCGCATGGGCAGGATAAGACTTCCTTTCGGCGCGGCAAGGGATATATATATGATATTGCCCTATAAAAAGGATGGTGCGCATGCAGGAATTCGACCGGGAATCACTGGCGGAATATAACGGCCGGGACGGCAAACCGGCTTACGTGGCCTATCAGGGCAAGGTGTACGACGTCAGCTCAAGCCGCATGTGGAAGACCGGAGCGCACATGAAGCGCCATGGCGCGGGTCAGGACCTGAGCCGGGATATCCTGGCCGCCCCGCACGGAGGAGAGAAGCTGGAAGACCTGACCCAGGTGGGGGTCTATAAGGCGGCCGTCCTCCAGGAACAGGCGTTGCCGCCATTCCTGGAAGCGTTCCTGACGCGCCATCCTTTTTTCCGGCGCCATCCGCACCCCTCGCTGGTGCACTTCCCGATCGCCTTCCTGGTGGCGCCCGCGGTGTTCAATTGCCTGTTTCTCATCACCGGGGTGGCGGGGTTCGAAACCACGGCCTTTTACTGCCTGGGCGCCGGGATCCTGTGCGCCCTGCCGGCGATTTTCTCCGGCTACTTTACCTGGTGGGTCAACTATCAGGCCCGGCCGATGCGCCCCGTACGCATCAAGATATGGCTCTCGTGGCTGCTGTTCTTGGTAGCCATACCCGCCTTCACCGTGCGGGTTATCCACCCCGGCCTGCGCTACGACACGGAAGCAGGGTATAGCGGCTATCTGCTCGCTACCTTCATGCTGGCCGCCATGGTAAGCGCCATCGGCTGGTTCGGAGGCGGCTTGACCTTGCCCCTGGAAAAGCCCGGTCCATCACGCCGCTGAGGTTTTGCCCCTTAAGACCCAGTACACCCAGGCGGTGTAGAACAGCACTAGGGGGAAGAGCACGATGCCGGCCCCGTAGAACAGAAACGCCAGCGATTGTTGCGGGGCCGCCGCTTCTTTAAGGGTCAGGCTGAAGGGGATGACATAGGGCCAGAAGCTGCCGATCAGCGCCAGGAAGGACGCCGCAAGGATGATGACCGCCATGGCGAACGGCAGCGTGTCTATGCGTTTACCAAGGCCTGTCAACAGACCTCCGGCGGACAGGATGATGACAAGCGGACACGAAACAAGCCACACCTCGGCCTGCCAGCGTTCCAGCACGCGCGGGTGTTCGACCAGGATATAGAGCGAGGCGGCCGCCAGTATGAGCAGTACCGCACCCAGGATCCGTCCCAGGCGGGCATAGGCCCAGTCGCGGGTATTCCCTTGCGTCTTCATGACCAGCCAGCCGGCGCCCAGGAGCATGTAGCCGATGATAAGCCCCAGTCCGCAGAAGACCGCAAAGGGCGTCAGCCAGCTGAAGGCCCCGCCTACGAAGCGGCCGTTAAGCACGGGCAGGCCCTGGATCAGGCGGCCAATAAACGCACCCTGCACGAAGGCCGCGATGAGCGAGCCGAGAAAGAGCCCGCCTTCCCACAGCGGACGCAGCCTTACCGCGCGGTGCCGGAATTCAAAGGCCACGCCCCTGAACATGAGCGCGATCAGCATCAGGGCTAACGGCAGATAGAAGGCCGGCAGCATGATGGAATAGACCAGGGGAAAGGCGCTGAAAAGAGAAGCCCCGGCAATGACCAGCCAGACCTCGTTGCCGTCCCAGAACGGTATAATAGCATTAACCATCTCGTCCCGCATGTCGGGATCGCGCGTCAGGCCGGACAGGATGCCCACCCCCAGGTCGAAGCCGTCCAGCAGCACATAGATCATTACGGAAACCGTGATCGCAAAAGTCCAGAACACAACCATCCAGGACATTTCCATGGTCCTACTCCTTCGCCGTCGCTTGTGCGGCGGGTTCCGCCGGCCCCCGGCTCAGGATGCCGTAGCCGTAGACACAGCCGAAACCCAGCAGCAGGGTATAGACAATTGTATAGCAGATAAGCGTAACCAGCACGTTAGCGCCCGTTATGGTCGGGGTCACGGCCGCGGCCGTGCGGATCAGGCCGTAGACCGCCCAGGGCTGACGGCCCACCTCGGAGGTGAACCAGCCCAGGATGACGGCCGCGAAACCGGCGGGCGAGGCCAGGATGGCCAGCCACAGGTACCAGCATGCGTTTTCCAGGCGCTTTAACTTTGCAAGCACAAGCCCCAGCGCGCTCATGCCCAGCATGATCATGCCCAGCCCCACCATGAAGCGGAAGGAGAAGAAGGGGATCAGGATGGGCGGCCAGTCTTTTTGCGGGAAGTCGCTCAAGCCCTGCATGGGCGCGTTCCAGTCGCCCGTGGCCAGCCAGCTGCCCAGGTACGGGGTCGTAACGGCAAAGAGGTTGCGCCGGTTCTTCACATCCGGCCAGGCCATCCACACCTGGACGCCCGGCTGCTCAGGGTTCCAGCGCGCCTCCATGGCCGCCAGCTTGAGCGGCTGATGGGTCTGCATGTGCTTGCCGCTCAAGTCGCCCGAGAGGATCTGCAGCACGGCCAATACCAGCGAGAACGCCAATCCGAAACGTAGCATCAGGCGCGCTTCGGCCGGGTGCGCTCCGCGCAGCAGATACCAGGCGCCCACGCCGCTTAAAACCATGGAGGTGGTCAGGAAGGTGGCCAGCAGCATGTGCACCCAGCGCATCAGGAAGACCGGCCCTAAGACGATGGCCTTCCAGTCGCCCGGGATGATCCGGCCGTTCACGATTTCGTAGCCCATCGGCACCTGCATCCAGCTGTTGTTGCACATGATCCAGAAGGATGAGATCACGGTGCCGAGCATGACCATGACGGTTGCCAGCAGATACAGGCTAGGGGGCACGCGCGAGCGGCCGTAGAGCACGATGCCCAGGAAGGTGGCCTCCAGCGCGAAGGCGCTCAAGGCCTCATAGCCCAGCAGTGGCCCCATGACCGAACCTCCCTGGGCCGAGAGCTCGCTCCAGTTGGTGCCGAACTCGAAGGCCATTACCAGCCCCGAGACCACGCCCAAGGCAAAGAGCAAGGTGAAGACCTTGAGCCACAGATCAAAGAGCCGCCGGTATACGGCCTTGTTTGTTGCCTGGGACATGGCTTCAAGGATCACCAGCCAGACCGAGAGCCCGATGGTCACGGAAGGGAACAGGATATGAAACGACGCCGTGAAGGCGAACTGTATGCGCGACAACAACACCGGGTCAAGGTTCACGGTCCACACCTCCTGCGAATAAAAGTATCACTACGATCAACTATAAACATATCAATATCCGAGCTGGTAGGAATGTCAAGCCGGGTTGAGGGCAAGAAATGGGAAAGCGGGTTGAATATATTCCGCCGAATAATACAGACAGATTCCCATAACCACTTGACGAACCATATGGTATGGTTATTATGATGCCATGCTGCTTTATCGGACGTGTGAGGGGAGAACTCATGAAGTCTCCAATTTCACAAGCGACTATACAGAAAAGTATCCAGCCGAAGGTGGCTGATACAGGCGTTCAGGGCTCTCCCAAGTTGATCGACCGCCTGCGCGAGGCTTTACGCGCCCGCCACTACAGCCGACGCACCGAGCAGACCTATTGCCATTGGGTCAAGCGCTTCATCTTTTTTCACCATGTGCGCCACCCGTCAGAGATGGCTGAGCCCGAGATCAATGCCTTCCTGACCCACCTGGCGGTGAAGGAAAAGGTCAGCTCTTCGACGCAGAACCAGGCCTTGTGCGCGATCTTGTTCCTGTATCGCTATGTATTGGACAAGCCTGTCGGCGACCTGGGCGATATCATCCGGGCCCGGAAGCCCAAGCGCCTGCCAGTGGTCATGACCCGCGCCGAGGTAAAATCCGTGCTGGCCAACCTCTCTGGAGATAAAGCTCTTATGGCCTCGCTGATGTACGGCGCGGGCTTGCGCCTGATGGAATGCCTGCGCCTGCGGGTGCAGGACATCGATTTTTCCGCGGGAGAAATCCTGGTGCGAGACGGCAAGGGCGCCAAGGACCGTATCACCATGCTCCCGGAGTCCCTGAAAGGGCAGCTTCAAGAACACCTTCGGAGGGTAAGAATGATCCATGAAAAGGATTTGACCGACGGATACGGCCGGGTGCAGCTGCCCATGGCGCTTGACCGCAAGTATCCGAACGCCCCGGCCGACTGGCGCTGGCAATGGGTTTTTCCCCAGGAGCACCGCTGGAAAAATACGCGTACCGGCGAGGAGGGCAGGCATCATCTCCATGAAACCATTCTGCAGCGGGCCGTTAAGGATGCTGTCTGCAAGGCCGGGGTGATAAAGCATGTCGGGTGTCATACGTTTCGCCACTCCTTCGCTACGCACCTGCTGGAAGCAGGGTATGACATCCGCACGATACAGGATCTCTTGGGTCATAAAGATGTGAGCACGACCATGATATACACCCATGTGCTCAATAAAGGCGGGCACGGCGTATGCAGTCCGATCGATAAACGCTAGCCGGTTTATACAGACTGTATAACCCATGGCGGACAGCATGGTTTCAAACACGAAACTTATTGAAATAAAAAGACAAAGATGCATTAACGGTTGAGATGTGCTAATAGAGATATACAGACTGTATAAACATTGTTGGGCATCACATTATGGAGCTGCAGAATGAGCGGTGACAGTCTTCTTGGAATTCTTGGCATTGCTGTTTCGGTAGTCCTATTTCTCATTGGTTACCGTCAAACAGTTGGCGCAAAGAAAGAACGCGTAGCTGCGGCAGATGCTGAAATTGAAAAAATTCTCGTTCGTCGAATAGTTCTTGAAGGATATGCTCCAAAAACAGCAGACATTGAACGGCTCGCAGAGGGAAAGGCTCGTGATTTTCGTGTGGCTCGCAGTGACCTGCTTGCGGCAGAGGAACTGCTAAATGTCATTTTTACGAGAATTATTGAGTCTGACCTAATCCCCCATGATCGTCGTGATGAACTTGTGAAAAGAATAATGCCGGCGATTGTTGAGGTCGAAGGGGAGCCGGTTAAAGAGCGCGCAATTCTAGAAATTCAGTCGCAAACCAAGCACTTCATAACATCAGGCGGTACCGCAGTTGCTCTTGGTCTGGTCGCATCTATGCTCGGTGCCGTAGTAAGCATCCTCCCAAATGTACAGATAATCGATTCGCCACCCAAAGAACTCATCGCAACGGTTGTAGCAACGCTCGTTGCCAGCTTGGCAATTATCATGAGCCTGATCTTCTTTAAGCGTGTTAAAGAATCTCAGGAGGGTGTCAGTCAGTCCTCATCGCTAGAGCGCTACGCAACGTTTGAGCGTGACGTAGCAAGATCGATTGAAAAATTAGCCGGTGTTGTAAGGGCCGCACCTTCAGATGGCGGGTTTGATTTCATGGTTGAAAAGGCGGGGAAGAGAATATTAATCGAGGTCAAGTCTTGGGTTCGCCCTGTACCACGGGCTGTGATTGCGCG
>JBDKSM010000221.1:0-18887 GCA_039680665.1 Syntrophaceae bacterium | reverse complement strand
TCGGCCAAACCCAGGCCCTCCAACCACATGGGCTGCTGGTAAGCGTAGCAGTCCATGAGTTCGACCACATCCACGGTTTTCTTCGGATCCTTGATTCCGGCCATCTTGTAGGCGCGCCCCGAGGCCTGCTTGAGCGCGAAATTGCTTGCCAGGTCGCGGTCGCCCAGGAAATACCTGTCCATGCAGCAGCCGAAACCGGTTATCCAGACCGGGTTGTCGGTGAATTCATGGGCGCGTTTTTCGCTGGCCAACAGCAATCCCACGGCCCCATCGGAGACCGGATAGGCGTGCCGGGTACGGATCGGGGCGCAGAGCATGGGCGAATACATGACATCGCCCAAGGAAAGCTGTTCTCTGGCATTGGCATTGGGGTTGCGAGAGGCCCATTTCCGGGCCCGAACCACCACCTGGGCCAGCTGTCTATCCGTAATTTTGGATTTGGCCATGTACGCCCTGGCCTGGAGGCCGGCCGCGTTCAGGTAATCAAAACCCAGGCAGCGGGCATAGAACGGGTCATAGGCTAGATTGGTGGCCATGTTACGGCTCTCGCCCTGGGACTCCTTGGAGTGACCGGCCACATAGACCACATCGTCATGGCCGGAGAGGATCATGGACATGGCATAGCCCAGTGCGTTGAGCCCGTCTTGAGCCATTTTTTCCTCGCCCCGGTAGTGGGCGCCCACGACGTCGGTCATGCCGTTGTCGGAGATGGTGCGGGCATCGAAGACGTCATCCGAACAGGTGACGATATCATGGACGCCGTTCTCCTCGTCAAAGGTGAAGCCCGTCTGGGACTGGATGTCCTCCAGGATCTCCAGCAGCATGCCCTGAAAACGCTTGTACCAGATGTCGGGTTCGATCTTGTGCTGCGCCACCGCGCAAATTGCGACCTTCTTCATCCGATTGCGACCTCCTTTATTATGAATTATCTACACGGCCGGCGATATGAAGACGCCTTGGTGTGATCATTAAAATATAATTATATAGGGTAAGCGAATACGCCCACATGCGGCAGTATCAAGGAGAGAAGGGCTTCGCATTTCAATTTCAAATATTGTTTCTGATGCACTGCAGAGGATATTCAAGTTGAATGTTAGTATAGTATATACATACTTATTGTAAGAGTCAATATTATTTTATATGATCATTTATCCTTGGTATTGATTTCCCTCAATGGAGGATGTATAAGTCGGATGTCCCTGTGCAGTGATACGATAAAGGGGGGCTTTTCGAGGGGTGGTTAAACTTGGTATGCGATCCAGATGGTCTGTCCCGATTTATCTGGGCAAAAGTTTTCTATAGCAATGGCATACTGCACAGGGACACATTCCCCATCCATGTATTGATCAGCGGATATATCATACCTATGAGCCAGATGCCTGCATTCGCCAAGCCGTGCAGAACATACGCCGCCCAGATCGAGCGCCGCCACTCATAGATTACGGCAAAGGCGAGCCCCCCGATAAGCTGTACCGGGGAGAGGAATCCGTGCATGGAGGCGAATAGAGCGGCGGAGACTACTACGGACACAAGCACGGGTAGTCTTTGCCGTAACCAGCTGTAAATAATGCCCCGAAAGAAGAGTTCTTCCACCAAGGGTGCGAAGATGCAGCCCACCAGGAGGTAGAGGAGCGGGTCTTTCACCACTGACCGCCCGATGATCGGCATGATGATACCGCCGGGGCTAAACAGCCGCACGGTCATATCGATGCCAAGTACGGTGAAACCAAAACCAGCGGCGATTCCCAGTCCGATGAGCAGCTCGCGCCCGGGCGCGGGGGTCTTGATGCCGCACTGATCCCAGCACAGCCCCAGGATGATGATCAGCTGGATCGTTCGCGCGATCAGGGTGTAGGTCAAGCCGTCCAGAGTGAAGTAGGGGAAGATCAGCCGCATGAGGGCTTCCACCAGGCATACCGCAATCATGGCGACAACCGGTCTGTTCACACCCGTCTTATAAAGTCATATCGGTTCTCGCACAACTTAAAAAGTTTCAGATCCCAAAGAGCGCATGCAGGATGGAAATACCAGGGGTTTAGTCTTTACGTTTGGATGGATATCTTTTATGCTTGGAGTCATGAAGCGCGTAGTCATCGGTACGGCGGGGCATGTCGATCACGGCAAGACCTCCCTGATCAAGGCCCTCACGGGCGTGGACTGCGACCGTCTCAAAGAGGAAAAAGAACGGGGCATGACCACCGAGCTCGGGTTCACCTCGCTGAAGCTGCCCTCCGGGGAGCAGGTCGGTGTCGTGGATGTGCCGGGGCATGTCAGGTTCATCCGCCACATGCTCTCCGGGGCTTCGGGCATCGATCTGGTGGTTCTGGTTGTGGCCGCAGACGAAGGCATCATGCCCCAGACAACCGAGCACATCCAAAT
This sequence comes from Syntrophaceae bacterium, assembly GCA_039680665.1. Lineage (GTDB taxonomy): Bacteria > Desulfobacterota > Desulfomonilia > UBA1062 > UBA1062 > JAKQBR01. The sequence goes on along the minus strand of JBDKSM010000221.1, from coordinate 16,508 downwards.
CTGCGAGCTGCTGGGCATCCAGCGGGGGGTCGTGGCGCTGACCAAGATCGACATGGTGGATGCCGAGCTTTTCGAGCTTGCCTTATCCGATGTGAAGGCCTTCCTGGAAGGCAGTTTCCTTAAAGACGCTCCGATCATACCGGTCAGTTCCGTAACCGGCGAAGGCATCGCCGAGCTGCTTGCGGCAATCGACCGGCAGGTATCCGAGGTTCGGGAACGCGAACTCACCGGCATCGCGGCTTTGCCGATCGATCGGATATTTACCATCAAGGGTTTCGGAACCGTGGTCACAGGCACGCTTGTGCGCGGACGGTTCGCCATGGGAGAGGACGTGGAGATCCTTCCGCATGGAGTCAGGGCCAAGATACGTACGCTGCAGGTGCACGACCGGCAGGTGCACGAGGCCTTGGCCGGAATGCGTACGGCCGTCAATCTCCAGGGTGTCGACAAGGAGCAGCTCGATCGGGGGGCGTGGCTGGTTCCGGCCGGCGTGTTTACGCCCACCAAGGTGATTGATGCCCGCGTAAAGCTTTTCAATGCTCCCCGCCGCGGAGGGATCAGGATCCATATCGGTACGGCCGAGGTCCTCGGCACCTTGGTCTTGCACGAAGTGGACGGACAGCAGGCGGCGCGCATTCGCCTGCGTGAAAAAATCGTGGCCGCCTACGGCGACCGGTTTATTATTCGCAGTATCTCGCCGGGGGAGACCCTGGGCGGAGGCATGGTCCTTAATTCCTCGCCGCATAGACGGTTTTCAGCCGAAGTCGTGGCCGGACTCCTGGATGAGAATCCTGGCAAACACATCGAGGCTCTGGTGAGGGATGCCGGAGTCATGGGTATCGCCAAGCGTGAAATCCACGCCCGTTTGGCAGAAGGGGGCAGCCTGGAGAAAACCATTCAGGACCTTCTGACCAAGGGCGAAATCATCCGCTTCGACACCCAGAACGACCTCTTTGTCGCAGGCGATCATTTCCAGATGCTCAAGGACGTCATCCTCAACGTCGTGCATGACTATCATGACAAGAATCCGACTTCACCGGGGATTTCCAAAGAACATCTCCGCTCTTCACTCAAAGGCGCCATCGAACCGCGACTCTTCCACAAGGGACTGCTCGAACTGTCCAAGGCGGGCAGGATCGTGGAGGAGGGCCCCCATATCCGCGAGAGAGATTTCTCGGCTTCGCTTGGTACGGATGGAGAGCTGAGTGAAGAAATCTATACCCTCTTCGATCAGGCCGGTCTGGAACCACCCTCTCCGGCGGAACTTGCCAGAAAACATTCCATTACGGAGAAACGGTTGAGCCAGGTGCTCGGGTTCATGTCACGCCAAGGGCGCTTGGTAAAGATCAAGGATGATATCTACCTCACCGACAGGCATGAAGCTGAAATCAAAGCGAGGGTCAAGGCGTTTTTGCAGTCACAGACCGTCATGAAACCCGGCGACATGAAAACAATCGCGGGGGTGAGCAGGAAATTCGCTATTCCCTATATGGAGTACCTTGACCGCATCAAATTTACCCTGCGGGTGGGTGACGAACGCAAACTTTTCATGGCAGGATAATGGGGACAGGATGCTGCTAAAAAGATGCTCCTACTGATCGCATGACTCGGTGATCAGTTTGTCGACCTCTTTATCCAGCCCCAGCCCGGAGAAGTTGGCTTTGATGTCCTCAAAGCGTTTGCAGGCGGCCTTCCTGTCCTTCTTTTTCAGATAGAACTTTCCGATATACAGACCGTTCTTGGCCAGGAGGGTCCTGGCATCGCGGAGTTTTTCCCGTGCCTCCAGCTCATAAGGTGAGTCCGGATACAGCTTGAGAAAGTTTTCGAAGGACCGGATGGTGTTGATTGTTTCCGTCTGGTCGCGGTCAAAGGTCAGGAGCTGCTTGGAATGACACAGGGCGATGCGGAAAAGGGCGTATGAGGCCTTGGGATCGGTCGGATAGAGGAGCCGGAACTCCTGGTAGCTGCCCAGGGAGGATTGATAATCTTCATGCGTAAAATAGAGATCGCCTAACGCCAACAGGGATTCCTTGGCAAGATCGTCGCCCGGATAATAGGTGCGCACCTTCATGAAGGCCTCAGCGGCTTTGTCCACTTTACCGGCTTTCGCCAGGGTCTGTGCCTCCCGGAAGAGATCTCCGACCGGGAGTTCTTGTTCGGGTTTGTGGGCGCAGCCGAGTGGCAACGTTCCCAAGAGCATGAGCACTGCCAACATACGCAGGTAACTGAATCGCATCATGTATAGGTCCTCTTTCTCACTTATGGCGTGAATTCATGTACGGTTGTGCCTCGTACGGTGAGTACGGTGATATCCTTGCGCGTCAGGCCGTTGGATGTAAATGAGGTGACCCCTGTTACGCCGTGGAAGTCCGTGAGGGCGGCAATGCCTAGCCTCACTTCTGAACGCGTCTTTGCGCCGTTTTGCAGGATGTGCTGCAGTATGAGGGCTGAGTCGTAGGCGCTGGCCTCCCAGATAGTCGGAGGGCTGCCGAAGGCCGTCATGAAGGCGCTGTTGAAGTCACTGATCAGGGCGTTAGAGCTGCCGGCATAATAGCCGCTTACAAAGATTGCGTCTTGGACATTGCGACCTCCTTCGCGCACGAATTCAGGGGTATCCCAGAGGTTCGTGCCGAACAGGCGAAGGTTGTTGATTTTAAAATATGGGAGATAAGAGGCGATCATGGCGGATTTTTGTGCGGTGTCGGGGATGAGCACGGCCTCGCACGGCAGTGACTTGAGAGCCTGAACAACGTCTTTGAAATCGTTTTTCTGAGAGGGGTAATTAATTTTCTTGATGACCTGGATACCAAACTGCGGGGCGAGCTGCTCAAAAGATCTGGTGATGGTTTCACCGAACTGGTCGGTCGGATAAATGATGGCGAAGCGGGAGATCTGCAAGTCTCTGGCCGTCTGAAGCAAGGTGCGGGTTTGAGTATAGACGGTTAAGAAATTGCCGAAACAGCAGGAATCCTCGATCGGGGTCAGTCCGGTTTGGGAGAAGATCAGACTGGGAATGTTTTTCTGTTTGGCAAGCTTACAAACGATGTCAGCGGCTGAGGTGCCGACCGGACCGATGATGGCCAGCACTTGGCCTTCCCGGTCAAGCTCATCGACGATCCGAGGTATTTGGGTCTCGTCGTTCCCGTAATCCCTGATCAGGTAGTCCACATTGGGCGTATCGAGATCGCTGAATACGCCTGATGCAAGGGCGATCCCTTTAAGCATCTTTTGGCCTACGGACTTCCATTTTCCGCTTAAGGGCAGAATAACGCCGATGGTTTTGCGTGACTGCGGCAACAAGTTGTCTTCCGGGGCTTTGCGAGGTTGTAATACATAGGTATCATCCCGAGTTTTGTTGGGCTGTGGTAAAAGTTTCTCTTCCTGGGTTTTGCTCGGTGGCGGTGAAAATCTGTCTTTCTGGGGGGGGGTGCCCATGGCGACGCATGAGAAGACGCACGGCGCAAAGATTAAGAATACAACCAAAACAAGCTTTTTCCGCATGGCATGCATATAATAGAAGCAAGACGGGATAGTCAAATGGAAATGCCCGTATACCGTGGAACCCTTTCAAGCGAGAGAGTGTTGCACGGGCAATATTTTTTCTTGACAAAAGGCCATAGCCTGTTAGTGAAACTTAAAAAAAACATAAGTGAGTCTGCAAGAAGGAGATGGTACGTGGCTGAGCTCGGAAAGCGCTTCAAGTGTTATAAATGCAACTGCAAGTTTTATGATCTTGGAAAACCGAACCCGATTTGTCCACGCTGTGGGGAAGATCAGACCAATGAAGAAAACAAAAAACTCTTGAAACGCAAGCGCAAGCGTGTCATTGGCAAGGGCCGCAGCGATGTCAGGCCTGAAATAGAAGATAACGAGTTGCTCCGGGTAGGGGAGGATGACGTGGAAGAATATATCCTCGATATGGAGGATATCGTCTTGGAAGAAAACTCCGAGTATGAAGAAGAACCTGCCGAGAGCGAGGAGGAAGAGTAGCGGTTCTTGAACTCAATCTACCAGGGCGAGTTTGCCTGGAGTATAAGTCTTGTCGAGGACCCGGTGCGTTGATATGCTCCGGGTCCTGCTGCTAAGTCAAGAGGTGGGGCCCCGGACCGAGATGGTCCTTGCGACGCCTTATTGTTTCTCTTTGGCGGTCTTGGCCGGACGGAAATTGAGATCAGAAGGAACCAGCGCATGCACCTTGACTATCACCTTCCGGTAATGCGGCAGGATTTTGGAATGGGTGAGTATGGCGCTGCCCGGGGGCATAACCGCTTGCAGGATGACGACCAGAATGAGGATATAGAGTCCGCCCTTGATAAAACCCAGAAGACTGCCGAGCGCTCGGTCAAGAATTGAGAGACCGGCGGTCTTGGTGAGCTTGGCAAGCAGGAAAAAGATGAGTTTTATGCCCACAAAAAATATCAGGAATACGACAAGATAGCCGACAATGCCGTTGGCGTCCGGAATATGGATCTTGATCAGGAAGGCGGTGGTCGCCAGATAGTAGCGTTTGGCGAGGAACAACCCGACCAGGAGGGCCGCCAAGGAAGAGATGCCCTGCAGGAGCCCCTGGAAGATGCCCCTGATGATACACAGGGCGAAAACGATGATGATGATGATATCGAGGGCGTTCACGGTTCGTTTTTGCTCTTCAGGACAACCATCGTTTTGATGTCTTTAAGGGCAATTTGATATGCGCCGAACGATGTGTGGCCATAGAGTCTGGATACCGCATTGGTCTTCAGGTTGCATACCTGGGTCCCGTCCACCATGGTGACACAGGCGTTATCCTTATTAAAATCGATATGGGCGATGGAGGCAAACGGGATCTGAAGCCGGCCCTTGCCTTGGAAGCACCCGAAGGTGGTATTCCCATCGATGGTGACGCTTGACAGCTCGACCTCGGTATTTCCAATATCGATAATTTTAAAAGCAAAGGTCGATGTCGTTGTCGGTTGGCTGGAGTTTGTGCCCAGACCGGACATGCCCATAAGGAGAATGCTGACCCATAATACCGCCAGTGTTATGAAAACCGATCTCATCCTTTTCATGTCGCAAAAACCTCCTTAATAGCTCCTTCGTCTTGCAATGCCCTTATAAGCGCCAGTACCGCTGCTCGGTTGCCGGTCGAATATGCTATGAGCGCCTGTGCCAGATTACGATCAACGGTGCTGACCGTGCCTAGTCCGTCATAGCCCTCGAAAATGAAGCGCACATAGGCGATGGCGTGCCGATCGAGTGTGATCAATATCCGTTCCATGTCAGACACATATGCACGCTAGCATAAGTCAGGTCCCTGTTCAAGCATGCATGCCGAAGGTTTGCGATTGAAGGCGGTGCGTCCATATGCTACAAACTCAAGTGATTGGTTAGACATATAGACCGGCATGCATTGTTTTTATTTACGATGGTATAAAATTATTGACAGCCTGTGATGTGAAATGGTAGGACTTATCCGTTAAATGAGTGAAGAGCCATTCATTATCGCCTGAGGATGCCGAAGGGCTTTTCGACTGTTTTTGCATAAAGGGGATGATGGGTGATGAAACAAAGTTGGGAGAATAAGAAGATGGCGCCAATGAGTTTGTATCGGGCCCGGGGGTATGCAGCATGATAGAATTAAATTGGAGCATATTCGTCCAGATGTTCAACTTTCTGTTGCTCATGTTTATCCTGAACAAAATTCTCTATAAGCCCATCCTTAAGGTTCTTGAAGAACGGGAAAAAAAGATCGGTGACGGGCAGCAGGAGGTAAAGGAGCTTGCGGCGCAGGGTAACAAGCTTGTGGCGACCTATAACGAAAAGCTCCAGGCTGCCAAGGTCGAGGCTATGGCAAGTAAGGGCAACGCCCGTAAGCAGGCCGTCGAGCAGGTCAATGTCATCATACAGGATGCGCGAGGGAAGGCCGAGCAAGAGATCCTTCAGGTGCGCCAGCGGGTGGCCAGCGAGATCGAGGCCGCTAAAAAAGAGTTGGAACCGGAGCTGGCATCCATGGCCGCTACAATCGCCGAACAGGTCTTGGGGAGGAAGGTAGCATGAAGGCCCAACGCGTCATACGGATTTTCTTTGCGGTGGCATTCTGTGTGTTGACGGCTACCATCCTCATGGCATCCGAGGGTGGCGGTGAAGGCGGCGGCAAGACCGAGCTGATCAATTTTGGATGGCGGATACTCAACTTCGTCATACTGGTTGGATTACTTTGGTACTGGTTGGCGGACAAGATCAGGGGTTTCTTCGTGGAGCGGCGCAGCGAAATCGCTTCCTTGCTCGATGAGGTCGCCAAGGCCCGCGATGAAGCCAACAAGCAATTCGCCTTGTATGAGGAGAAGTTCAAGAATATCGAAAGGGATACGCAAGAGATCCGTGATATGTTTGCGGGGGAAATAGAAGCCGAGAAGAAACGCATCGCCGAGGAGGGAAAGGCCGCATCCGAACGGATCATGGAGCAGGCTAGGGCCGCTGCGGATCAGGAAGTCGTCAAGGCCAGGCAGGGCTTGCGCGATTACGTCGTGGACCTTGCCGGTGATATGGCCGTGACGATTGTCACCAAATCTATGCAGCCCAAGGACCAGGTAGCTATTGTGGATGAGTACCTGGATAAGGTGGTGGGGGAAAATTGAAGAACGATGTGATGGCCAGAAGATATGCCAGGGCTCTGTATGAGCTCGGGCGGGAAGAGGGGCTTGAAAAGCAATTTCAGGACGATATGGACAACGTGGTCGCCTTGGCCGAGGAGAGCGACGAATTTAAGGCCATCATGGTGAGTCCGCTCTATGACATCACCTTGAAGAAGAGGATTTTAAGCGGGATGGTACCTAAGCTCGCGATCTCGCCGTTTGCGCTCAATTTCTTTTATATTCTCTTGGATAAGGATCGCTTCAGTTTTTTGCCGGAAATCCGCAAGGCCTATCAGGATTTTTTGGATGCGGCCTCCGGTAAGGTCAAGGCCCAGGTGTTGAGCGCTATTGATTTGGATGCCGCTCAGCAGCAAAAAATCGCCGCTGTTTTCTCTCAGGTCATGCGCAAGAGCGTAGATGTAGAGATAGCGGTCGATCCATCCCTGATCGGCGGCCTTGTGGTCGAGGTCGAGGGTATGGTCTATGATGGGAGCATAAAGACGCAGTTGTCAAAAATTAAACAGAGTTTAAAAGGGGAGATGTAGGATGCAGATACGGGCAGAAGAGATTAGTAAGATCATAAAAGACCAGATCAAAGGGTATGAGAAGGAGATCGACGTCGCCGAAACCGGCACCATACTCTCCGTCGGCGACGGTATTGCCCGAGTCTATGGTCTCAGGAACGTAATGTCCAGTGAGCTGATCGAATTCCCGCATAATGTCATGGGGATGGCCTTGAACCTGGAAGAAGATAATGTCGGATGCGTGCTTTTCGGCGAAAGCGTCGGCATCAAGGAAGGCGATCAGGTCAGGCGTACGAAGAGGATCGTGTCGGTCCCCGTGGGTGAGGCCATGCTCGGCCGGGTCGTGAACGCTATCGGCGAGCCCATTGACGGCAAAGGTCCCATTGCCTCATCTGAGACGCGCATCGTGGACGTCAAGGCCCCCGGTATCGTCAAACGTCAGCCGGTGAAGGAGCCGCTCCAGACAGGGCTCAAATCCATTGATGCCATGACGCCGATCGGAAGAGGCCAGCGCGAGCTCATCATCGGCGACCGCCAGACCGGCAAGACCGCCGTGGCCATAGACACCATCATCAATCAGAAAGGTACGGGAGTCATCTGCATCTATGTCGCCATCGGTCAGAAAAAATCCACCGTAGCGCAGGTCGTGGCCACCCTGGAACAGTTCGGCGCCATGGATTATACGATCGTCGTCGCCGCAACGGCCTCGGATCCTGCCCCGCTGCAATATATAGCTCCATATACCGGCGCTTCCTTGGGAGAATTTTACCGGGATAAAGGCGGTGCCGCACTCTGCGTATATGATGACTTAACCAAACAGGCCCAGGCGTATCGTCAGCTTTCGCTTTTGCTGAGAAGGCCGCCCGGACGCGAAGCCTTCCCGGGCGATGTCTTTTACCTCCATTCGCGCCTGCTCGAACGCGCCGCCAAGCTGAGTGACGACATGGGCGGCGGATCACTGACGGCCCTGCCGATCGTTGAGACCCAGGCCGGTGACGTTTCGGCCTATATCCCGACCAACGTCATCTCGATCACCGACGGCCAGATATTCCTGGATACCGACCTTTTCTACTCCGGTTTCCGTCCGGCCATCAATGTGGGTATATCGGTATCGCGCGTGGGCGGTAACGCCCAGATCAAGGCCATGAAAAAGGTCGCCGGTTCGCTCAGACTCGATCTGGCCCAGTATCGTGAATTGGCGGCTTTCGCCCAGTTCGGTTCCGATCTGGACAAGGCCACCCAGGCGCAGCTCAACCGCGGCGCGCGCCTCATGGAGATGCTTAAGCAGCCGCAGTACAGACCCATGCCGGTTGCCAAGCAGGTGGCTATCATCTATGCCGGCACCAATGGGCACTTGGATGAGTATCCGGTTGATGCCATTCGTCTCTTTGAAGAACAGTTCATCGAATATATAGAGAACAAACATCCTGGGATCTTCAAAACGCTCAACGAAAAGGGCGCGCTTGATTCCGAAACAGAAAAGGGCCTCAAAGACGCCATTGCTGAATTTAAGAAGATATTCACCTTTGCTAATGTAGAAGGATGAGGTTATGCCTAATCTCAAGGACCTAAAAAATAGGATAAATTCCGTCAGAAAGACGGAGCAGATCACCAAGGCCATGCGCATGGTGGCGGCCGCGAAGTTGAGACGTGCCCAGACGGACATCATTGCCGCGCGGCCTTATGCAATCAAGATGAGCGAGGTCCTTGTATCCCTGGTTTCCAGGACCAATCCCGATATGCACCCTATTCTGCGGGTACGCGAACCCAAACGGGGCGTGCTCGTGGTCGTGGCATCCGACCGGGGACTGTGCGGGGCCTTTAACCAGAATGTTTTCCGTAAGGCCGAGACTTTTATCAGGGAGAACAAGGGACGCTATGAAGAGCTTTCGCTCGTGCTGATCGGCAAGAAGTCGCTGGACTTCTACAAACGTAAAAAGGTTAACATCAGGAAATCCTATGTTATCGGCGTACCCACTTTTGAATTAAGCTCAGAGATCTGTGAAGATTTGATCGGCGGCTATGTCAATCAAGAATATGATGAACTTACGATCATCTTCAACGAATTCAAATCCGCCATGACCCAGATCCTGCATGTCAACCGCGTATTGCCCGTCGAGCCGATGGAGGCCGAGGAAGACGATTCGAACATTGAGTATCTCTATGAGCCTTCCGAAGATGTTCTGCTTGAGGCCTTGTTGCCCATGAGCTTGAAAATGTTCTTTTACCGGGCCTTGCTGGAATCAGCGGCATCGGAGCACGGGGCGCGCATGACCGCCATGGAGAGCGCTTCGGGCAATGCAGGGGAAATGATCTCAAAGTTGAACATTAAGTATAACCGCCTCAGACAGGCATCTATTACCACCGAGCTTATGGAAGTGGTAGGCGGCGCCGAGGCCTTAAAAGGGTAGTATAACAAGGAATAGGGGGTGTTTGGATGAATATTGGCAAAATTTCGCAGGTCATTGGCGCCGTTGTCGACGTGGAGTTCGAAACTGGGGTACTCCCCGATATTTACAATGCCCTGTTCGTGACCAATCCTTTCCTCTCAAAAGAGGAAGACAATCTGGTGCTCGAAGTGGCACAGCATTTGGGCGATCGTAAGGTGCGTACCATCGCCATGGACTCGTCCGACGGTCTGGTGCGGGGCATGCAGGTGAAGGATACCGGTGCGCCGATCTCCGTGCCGGTAGGTGATGCCGCCCTGGGCCGCATCATGAACGTCGTGGGCAAGCCCGTGGACGAGATGGGGCCCATTGATGCGGTCAAGCGTTATCCGATTCATCGCGAACCGCCGAAATATACCGAGCAGAGTACATCCATTGAATCATTCGAAACCGGCATCAAGGTTATCGACCTCTTGACCCCCTACATGAAAGGCGGCAAGATCGGCCTGTTCGGCGGCGCCGGTGTGGGCAAGACGGTTTTTATCATGGAGCTGATTCATAACGTGGCCAGCAAGCACGGCGGTTACTCCGTATTCTGCGGCGTGGGCGAACGTACCCGTGAAGGCAATGACCTCTGGCTGGAAATGAAAGAGTCGGGCGTTATCGACAAATGCGCCTTGATTTACGGCCAGATGAATGAGCCGCCCGGAGCCCGCGCCCGTGTGGGGCTGTCCGGACTGGCCGTGGCCGAGTATTTCCGCGACGAGCAGAATCAGGACGTGCTCATCTTCATCGACAACATCTTCCGTTTCACCCAGGCCGGTATGGAAGTGTCGGCCCTCTTGGGACGCATGCCGTCGGCCGTTGGATATCAGCCGACCCTGGGCACGGACATGGGCGAACTGCAGGAGCGCATCACCACCACGACCAAGGGTTCCATCACCTCGGTGCAGGCCATTTACGTCCCGGCCGACGACCTCACCGACCCGGCGCCGGCCACGACCTTCAGCCATCTGGATGCTACCACGGTTCTTTCGCGTCAGATCGTTGAGCTGGGCATTTACCCGGCCGTGGACCCGCTGGACTCGACCTCGCGCATCCTTGATCCCAAGATCGTGGGACTGGAACACTACAACACGGCGCGTAACGTCCAGCAGATCCTGCAGAAATACAAGGAGCTCCAGGATATCATCGCCATTCTGGGTATGGACGAGCTTTCCGAAGACGATAAACTCGTGGTTTCCCGTGCGCGCAAGATTCAGCGTTTCCTGTCCCAATCCTTCAGCGTGGCCGAGCAGTTCACGGGCATGCCCGGTAAGTACGTTGAGTTGAAGGATACCATCGATGGCTTCAAACGCATCGTGGCCGGCGAGATGGATGATTTGCCAGAGCAGGCTTTCTATATGGTCGGGTCGCTTGATGAAGCCATCGAAAAGGCCAAGAAAATGGCCAAGGATTAATCAGGCTAAAATTAGGCTAAAGAGACCTGGGAAGAAAGAGGATTAAGGCATGGCGGATTTGTTTCAGCTTGATGTAGTAACACCGGTACGGCAGGTTTTGAGTCGTCAGGTGGAAGAAGTGATCGCACCCGGAACGGTTGGAGAGTTCGGAGTTCTTCCTGGACATACCACTTTTCTCACGACCCTGAAGCCGGGGAGACTGACGGTCATGGACCCGGAGACTACGGTCTACATGGCGATCTCGGGTGGTTTTGCGGAAGTGACCGGGTCGCGGGTCATTATCCTGGCCGAGACCGCTGAATTGGCCGACGAGATCGATTTGGCCGAGACCCGTAAGGACCTGGAGATCGCGCAGGAAAAGCTCAAGACCTTGAGCCGCGAAGATCCTGAATTTTCCAAGTGGGAGAAACGCGCTTCCATGGCGGAAGTGAAGATCAAGGTGGCCGAAGACGCCAAGCTGGGATAGAGCAAGATTCTAGAGATATACACGGGGGGGCGCTAAAGCCCCCCCTTTTTCATTGCAACGATTGCCGGCTTACGGCATGTCTCCGGCAAGGATGGATTAAGAAGAGAAAGCTTAAAATACTGTATTGACTCTGATAGACATCGGTTTTATATAGACACACGCATATGCGCCCATAGCTCAGTTGGATAGAGCGTTGGACTACGAATCCAAAGGCCAGAGGTTCGAATCCTCTTGGGCGCACCAGCTTTTAAATCCCATCTCCGAGAAAATCAGATAATTGCATGATCGCTTGACTGGCAGCAGGTTTACAACTGGTAAAAAAAGTTATCCCAATACCGCCTGAAGAACCAATTACCAGGGTTGAGCCTTCTTGAGCCTTAAGATATCCTTTATCTTTACGGTTAAGATGCCGCTCTTGGTTGATACGATGTAGCTGTTGCCGGCCGGCTTCATGGTGCCTTTGTAAATCTGACCGTCATCCATTTCGACGATATAAACCGTAGGTTTCGTTCGGCCGGGTACTTTGGTTTTGGGGGCTGGTTGGGAAGGTGCCTTAACCGCTTGAGATGACGGTTTTTTTGAACTCGGTTTGCGCGTTGACTTCTGCTTGGATTTATACCGTGATTCCTCTGATATTATTTTCGGGGGTTGCGCCAACGTCTGACCAATGGATTGTTGAATCGATTGTCCGGCTACTTCAGGTTCGAATTCCAAACTGGCGGGAGGTTGCCCATGATAACCACCACCGACACCCCCGACCCTCAGTTGGCGCACGGGACGTCCCGGGGGGACCGCACAGGAGGACCGTGTCGCCAGTAGAGGACGATTGCGCTTCAGGGTAGGGATGGTCAAACTGAACGAGGCCCGGTCCGGAACATCGGCGGTTGTCTCAGAACGGCCTGATAATCTCGGTTGCTCGATCTGAAGATCGGCGGCATGCACCGGCGTGCTCAGCAGGATCAGCACAATCGCAGCAACCGGTGTAAGGGGGGGCAGTGATAGTGGCTGAAGAAAAAGTGGTCGCCATGTTTTGTATTGCTTGGGTGTCATGCAATGCCCTCAGTCCATATCATCATTATGAATACCCATGATATCAAATACAGGCGCGCTTATCTACATACAATTCATAAGAATTTGAAAGGAAAATCATATTGCGTTGCCGGATAAATCCATATATGCTTTCAAACGAGTTATATGAAAAGTCATTGGGTGAAGGGAAGAGATGAGGGAACTAGCCGCCATAGCAGCCTATCTCGTGGCCTGGTTGTTCTGTGAAAGGGTGATCGGGATTCAGAGCGGTCTGGTAACCCTCTTTATTTCATTGCTCTTTGCCTTTGCCATCTATGCCTTAATCGCCTATGCCGAACACGAAGATAAGGATAAGAACTCCTCATGACCAGACGCGCCGACGCTGTCCATCTTGTCGGTTGAATCTCGGATGATGATCGGGCACAATCCGAGTCGCATGGGCATAAAAATACCACGTATCTACCTCAGGTATTCCATATGGATCTCGGCCGCGACCATCGTGATCCTGATCGTCCTTTTGGGCCTAACCATATATTCCGTACGCGAGCGCGCCATTATCGATCTTTTCAGTACGCAGCAAACCCTGATCGCTCTCCGTACGGCGTCCCGTGCCGAAGAGTCGGTAAGACGCTGCGAGAGGGGCATGCTGACGCTCTCCCGGTCTTTGAGAGACAACCAGATAACACCCGAGCAGGGGCAAGGAAGCATCCAAACCCTGGCCGATGAGCTCCAGGATGTTGTCCAGACCATTGTCACAATCGATCCTGACGGCGTCGTCAGGGATGCATATCCCAGCGCGAGCGCGGCGCTGTATCGCGGGCTGGTCCTGGATAGTCCGGCCTTCAACCATACCGTGCAGGGCCTGCATGAACGTTATACCGGCGAGATGAGCCTGGTCGCGCCAGTCGGAAAACGTATGAGCATCTCAGCCCAAAGGACCATTGGGACGGGTTTTCCCGTCTTCACCTCATCCGGGGATTATAACGGCGCGATTCTGGCATTGCTCAAGACGCAACCGATCATCGGTCGATCAATGAAGTTTGACCAAAAACTGTTACATGAGCTTTGGCTGATCGATGCGCTCGGCCGTCCCGTGGCTCCCCCCGTCAAGCCTTTGTGGGTAAAAACCGAAACAGGCAAGCTAGTTAAGGGGCAGATGCCGCCCGCGATATTCTTTTCCGATTCCCCCCAGTACCGTGAGATAACTCTTGATCGAGGTCGTGGATCCGAGAAATGTATTATCGCCTATGCCCCGATCCAGATCGGCGCAAAACCCTGGTGGATAGTACTGGTGACCCCCTATGAAAAGGTGCTCGAACCGATCCGTAGGGCTTCCTTCAATATCCTCTTGGGGGCTTGCGGACTGATCGCCGTCGTTATCATCACCGCCATTTCGCTCGCGCGTGCGGACGTCAAGCGACTAAAGATGAAGGAAGAGCTCAAACGGCTGCAGGAACGCGAGGAATGGCAAGGCAAGCTCTTGCGGGAAAAGATGACCGTGGCCGGGATCATCGAGGGCTCACCGGTACCCATGTTCGTCATCGACCAGGAGCATAAGGTCATCCTCTGGAACAAGGCCTGTACCGATCTCACCGGGTACAGCTCCGAGGAAATGATCGGCACCAACAACTATTACCGGCCTTTTTATGAAACACCGCGCCCATTCCTGGCGGATTTCATCATCGATCACCACACGGAAAGCTTCGAAGAGTTTTACGGGGAAAACAAGGTCATGAAATCCGAAACCATCAGTGGTGCCTATGAGGCCGTCAAACATTTCAAACACTTGCGAGGCAAGGACCGGCATCTGCACTTCCTGGCCGCGCCGATTTTTGATGAGAAGGGCGAGATCGTGGCCGCCATCGAGACCTTCCTCGATGTCACCAAGGAGGTGGAGACGACCAAGATCCTGCAGGAATATGCCGAGACCCTGCAGAATGAAGTCGATGAGAATATCCACCTCAGAAAGGAAAAGGAGGAGCTTTCCAATTATCTTGAGAGTATCATCGAGAGCCTGCCGGATAAAATCTACGACTTGAACAAGAACGGCATCATCAACTATGCCAGCCGGCATCTGGCCCGTTCGAGACAAGGCCGCAGCGATCCCGCGGGCAAACATTTCAGCGAATATGTGGCCCCGGAACACCGTGATTATGTCGTCGCCCGATGGGAAGACGCCCAACGGGGCATCTTTGAGCCCTATGAACTTGATGCCACGGCTCGGGACGGCACCAGACGCCATCTCATTCTCACCCCCAGCCCGGTCAAGGGCACGGATCGGTTTGTCCTGGTGCAGCGCGACATAACTCAGCTCAAGGAGCTGGAAAAGAAATATTACGAAAGTCAGAAGCTGGCCGCCATCGGGCAACTATCGGCCGGGATAGCGCATGAGGTGCGCAACCCGCTTTCATCGATCAAGATGAGCCTGCAGATTTTGGAAAAACGCATGCAACCCACCGGGAACGACCTGAAACGCTTTAAAATAGCCCAGCGCGAAGTGGAACATCTCGAATAGCTGGTCAGCGATGTGCTCATTTTCGCCAAACCCACCAATCCTCAAAAAGAACTGGTCGATATGTGCTCCCTGTTAGAGCACAGCCTGTCCATGGTCGAGAAGGCCATCAGCGACAAACAGATCGACGTCCATCGGCACTACCAGCATGACCGGGAGATGATAGCCGTTGATCCTTCCATGTTCACCCAGACCCTCATCAATATATTCCTGAATGCCATTGACGCCATGGAGGCGGGCGGTAAATTGGGAGTAAGCGTACATGGTCATGCGGATCGTCTGGTCATCGAGATCGAGGACAATGGATGCGGCATCGCCGAAGAAGACCTCCCGCACCTGTATAATCCATTCTTTACCAGGAAGAACTACGGCACCGGCCTGGGACTGACCCAGGTCAAAAAGATCATTGACCAGCACGGAGGCGAGATTGATGTCCTGAGCAAGACCGGTGAAGGCACGCGCTTTATCATCACGCTGCCCAAGGGGCCCTCGCTTGAATCTTTGGGGCTGGACAAAGCATAAATATCAAGAGGAAAGAGGAAAAGGGTATGCCCAAGATTCTGGTTATCGATGACGACAGCTCGATCCGCGAGACGCTGGAGCTCTATCTGACCGAAGAGGGCTACCGGGTTGGTACCGCGGCTACGGGCACCGACGGTCTCAATGCCTACAACCAGGATCCCCCGGATGTCGTTATTCTGGATATCAGGCTGCCCGATATCGACGGCTTCGGCATCCTGGAGGAACTGCGTGAGGAAGACGAGAACGTCAAGGTCATCATGATCACCGCCCATCACGACATGGAGTCCACCATCAAGGCCATGAAGGAAGGGGCCTTCGACTATATCCATAAACCCGTGGATGTCAACGAGCTCGATATCGCCATCAAAAAGGCCTTGGATGCCCTGGAGATGGAGCACAAGATCAAGGGGTTGCTGGTCGAATCCAGCCGGGACTACAAGGTCGGCGACATCATCGGCGAAGGCCCGTGCATGCGCGAGATCTTCAAGACCATCGGCGTGGTATCCCAGAGCCGGACCCCGGTGCTCATTCAAGGCGAAAGCGGGACCGGCAAGGAGCTGATCGCCAAGGTGATCCACAACAATACCGCCGCCGATGAACCCTATATCCCCATCAACTGTTCGGCCATCGTCGAGACCCTCCTGGAGTCCGAGCTCTTCGGGCATGAGAAAGGCTCGTTTACCGGCGCGGTCAACCGCAAGCCCGGCAAATTCGAGTTGGCGCGCTACGGCACGGTCTTCCTGGATGAGATCAGCGAGATGTCGCTCAACTTGCAGGCCAAGCTCCTGCGCGTCCTGCAGGAAAAGGAGTTCGAGCGCGTGGGTGGCAAGGACCGCATCCGGGTCAATGCCCGCATCATCGCGGCCACCAACAAGGATCTGCAAGGCATGATCCGCGAAGGGCTCTTCCGGGACGACCTCTACTACCGGCTCAACATCGTAACCGTCAATATCCCGCCCTTGAGGGAGCGCCGGGAAGACTTGAAGCCGCTCAT
>JBDKSM010000220.1:0-1926 GCA_039680665.1 Syntrophaceae bacterium | reverse complement strand
GCGTGGCGGCCTCGGCCGGCATCGCCATCGGACATGCGGTGATCATCGACCGCCGCAAGATCGAGCGCTACCCCAAGATCCGCATCACCGAAGGCCTGGTCGATGACGAGATCAAACGCTTCGACGACGCGGTCGAGGCCTCGTACAAGCAGATCGATGAGGCCAAAAAAAAGCTGGAGAGCCGCAGCAACATCAAAGAGCACGCCCTGATCCTTGAAACCCACCTCATGATGCTCAAGGACCCGTCCCTGATCGGCAAGGTCAAGAAGCTCATCCGCAAGGATCACATCAATGCCGAATGGGCCTTGAAGATCGCCCTGACCGAGATCGAGGACAGCTTCGCCGCCATCGGCGACGAATACATCAAGAGCCGCGTGACCGACACGACCTTCGTGGGCGAAAGGCTGCTCATGAACCTGATCGGCAGGGAGATCAAGGGCTTCCACCTGGTGGAGAAAAGCATCATCGTGGCGCACGATCTCTCGCCGGCCGATACGGCCATGCTCAACAAGGAAAAGGTGCTGGGCTTCGTGACCGATGTCGGCGGCCAGACCTCGCATACGGCCATCATTGCGCATTCCCTGGAAATCCCGGCCGTGGTCGGTTTGGAAAAGGCCTCCGGGCTCATCAATCCGGGCGACACCGTCATCCTGGACGGCATCTCGGGCGTGGTGATCGTCAACCCCAGCGAATCGCAGATCGCGGACTATGAACAACGCGGACGGTCGCACTTGAGCATGGAGCTCAAGCTCAAGGAAAAGGCCAAGGAGCCGGCCATCACCCGGGACGGCCACCATATCCCGGTGCTGGGCAACCTGGAGTTCAAGGAAGAGGTCAAGACCGTCATGGAGCACGGGGCCGAGGGTATCGGGCTGTACCGCACCGAGTTCCTCTACATTAACCGCGACGAGATCCCTTCCGAAGAGGACCACTTCGAGGCCTACAAGGCCGTGGTCGAGACCGTGGCGCCTTACATGACCGTCATCCGCACCCTGGACTTGGGCGGGGACAAGCTCTACGCCCACTTAGGGGCGCTCAAGAAGGAAACCAACCCTGCCATGGGCTTGCGCGCCATCCGGGTCTGCCTCAAGGAGATCGAGATCTTCAAGACCCAGCTGCGCGGTATCTTGCGGGCCAGCCACTACGGCAAGACCTCCATCATGTTCCCCATGATTTCCGGCATCGAGGAACTGCTGCGGGCCAAGGAGATCCTGGATAAGACCAAGCACGAGCTGCGCAGTCAGGGCATCCCCTTTGACGAGGACATCCCGGTGGGCATCATGATCGAGGTGCCGGCCGCGGCCGTGATCGCCGACCTTCTGGCCAAGGAGGCCGACTTCTTCTCCATCGGCACCAATGACCTGATCCAGTATACCATCGCCATCGACCGCGGCAACGAGTACGTCAACTACCTGTACGATCCTCTGCATCCGGCCGTGCTGCGTCTGATCCAGTGCACGATCGACGCCGCGCACGCCGAGGGCATCCCGGTCTCCATGTGCGGTGAAATGGCGGGCCGCACCATCTATACCCCGATCCTGTTGGGCATGGGCATCGACCAGTTCTCGACCAATGCCTTCGCCATCTCGCATGTCAAGGAGATGGCCCGCAAGATCGACCTCACGCATTGCCAGGAGGTGGTCAAACAGCTGCACCTGATGAAGACCGCGGACGAGATCCAGGGCTTCATGTTCGAGGAGTTCAAGCGCAACGCGGACTTCGAAATCGAATTGTCCTAACCACTCAACCTCGTAATCGGTTTTTTAGGATCGACTACTCTAATACTTTTGTAAAAACGTTCTGTTTCTTCCCATAATCGCTTACGCAGTTTAACGTCATAAGACGACTTGGACGATCGTTTTTCTCTGCATTTTACAAAATACTTGCCGGTTACAGAAGCAACCTCTGGAGAGGTCGCGAGATATA
>JBDKSM010000219.1:0-37579 GCA_039680665.1 Syntrophaceae bacterium | reverse complement strand
CGAAAATCCTGGCCGACGGCTGGACCGCGATCACGGCCGACGGCAAGCTGTCCGCGCATTATGAGCATAGCGTGGCGATTACCAAGGATGGGCCGGTAATACTGAGCACGTTATAGATCCACGCGGGTTCGTCCAGCGCGCCAGAATTTCGCATACCTTCGTCACTCCTCGTCGTAGGCGCTGCGACATACGCTAAAAGTATGTCTCGCGCCACGACTCCGGTGCTCCTCGGTCTGCTGTGTTCCGGCGTGCTGGACTCTTCGACTCCAGACCTCCTGCCCTGCGTCAGCGCCTATGAACCTTATTTCATCGCATTTAACCAGCCGACACTGCTTTCTTCTTGACGGTTCAATTGTTCGAAGCAATAATCAAATAAGTATCAAATCCTTTAGATACTATTATCGTAAAACTGTATAGTGGAACGACAGTCAAAGAGAGGAAAGGCGGAACTTGAAATACGAGGTCAAAAAAGACTCGGCGTGGCTTGTCCGAGAAGAACAGAATATCTATAAGGCAAGGGGCGATGGAATTCTCAGCCGAAAGCGCAAGAGGTTCCATCTGATCGACGTGTTCGCCGGGGCCGGGGGGATGACTCTCGGGTTCTCGAAGAAGTTCGGACATGCGTTCGATTCCGTATGGGCCAATGATTTTGATGATGCTTGTGTTCGCACATATCGCAACAACTTTGGAGACCACTGTATGCCGGGCGATATTGTGGACATTCTTAACGATCCTGCAACGCAGATTCCGTCAGCCGATGTCGTAATTGGCGGCCCACCATGTCAAGGATTCAGCCTTCTCAACAAAAACCGTGAGGGCGATCCGCGAAAGCAGCTCTGGCGACCGTTTCTTGAAGTTGTAGAGCGGTCGGGTGCACAAGTCTTCGTAATGGAGAATGTGCCACAGCTTTTGGGCTCGTTTGAGCATGGGGATATAATTGGTACGGCTGCAGCAATGGGTTTTAAGTGCTGGGGAGAAGTTCTTTGCGCGGCCGACTACGGCGTACCTCAGACACGCCGTAGGGCTTTCATTGTCGGGTGCAAGTTTTTTGATCCATCCAGGGTATTTCCACCGAGGAAGACGCACTTCGACCCGCGAAAGGGCGGCGCTCAGCTTTCCCTTCTTCAAGAGGACGGCAATGATTTTCTGCCAATTGCTGTGAAATGGTGTACCGTACGAGACGCAATCGCGGATCTTCCAAAACCGAAAGGAACGGAGATCCGCGATGAAGCACCACCTTTTAATCTGCACTTTGGACGAACCCCTACTCCCACGAGCATTGCTCGGTATAAAGCGATTCCTAAAGAGGGCATGAACCGTTTTGATCTTCAGAAGCGCGCTCCGGAGTTGACACCGGATTGCTGGATTCGCAAGAAGAGCGGCGGTACTGATCTATTTGGTCGTCTATGGTGGGATCGTCCCGCATTCACTATTCGTACGGAGTTTTTTAAACCGGAGAAGGGCCGATATCTGCATCCGGAGCAGCACCGACCAATAACACACCGCGAAGCAGCACGGCTGCAATCCTTCCCGGATGATTTTAATTTTACCGGATCAAAAGTCGAAATCGCACGTCAGATCGGCAACGCTGTGCCTCCTAGGTTGGCTGCACGAGTAGCCGATGTGGTGTATATGCTTCTGACGATGAACGACCGCTGATATGGCAGATGTTTTTACTAAGGAGAAACGAAGCTGGATTATGAGTCGCGTCAAGGGACGCGATACCAAGCCGGAGATACTCGTTCGGTCATTCATTCATCGAATGGGATTTCGTTTCCGAGTTCATCGAAGCGACCTACCTGGTAACCCGGATATTGTGTTACCGCGTCACGGGAAAGTGATTTTTGTACATGGTTGTTTTTGGCATGGACATCTGCAATGCCCAAGATCAAAACGGCCGACAACAAACAAAGATTTCTGGAACAAGAAACTCGATGGGAATATTAAGAGAGACAAACGCTTCCAAAGGAAGCTTCACAGGTTGGGTTGGAAGGTGCTAATAGTGTGGCAATGCGAAACCAACAATCCTGAGAAACTCTTAAAGAAGCTGGAAAGGTTCCTATATGACAAATGAGAGCTCGAAGGCAAAGTTGACTGATCCGGAAGCAATAAGGAAGAAGGTTGCATGTTTAATTAATAATTTTGAGGCGGATCTTCGATCTGTCTAACTAAGTACGAAAGTACTTGAACTTGTTCCTATCTTCCAGGAACTCCGCGATTTGGGTAAAGCTCTGATTCCGGCCCGGTGCTCCTCGGCAGCAAGAGACAGGATTTTATACTACTTCCGGCAGTACCCCGGCACGATTATCAATGGCGACGAGTTGCTCGTTATTTCGGGAATTCAGGAGTATGCTCGTCGTTTGCGGGAATTACGCGTGCAATTTGGCTGGACGATTGTAAGCGGCGTCACGATCAAAGAGATGCGTGAAGAAGAAGCGGATGAAGTACCGGACGAGCTAAAGACTATGAAACCAAATGAGTACGTTCTGCTCAGCGCCGAAGAAGATCGTGATGCCGCGCACCGGTGGCATCTTGCGAATACAATCCGCAGACAAAGCGGATCGGTGCGCGAAAAAATTCTAATGTTCTTTCGGGTAAATGTTGGGCGAGCTGTGACGAATGAGGAGTTGCGTTATGTCGCTGGGGATAAAACTGAGTGGGCGCGACGTGTGCGTGAACTGCGAACAGAGATGGGCTGGCCGATAGCAACGAAGACCACAGGACGCCCGGATTTAAGTGTCGGAGTGTATGTGTTACAAGCAGACCGGCAAAGTCCGGAACATGACCGGAGCATTCCTGACGATGTCCGTCGGGAAGTACTACGGCGTGACGGTTACAAATGCAAGTCATGTGGTTGGTCGCACGACGAATGGAATCCGTCTGATCCAAGGCATTTGGAGTTGCACCACATCGAGCATCACGTAAGGGGCGGCAGAAACATTGAAGAGAACCTGAAGACGCTATGTACAGTCTGCCATGATAAGGTACATCGAGAGAAAAAGGGACGTTAGATCAGAGGGACGTTCTTCGATAATTAAAAAGAATAAGCAAGGGGTCAGGCCCCGACATGTGACATTTTACTCGTGGGCGGCGCTCGCTTTATCCCTTCTGGAAGGCGTCATGCGATAATTTTACGGCATAACTGCTCACATCGGCCGGCCAGGAAGCGACATGGGTATCAAAACGCTCACCGTCTCCTGCGAACAAGGCCCGTATGGCTTCCTCATATCCCGGAAGATCACCGGCCATGGCGGACATGAATCGATAGAACCATTGAACCATTGGGGACGTTCTTAAAAATTTAAAATATCTTCCGAGCGACAGCTGTGGCATTGATCAGAATTCGGGGAGAACCACAGGGTATCGTCAATAAGGAAAATAAAGGTACCAGACCTTGGACTGTGAAATTGATCAAGGGGGAAACGCGGCGGAATGTCAAGAATCAAGGCCTGACACGATTAACCCTTTGATGAATGTTGGGGGCTGGCTCCTGTGTTCTCCTCAACCCAAGTAATTCTCCACTACCCAGCGGCTGAGATAAAGGCCTGCTCCCATACCGATCATGCTTACAAAAAAGCGGTCATGATTCCAATATGCTCACCGACCCACCAACCAATCGCACCGCCCACGGTTGTTCCCAGAAGTATCAGCAGTTTCGCCATTAGCGACGCTCCTCGGACAATGGGGGTCTTGTTCTTTGCTTTACCTTAATATAAGATCCATGCAAGTAACAAGACCTAACCCCAAAGAACTCTTCACTCTATTGACTCAGTACGACATTTGATATATCTTTGCTATTGAAAATTGACTTTGCAGTGTTGTGCATGTCGATTCCCATCATGGAAAAAGCGCCTGTTTTGTAATCAGCTTCTCTTGTCAGGGGAGTTATATGAAACTCCGGTGCATAATTGCTTATAACCATCCTTATCCTGGTGCTTGCCGTGAGCGTATCGGGACGGCGGGAAACAAGTCATCATAATAATCCAGGGCTAATCTGAAAAGGAGGGAACCATGGACGATTCCAACCGGGGGCGCGGCGCATTCATCTACATGACGATTCTAACCTCATCACTCTTCATCATCTTTGTCGTTTCGTATTTCTTTGTGGATATTAGTGGCCTGGTCCAGGGCGATAAAACCAAGCCTGGTCTGATCGAGGCCGCCTCCTATCTCTGGATCATGCTCAATCTCGTATTCCTTATCTGGAACTCCAGCCTTGTCAAAGGCGTCAAACGCACCATGCTGGCTTTCGTCATTACGACTTTGATCGCCTTCGTGGCCGAGGGTCTGGGGGTGCATTACGGGTTAGTCTTCGGCCATTACCATTATTCGGATCTTCTGGGATATAAGATCTGGGCCATTCCTATCATCGTGTGCCTGGCTTGGGAACCGATTCTCTATGCCGCCTATTGCATTACCGAATTTCTCATCCCCTCAGTGGTAAAACGGTCCAGCCCACTCCAACACCGGATCTTGTCCTACGTAGTGCTGGCTCTCATCGGCGGCATCGCGACAACGGCGTGGGACCTGATGGTCGATCCATTTGCGGTGAATCAGGGCTGGTGGGTTTGGGAGGAAGGCGGAATATATATGCAATCCATTGCCGGTGGTGTTCCGTTCAGTAATTTCTTCGGTTGGTGGAAGGTGGCCTTTGTATGCCATCTCGTCTATCAGATCATTCTGGATACCGGGCCGGCACCACACCGATCAAAATACATCACGGTCTATGGACCGATGATGTTGTATATCAATCTGTTCATCGGTGCTATCGCCAACACCCTCGTTATTTTGAAGCGCACGGATGTCTTCATGATCGGCCTGATGTGTATGGGAACGCTGATCTTCATCATGCTGGCCAGGATTCTCCTTTCACCGGGGCTGAACCTTTCCCTGGAGAAGCAACAAGCTGCCTTCATACATACCTCCGCGGATATGGAATAAAAGGGGAACAGATTGGTATGGGAGAGCTCCTATAGGGGGCAGGTCTTGTTTTTTGCTTTCATATAAAATTCATGCAAGAAACAAGACCTGACCCCAAAGACCGCTTGTTCCGCCGGGGTGTAGCGTGGCCATAAGGCTGAACAATTCAGGGAACGTTGGGGGCCATGGGTGAAACATTGACATTTGATGGGGCTCCCATTACCGGATCGAGGAACCGCAGGGGGCGTCCGCAAGCCATTAAACCGCTCATCATCCTATCGGTGCCAGTCCATCGCTATGTCGGTGTTTATCCTACGACACAATAGGACAAACACTGATACCGCAATTCGCCAACCTATACTATTTCTCATTCGATTTTTGAGGGATACGCGTAGGGTCTTCACCCTGTAATACGCTTTTGCTATTACGTCTGGAAGATCTGATACGAGTATCTGACAAAAATGCAATGCCTTATCGATGTAAGGCATAGAGGAGGATACCCAGAATGCAAGTTCCTATGTTGATAACTCATTTCCTGGACCGGGGTGTCAAGCTCTACGGCCCCAAGACCTGTATCGTCGATGGTGAAAAGCGCTTTACCTACAACCAGTTTGGCGAACGGGTCAATCGGCTTTCCAATGCCCTTATCGGTGAAGGCGTCAAGCAGGGCGACCGGGTCGCCTATATCGGCCCCAATGGGCACCGGATCCTCGAGTCGTACTATGGCATCCCCCAGATCGGGGCGATCCTCCTGTGCATCAATATCCGTTTGAGCCCGGAAGAGATCGTGTTCATTCTCAATCATGCCGGCGCCAAAGTGGTATGCGTCGATTGGGAGTATGCGCACCTGGTGGCCCCGGTGGTCGACAAACTGGAGACGGTCACGCACTTCATGCTGTTTACCGACGGCCATCGTCCCGACGGCATCGATTGGCCCGACTATGATACCCTGTTACAGGAGGCTTCGACGGAATGGCCTCTCCGGCCGGACATGGATGAGAACGATGTCGCCGAGCTCTTCTATACGAGCGGCACGACGTCCCGGCCCAAGGGCGTTATGATGACGCACCGGAACATCTATTCGAATGCCATTAATTATATCCATATGCTCAGCGTTACCGATGCCGACACGCAGCTACACAGTGTGCCGTTGTTTCATGTCAACGGCTGGGGCTCGCCGCATGGCATCACCGGTTCCGGCGCCACCCACGTGATTGTCAGGGATTTCCGCGCCCCGCACGTGCTCGCGGCCATCCAGAAGGAAAGGGTGACGATCGGCGCCATGGTGCCGGCCATGGTCACCACGCTGCTGAACTATCCCGAAGCCGACCGATACGATACCTCCTCATGGGAGCGGATGATCATCGGTGGGGCGCCGGTGCCGATCACGATCTTGCGGGAAGCGCAGGAAAAATTCGGCGTCAAATGCTACCAGGCCTATGGCATGACGGAAACCTGTCCTATGCTGACGCTGTCGACCCTGAAAGACCACATGAAAAAACTGCCCTTTGAAGAACAGCTGGTCTATCGGGCGAAGACCGGCAAACCTGTTTTCGGCGTCGATCTCAGGGTTGTCGATGAGCAGGGCGAGGACGTGGAGGCCAACGGTGAGGCCGTAGGGGAGATCATCGTGCGTGGCAACAACGTCATGAAGGGTTTCTGGCAGGAACCGGAGGAAACCGCCAAGATCATCATCGATGGGTGGTTGCACACCGGTGATATCGCCAATATCGACCAGGAGGGTTTCGTCCAGATCGTCGACCGCGGCAAGGACATGATCATCAGCGGAGGCGAGAATGTCGCCTCCGCTGAAGTTGAGATGGCTATCTTCAAGTTCCCGGCCGTCATGGAATGCGCCGTGGTCGGCGTTCCCGACCCCAAGTGGGGCGAAGCGGTCAAGGCCTTGGTCGTATTGAGGCCAAACATGGATGCCTCCGAGCAAGAGATTATTGACCACTGTGCGACGCTGCTGTCCAAGTTTAAGTTGCCGCGTAGCGTGGATTTTGTGAGTGAACTACCGAAGACCGGCACCGGTAAGATCCTGAAACGTGAACTGCGGGCAAGTTACTGGGCGGGTCATGAGAAGAAGATCGGCGGCTAGCCCTTTTCAAAATTATTATTGCCATCCGATGATGTCATACCCCTTTTCCTGCAGGCACTTGTTCACGAAATTTTTATACAGGGGGGGTGGTTCCGAACCCTTGATGATGCCTAGCACCAAACCGGACGCCCCGCCGACGGCGGCACCGACACCGATGCCCCGACCCAAATTGCGTGTAACAGCACCCGCCGCGCCGCCGATGACAGCACCCCCCGCCGCCCCGACGGCGGTGTCTTTGGCTGCCGCGATCCCGGCATCGGACTTGACATAATCATCGGCTAGAGCTTTACACTCCGCTATATCTTTCTGGGCCTGCGTTTCGCCTACTGTACGAAGGTGTGCATTAGGGTAAAGAACGGGGCCTGTGGCGCATCCCACCAGAGAGAGGATCGAAATCACCAACAGTAGCTTCTTCATCCTCCGTGCCTCCAACAAATAATGTTTCATCCATGACCAATTTGGATAGTACTGTCAACACGATCATTGATCAACGGTCGCAATAGACCGTAGAGACGCTGTCGCGGATTTTCCGCGTCCATTCAGGGGCGCACTTGTTTCTAGCGGGCTAAAAAAAGAGTGATGATTGTATCATGTCGGCTCACTTCTTTACAAACTGTTACTATAAAGTGGCAAAAAATCGTGGCGAAAGTCGTGGATTTGTACGATACTATAGGTATGGCAACCAGAGGATAAGAGAGAAAAAGGAGCAGCTCATGAATATTTCCCCCGTGTCATCACAGTCATCCGTTGATGGCGGTGGCAGCGCCAGCTCAAAGATAGCCCAACTTGAAAAACAGATAGCGGTACTTGAAAAGAAGATCTCGGAAGAGCAGCAAAGTACGACCGATGACGCCAAAACCAAACAACAGAAGATCGAGCAGTATCAGGCGCAGATCCAAATGCTCGAACAACAGATCCAACAATTAAAGAACAAAGCCAACCAAAGCAGCAAGGAAGACACAAGTTCCACCCAATCTTACGGCGCGGCCGCGAAGCAGGATGATGTATCGGTCAATCAGATCGATATCGTCGTTTAAAAAATTACGAACGACAGCGGGTCTCAACTTAAGAAAACTTAAAATGCAATTTGCCCCCCGGCTTAAAGCCGGGGTGACGGAACACTTTTCTCTCTTGCCGCTCCGCGCGAGCTCTCCCGGAAGAAAGTTTCCTATCCTTTATCCGCAAGAAACGGGATGCGCCGTCGCACGGCCCTGGAAATGAGGCGATAGCGGGTCGACAGGGGGAAGCGTGCCAGGTTGGTCTTGACGACCCCGCGCGTATAGGCGGTCTTCCGGGCATAGTCCACGCGTACATCCAGGATGACGGGCCTGCCTTTGGAGGCGATGGCGCGCGCCTCTTGAAGCGCATCCACGATGTGCTTGTTCCTGCGGACCTCGATATACTCGGCGCCTGTGGCCTCGGCTATGCCGGAAAGGTTGTAGGCCGGCAGAACCGTGCAGGTCTTGTGGCGGTAGGGAAGCTTCTGTGTCTGCGAGATCTGGGCCAGCTCGCCGTCTCTGAAGACACAGTAGATGATGCCGGCCCGATTGGCCGCGGCCGTGAGCGTTTCCATGCCGGTCATGAGGAAGCAGCCGTCGCCCACCACCGCGGCCACCTGCTTGTCCGGATGGGTCAGCTTGATGCCCAGCGCGGCAGGAACGGCATAGCCCATGCAGTTGAAGTCGCAGGGCGCGATGAAGTGGCCGGCCCTCCTGACCGTGAAGTGCTCGGCCATGAGGAAGGCGTGATTGCCGACGTCCGAGAGCACATAATCATCCGGGTCCATCAGCGCGCTCAGGTGCTTGAGGAAGAGCGCGGGGTTGACGCCGCGGCAGCGGGTCTTGGCCCAGCTTTCGGCATAGGCCTCCTTATCGCCGCGGATCTGCTCGGCCAAGGCCGCGTTCTCTGGCCTGGCGGCGTTCTGGCTTTCAAGGGTATCGATCAGGGCGGATAAGGTGATGGCGGCATCGCCCGCGATCTTGATCCTGGCCGGATAGTTCTTGTCAAAGACCGTGGGGTCGATATCGATATGGATCAGGTTGGCTGGCACCGTAACACCATAGCTGCCGGTGGCCACCTCGGCGAAGCGCGTGGCCACCGCGATGAGGCAGTCGCAGTCCTTGAAGGCGTTCCGGGCGGCCGGCACGGCCGAGGCGCCGAAGCCCATACCGGCATGCAGGGGGTGCGTGCCGGGGAAGACGCCCAGACCTTGCATGGTCACGGACACCGGGGCCTGCAGGAGTTCGGCCAGGCGCGTCAGCTCTACGGCGGCATCCTTGCAGCCCCATCCGGCGAAGATGCCCGGATGGCGGGAGCCCTTGATCAGGTCCACGGCGGCCTGGATGGCTTGCGCATCGGGGGGCGTCGCGCTCGGCCGGGTTTGATAGATCGGCAGCGTGGCCACATCGCCCTCCATCATCTGGATCTCGACCGGGATCTCGATGAAGACCGGTCCGGGGCAGCCGGAGACGGCCGTGTCGTAGGCATCGAAGACGGCCGGCACGATCTGGTCGTGGGCCGTGATATGGAAGCTCTTCTTCACCGCGCCCTTCACCAGCTCGCGCTGGTCGATTTGATGGAGCTGATAGTGTTTGCCCGTATCCAGCCGCGGTGCGCCGGCGATGACCAGCAGGGGGATGCCATCCAGGTAGGCCTCGCAGATGCCGCTCATCGCGTTCGAGACCCCGGCGCCGGGCACGACCAGGGCCACGCCGAGCATGGCGGACGAGCGAGCGATGCCGTCGGCGGCGAATGAGGCGCTTTCCTCATGCGTGACCAGAATGGGGGTGATCTTCTCGGAGAGGTACAGTTCGTCATAGAGCTCGGTATTCTGCATGCCGGGGATGCCGAAGGTGTAGGCGATGGGCAGTTGTTCCAGGGCATAGCGCGCCAGCCAGGCTCCGGTCTTTTTCATGATGGCGTTCTCCTTATCTTGGGTTGCGTTTTAGGTTGGTTTTTTTTTAGGCTGCGGCGTGTTTGGCCTGCTCGACGGCCGCCATGACGTCTTCGCAGCGCATGGGTTTGAACCCGGGGCCGAACTTCTCCTTGGCCAGCCGGAAGATGGTGGCGTTATAGGGTGCCGGCACCTTGTGTTTCTCGGCCAGGCGCACGATATAGCCGGTGAGGGACTCTATCTCGCTTGCGCCCGAGTCGCGCAGCAAAACATCCTGGGTCATGCTGGACATAAGCATGGTCTTGATCTTGCGCTTGAAGACGGGCCGGGCGATCCAGGCGGGCATGATGGCCCCCAGGTGGAGCAGGGAGAAGGAGGGCATGCCGCCCATCCGGCATTCCTTGAATCCGGCGGCCTTGATGATCTTGACCCCTTCCCAGAGCGTATTGGGCAAGAGCTTCTGGTAGACGGCGAAGTTCGAAATGGGCTGGTAGCCCTGGCCCACCAGCGTATCCAGGGCATTGGTGAGGTTCATGACGATCTTGCTGTGCACGGCATCCGCCAGGTGATCGACGATGATGGTCTCGCAGCCGCGGCCTAAGATGGCCTGCACCATGCGGAGTTCTTCCCGCAAAGAGTTGTCCGGCGTGCCGATCAGGAGCGGACCCTTCTTCTGGTAGGCCACCACGACCGGCTCGTCGCGCCGGGCGTTGAAGCTGACCACGGTGTAGATCACCTTGGAAAAATAGCGCGACAGGATGCTCTGGTTGTCCGTGCCGTTGGCCATCGATACGATGACCGGGCGGTCGCCGAGCGTCTTTTCGATCATCTCGGCCATGGCGGGCAGGCTGTAGTTTTTGATCGCCAGCACGATAATGTCCACATCCGGCAGCTCGGACAGGGTCTGGACGGTCTTGATCCGCACGGTCTCGCGCGTGGTCTCGGGGTTATCGGACTGATAGACCGTGATTCCTTCCTGTTTCAAGGCCTGCTGCACCTCGCCGGTATCCATGATGTAAAGGTCGGCATGGTGCGGGGCCACCCAGGCGGCCACGGATGCGCCGATAGCGCCGGCGCCGATGAAAAGCACTTTCTTATCGTGATAATCCATATTTCCTCCTGCTGTCGGTTCTATGATGTCGGGTTATATCCGAGCTGGGCCGAGATCTGCGCGGTGGTGAACTTGACGGTTTCGATGATCTCCTTGCTCAAGCGTTCGATCTTTTCCGCATTGCCGCTGAGGGCAAAGCCGGCAATCACCACGCCGGCATGGTTGAAGATCGGCCCGCCGATCCCGGCCAATCTGCCGATGGACTCCTGGCGGTCGAAGCTTACCCCGGTCTTTTTGACCTGGGCCAGCTCTTTCAAAAATTGCGTCTTGGACGTGATGGTGTTGGGTGTCAAGGGGGTGAAGCGATAATCCTCCAGCAACCGTTCGCGCTCCTTACGATCCATATGCGCCAGGAAGGCCTTGCCGATGCAGGTCGAATGCAGAGGTACCGTCGATCCGGCCTGCGGGAAGGTCATGTAGCGATTCTCGGGCTCGAAACGCATGATGATCGTGATGCTGTCGCCGGTCAGCATTCCCACGTTGACGGGCTCCATGAACTGAAAGCTGAAGCGCTCCATCCAGGATCTGGCGGTGGTGATGAGGTCCAGCCCGGCAAGGCTCTTGAGGCCGAGCTGAAGGACCTGGGGGCCGAGGCGGTATTTTTGGGTGAAGGGGTCTCTTTCAACCCCGCCGATGGCCTCCAGCGTGGCCACGATCGTGGCCGTGGTAGCCTTGGGCAAGCCCAGACGGCGCGTCAGCTCGGTAATGCCGATGGGTTTTTTTTCGTCCCCGATCAGGGCCAAGATATCGAAGGCCTTTTTTATGGATCCCAGCAAGCGCTTCTCAGTATTCATAGATGCTCCAAAGTCTCATATTGCCGTACAATGTTCGATAATGTCGAACAGATAGCATGTTTGTTCCGGGAGCGCAAGGTGTAATTTGTTAAAATACGGCAAAGAAAAACGCGTCCGGGATAAAAGCACCGAGAGATTTCAGGATTAAGATCTCAGCTTCCAACAATGTTTATCCAGCGCGCCGGAACAAAATAGACCGACGTTCGACACAATTCCGCAGGACAGTGGAATTGGACATGCCGATGGCATGCCTTTCTCGCGCGCTGGACTTTTACCTGCGGTTCAGCAGGGCAAATACCTTCTTTCTCCTCTTTTTATCTATCAACACGAACAGCATGGACGAACCGACGAGCATGCCCAGGAAAAACGGCTGACGCAAAATCCTGAAAGATACCTTGGTCATCAGCTTCAAGCTGGCGTAGATGCCCAGGAGGATGGCGTGGTCCATCATGAATTTGTAGACCTTGACCGGAAACTTGAACAGAGCGAAGGCGAGCTTCGCCGGGAGGACAACAGACTTTTTTATGAACGATAGAAACAGCTTCATGTCTTTTCTCCTCTTCAAGATGTGGGATGATTGCGGCCACCATAGAAGGGAAGCTCATGAAGATCAAGAATTTTTTGCGTGGTCCTTGCAGGGCGCGACGTATGCTGTAACCAACAATAGGTCCTATACGACGTATAGGACCTATTGTTATCTGATTACCTCGCGCAGGTGCCCATCCCTGAGTTGATGCGCGATTGGATCTTCAAACCCCTGAAGCCGCTGTCGATGGTGATGGGCGCGGCCATTTTGGCAAGGTCCTTGTCGATTACAATAGTGTAGCCCTCGATCTGGTGGATATCGTCGAATTCTCCCGGCTCATCCTGAGCCAGCTGCAGGCTCGCGCCTCCTCAGGAGGCGCGCATGTAAATGCGCAGGGGCGTTGGCTTGCGATTCTTGAAATAGGTGGCCAGGGTTTCTTTGCCGGCATCGGTGATCGTGATCATAGGAGACTCCTTTTTGTTGTTTTCATTTGTATTTCTTTTCGGCATTGTTTACATGGTGCACAGGATCTAAGCATTGATCCAGGTCAACGAACAGGGAGAAAAAAGATGCAGGACCGACTCCTCTATTATATCCCCATGTTCCAGGGGCTGCCCGAAGATCAGATGCAGCGCCTGGCGCTGCGCGGCAGGTACAAGGACTTCAAGGCTGGCGCGATCATCGCGGGCGAGGATGAGCCGGTCAAGGGGCTGTATCTGGTGGTATGGGGCAGGGTCAAGGTGTTCAAGAGCTCGGGCGACGGCCGTGAGCAGACGCTGTACCTCCTCGGACCGAGCGAGCTGTTCTGCATGACATCCATGACCGAGGAAACGTTTCCGGCCAATCTCGTGGCCCTGGAGGACACGCGGCTCTTTATCCTGCCGCGCGATGTCATGGAGGACCTGGCCAAACAAGAGCCTTCCCTGGTCTTCAATATGCTCAGTCTCCTGATCCGCCGGCTCAAGGAGTCCCTGTATCTGATCGAGCTCTTGTCGCTCAAGGAGATCCCGCAGCGGCTGGCCAGTTTCCTGCTGCATGCCCTGGCCCTGGGTGAGGGCGGAGACACCGTCGTCTTGGCCACCTCGCAGCGCGAAGTGGCCAAGGTGCTCGGCACGACCCCGGAAACCCTGTCCCGCGTTTTAAAAAAAATGGCGGGCCAAGGCATCATCCATGCCCGAGGCCGGACCATCCGTATCCTTGACCAGAAGGCCCTCGAAGCGCTCTGCGGCGGGGCCTGAGGATTCCCGTCCTCACGGCGCGTCCGTTTCCGGAGCATGGCGTTTTTCATGCGCGCGCCCATTGACATTTGCTTAGGTCTCCATCACTATACATAAGCATCAAGACGTCGTAGCGTGTAGCGGCAGAGTTTATATGGCCGCGAGGAACTCGGCCGCCATGATTCATCGCAAGGAGGGTCTATGGATATCCGGATGCTGACGGGATTCTTCATGTGGTGCACGATCATAAACGGAGCCCTGCTGGTGCTTTGGACCGGCATGTGCGTAGCGGCCCCGGATCTGGTCTACCGTACCCAGAGCGCGTGGTTCCCCATCCCCCGCGCGACCTACGATGTGGTCATGTATGCGTTCCTCGGTCTGTTCAAGATTATCTGGCTTGTCTTCAATGTCGTGCCTTTGATCGCGCTATTGATCATTGCTTAGGAAGGAGAGAATTATGCAGATGGAAACACGGTGTCCATGGGCGCCCGGCAGGACGCTATGCAAACCATCAGTAAAATGCATGGTGGTCTGTTGGCTGCTCCTGATGGCCCCGGCAGTCGCGGCTGAGCCCCAAGTTCAGTGGCCCCGGGTCGTCAATTCCAAGGACGCTGTCCCGATCGCCTATGAGGTCTATGGCGCGGGTGAACCCACCTTGGTGTTCGTGCATGGGTGGAGCTGCGATGCCCGCTACTGGCGCTGCCAGGTGCCTTATTTCGCGAAAGGGCACCGCGTGGTCATCTTGGACCTGGCCGGCCATGGCCATTCGGGCCTCGCGCGCAAGCGCTATACCATGCCGTCCTTCGGCGAGGATGTGCGCGCCGTGTGCACGGCCATCGGCGCGGATAAGGTCATCCTGATCGGTCATTCCATGGGCGGCGCGGTGATCGCCGAGGCTGCCGCGCTCATGCCGGGGCGCGTCATCGGGCTGGTGGGCGTCGATACGCTGGACAATATTGAGTACCCCATGACCAAGGCGGAGCTCAAAGACCTGCTGGCGCCCTTGAAGAAGGACTTTCCCGGAGGCAGCCGGCAGTTCATCCGCCCCATGCTCTCGTACCAGACCGATGCCGAGCTGCGGGAATGGATCCTGGCGGACATGGCCGCCGCGCCGCCCAGTGTGGGTTTAAGCGCCATGCAGGAGATGATGTCGCAGTATGTCAGCGGTGATGCGGCGCGCATCTTCGATAAGGTCAGGGTCCCGGTCATCACCATAGGCGGCGATCTATGGCCCATCAACTATGCGGCCAACCGGCGGCATATGCGCTCTTTCGAGGCCGTGGTATTGAAGGGCGCGGATCATTTTTTGATGATGGACCGCCCGGAAGAATTCAACCAGGCCCTGGAGCAGGCCGTCGAAACCCTGGCGGGCAAGTCGGAAAAGAAAGAAGTCCGGTAGGCACGTACAAGCCTCCCGGACTCAAGGCTCCCTCACGGGGGTATTGGCTTGTGCGGTCCTCGGCATTATTTTAGATACCAGCGGGGGGTGGGACCGCGCCGGGGGGATGCGTTCCTCGCGGGCCGCTTCTTCAAGGCCGTCGGCGGGAGCGCATGATGGTGTTCGAACGGGTGGGCGCACTATCGATGTGAAGGACAAGGAGGGCCGCCATGCAAAGAAGAAAATGGTTCATAACGTTAGGGATCGTGCTGCTGGTATTCGCCGCCAGCGGCTGCAAGCTCGGCAATGTAAACCTGACCATCCTGCAGACCTCGGATGTGCATGACCATGCCAGCGGGTATGGGCCGTTTCTCGATTACACGCCCCTGGATACCACCGATCACGACCAGGTCCTGGGCGGTTATGCCCGGCTGGCCGCCTTGATCAATGGCATTCGAAGCAAGCAGGCGGCCAAGCGTATACCGACGTTGGTCTTCGATTCGGGTGATTTCTTCATGGGTACGGTCTACGACCTGAGCACCGCGGACCCTATCGCGCTCAACTACTTCAAGGCGTTGAAGTACGACGCCGTGACTTTGGGCAACCACGAGTTCGACTGGTCGCCCTCCGGCCTGGCCATGCTGCTTTCCAACGGCGTGAGTAAAGGCTTCGACGTACCGGTGGTGGCCACCAACATGGTCATCCCCGAGGGCAATGTGCTCTCGGCCCTGAAAGCAGCCGGCATCATCATGGACACCAAGGTCATCGAATATCCTTTCGGCCTGAAGGTCGGCGTCATCGGGCTCATGGGTCCGGATGCCGACTCCAAGGCGCCGGCGGCTTCTCCCGTGACTTTCAACCACGATTACGCCTTTATCCAGCAGCAGGTGGACGACCTGCGCAGGAACAAACACTGCCAGCTTGTCATCGCCCTGTCGCACGGCGGCGTTGAGAAAGACGGCACCGGCGACGACGCCGACCTGGCCTTGAATGTCACGGGCATCGACATCATCGCCTCCGGCCATTACCACACCGACACCGACAAGGCCTTCATCATGGGCCCTTCCCACACGATCATCTTCTCGCCCGGCGAGTACGGTGAAAACCTGAGCCGGCTCGATATCACCTACAACGTGATCCTGAAAAAGGTAATGAAATACAACTTCACCTCTATCCCGGTGGATGATCATGTCCGGGGCGATAAGACCGTGCAGGCCATGGTCGAGGATTACCAGGCCCCCATCAATACCGCCCTTGTGCCGCTGGACGTCACCCTGGCATCGTTTGTTTCAAGAACAAGCTTTCCCCTTGAACTGGTGCCACTCTCGGAGTCCAACTTGGGTGATCTGGCGGCCGACGCGCTGCGCGCCGCGGCCACGGCATACAGCGCGGATCCCTATGACTTCAGCGTGGTGGCCAGCGGCGTGATCCGCGACTATATTTACCCCGGCAAATCCAGCTATATCACCTTCGCGGATATCTACAACGTGCTGCCGCTGGGCATCTCTCCCGACACCTCGCAGCCTTTGCCGGGCTACCCCCTCATGTCCTTGTACGTCACGGCCGCGGACCTCAGGAACATCTGTGAAGTGGCCCTCAGCTTTGCCCCATTTATCGGTTCGGACTATTATCTGAATTTCTCGGGTCTCAAGGTCAGGTATGCTCCGCTTGCTTCGTTGGGGCAGCGCGTCAGGGCAGTGTCGGTCTACCCCGTAGAAGACTTCGCCTGCACTAATGATGCGGCCCTGGTACCTATAATCGATCTGGATAGGGGCATTCTCTCAGGAGAGTACTTCCACTGCGTGGTCGATCTCTATGCCCTGCAGATGATGGGCGTCGTGACCTCATTATTAGGTCTGGAGATCATCCCGCGCGATGCGGGCGGCTATGCGATCGCCCCGGAGGACTATATGGACCACCGCATCGACGCGGGCGCGGATCCAGGGGTCCAGGAGCTCAAGGAGTGGATGGCGCTGCTGCAGTACCTGGGCGGGTCATTCCCGGCCGACGGCGCCGGCATCCCTGAAGATGTCTATGGACCGGGAGGTTCGGCCCTGGGGCGGATCAGCATCGACTAAAACGCATCGCGTATGAGACGCCGGTGAAGGTTTTTTAAAAGCCGAAGAGAAAGGCTATACGAGCAGGGGAGACCCTTTGAAGAAAGGGTCTCCCTGACTGACTTATCCGAGACGTTTGGCCAGGTCGTCCAGCTGCTGTCTGAGCCTGGCCGGCAGACGATCGCCGAACTGGGCGAAGTGCTTGGCGATATCCGGCACCTCGTTTTTCCAGGCCTGGACATCCACGCGCAGCAGCTCCTTGAGATCGGCCTCCGGGATGGATAGGCCGCTTAAATCGAGGTCTTGCGGTTTGGGCATGCGGCCGATGGGCGTATCCACCGCCCCTACCTTCCCATCCACGCGTTCGCACATCCATTTCAGCACGCGGCTGTTGTCGCCGAAGCCCGGCCAGAGCCACTTGCCTTCCGGGCTCTTGCGGAACCAGTTGACATAGAAGATGCGCGGCGCTTTTGAGCCGAAACGGTCGCCCATATCGAGCCAGTGCTGGAAGTAGTCGCCCATGTTGTACCCGCAGAAGGGCAGCATGGCGAACGGGTCGCGTCTGAGGTTGCCCACCGCCCCGATATTGGCGGCCGTGGTTTCGGAAGAGGCCGTGGCGCCCATGAAGACCCCGTGGTCCCAGGAGTAGGCCTCGTGTACCAGGGGCATGACGCTGGCGCGGCGTCCGCCGAAGACGAAGATGTCGATGACCACGCCCGCAGGGGCCTCCCAGTCCGGACAGATGACCGGGCACTGGCTTGCCGGCGCCGTGAAGCGCGAGTTGGCGTGCGCGGCAGGCTCGGTGCTCTCGGGGGTCCAGTCCCTGCCTTTCCAGTCGATGGCATGCGCCGGTTTGGGGCCGTCCATGCCTTCCCACCACACATCGCCGTCATCGGTTAAGGCCACGTTGGTGAAGATGATGTTCTCTTTGAGCGTATCCATGGCCGACGGATTGGATTCATACGAAGTCCCGGGCGCCACGCCGAAGAAGCCGGCCTCGGGGTTGATGGCGTGCGGACGTCCGTCCGGCCCGATCTTGATCCAGGCGATATCGTCGCCCACGCACTCGCACTTCCAGCCCGGGATGGTGGGCTTGAGCATGGCCAGGTTGGTCTTGCCGCAGGCCGACGGGAAGGCGGCCGCGATGTGGTACTGCTTGCCTTGCGGGTTGGTCAGCCTGAGGATCAGCATGTGCTCGGCCATCCAGCCTTCGCGCTTGGCCATGGCCGAAGCGATGCGCAGGGCCAGGCACTTCTTGCCTAAGAGCGCGTTGCCGCCGTAGCCGCTACCGTACGACCAGATCAGGTTCTCGTCCGGGAAATGGCTGATGTATTTCTGTTCGATCGGCGCGCAGGGCCAGGAGCTGTCCTTCTGTCCCGGGGCAAGCGGCGCGCCGATGGAGTGCAGGCAGGGGATGAATTCGCCGTCGGTTCCCAGCTTCTCGATTACCGTGGTGCCCACGCGCGTCATGACGTGCATGTTGCAGACCACGTACGGGCTGTCCGTGATCTCGATGCCGATCTTGGCAATGGGCGAATCCACCGGACCCATGGAGAACGGTATCACGTACAGGGTGCGGCCCTGCATACAGCCTTTGTAGAGTCCCGTCATGGTCTGCTTGAGCTCGGTGGGGTCGATCCAGTTGTTGGTCGGCCCGGCCTCGTCCTTGCTCGGGGTGCTGATGTAGGTGCGCGCTTCCACGCGCGCTACATCGCTGGGGTCGGAGCGGAAGAGGAAGCTGTTGGGTCGCTTCTTTAAGGGAGTGGCCATGCCGCCCGCCACCGCGAGCTGCATTACATGGTCATACTCGGCCTGGCTGCCGTCGCACCAGTGTATATCTTTCGGCTGGCAGAGCTCGACGATTTCCTGTACCCAGGCCATTAAACGCGCATGCTGTACGTTCATACTCATCGAATATTCCTCCCCTGTTCTTTGGTCAGCTCGCTACTATACACACATGTTGAAAGCTTGGCAAGCGTCAAGCAAATGTTTGAAAGCCCTTGACATCTCCTGCCACTCTATGTAGTAAGGATGGCCTGTTTCAAGTAAGAATATGCATGAGGAGTAGACAAGCATGGCCAACAACCCATCGGCCCTGAAGAGGCAGAAGCAGAACGAGAAGCGGCGTCAGAGAAACCGCAGCTTCAAGTCATCCATCAACACGACCATCAAGAAGGTCTTCACCAGTCAGGAAGAGAAGAACCCCGAAGGGGCCAAGGCCAGCTATGAGGCCGCCGTGGCCCGTCTGGACCGCGCCGTGACCAAGGGCGTCCTGCACCGCCGGACCGCTTCGCGCCGCATATCCAGACTTACCCGCCAGTACCGCCAGGTTGAATCATAACCGAAGCCTTAGGCTTTCGTGTTAACAATGATCCCCGCGCCCAATGCGGCGGCGGGGATTTCGTTTATGCCATCTCTGTCGGGAAGCGGTCTTTGTATCCGCGCCCCCCTTGCTTTCACCACGAATCGTATAGCTTCTTTATTTCTTCGAGCTCTTCGTGGTGAGAAAAAGCTTTTAGAGCCGTTGACCACGAAGATCACGAAGAACACGAAGAAAAGCCGAACCGCGCTCCAGTTATCCGAAAGCGGCGATGCAGATCACCCCGCTCAGCATGACAAGGGCGCCCAGGAGGCGTTCGCGGATATGCTCCTCCTTGAAGAGCCAGGACCCATAGAGCACGGCAAAGAGGATGCTCGTGCGCTTGAGCGCGATCATGTAGGCGGCCTGGGTCAGCGAGATGGCGATCCAGTGGCTGAACAGGGAGACGCACCATACGGCGCCGACGGCCAGGGCCATGAGCGGCCGAAGCCTCAGCCCCCTGAGCGAGGCCTTGGGCATGAAAGGCAGGGCCAGGGCAATGAGCACGGTAAAGGCCAGTTGGTAGGTGACGCCGAAGGTATAGGGGTTGGAATGCTCGATGGCCAGCTTGCCGAGTGTGGCCGTAATCGAATAGAGGGCCGCCACCAGGAGCATCAGGCGCGAACCCGGTTCTCTCAGAATGGATTTGAAGGGTGCCACAAGGCCGGAAGAGATGCGGCTGAAGTTCAGGCAGTAGGCCCCGCTCACGATCAGGATGATACCGGTTAGGCCTTGCCACGTCACGGTTTCGCCCAGGATCAGCCACCCGGTGAGGATGATGAAGACAGGGGTGAAGGCCAGGAAAGGCAGGCTTAAGGAAAGCGGCGAGACCTTGATGGAGCGCATGTAGCTTAGATAAGCCAGGACCTCCAGGGGTAGGCCGCAGGCCAGGCTGACGAAGAACACCGTATCCGGCTTTACCCAGGGGATGAAGAATATGGCCGCCAGGAGCCACGGCACGATGGACAGGAGCCGGATGAGCCCCATTTCATAGCTGGAAAAGTGGGAGAAATATTTTTTTGTCAGAGCGTCCGCCGTGGCCAGGCAGAAGGCCGAGAGCAGGGAGAAGAGCCAGGCCATGAGGCGCGCTCGGGTCAGGATGGCGGCGTTGGCCGCAGCACATACTTGGCGGTCGTCTCGGTAAGCGCGGCAAAGGGCGCCGCCGTGCGTCCGGTCTTGACGGCGCGCTCGATGGCGCGGATATCGGACAAAAGAGCGCTTAAGTCCGCGGCTTTCCAAAGGGATTTGCGCCCCGTGATCTTCTTGACCACAAAGGGATGGATGGGGCGCCATTTCCAGCCGCCGCCCAGGAGGACCTTGTAATGGTCGATGATATGATTTTCGAGCATGGCCACGACCTCCAGGGGTTCGATGCCGGTGGCCTCCAGCTCGCTAAGTCTCGCCAGGGCCTCTTTCCGGCGTTCGAAGAGCGCGTCCTGGAAGGCGAAGATGGATGACTCGGCGGTTTTCATGACCAGGTATTCAACGTCGGCGGCCGTGATGGACGGACGGTCGCCGGCATAGAGGCAGAGCTTGGCGATCTCGGAGGCCATGAACCAGGTATGGCCTCCGGTCAGCTCGGCCAGAAGCGCGGCCGCCTCCTTGTCGATGGTTTTCTTCCGTGCTTTGGCGCGCGCCTGGACCCAGGTGATGATCTCGGGCCCTTTCAGCGGATCGAAACGCCGCTGGAGAACCGTGTCCGGCAGGTGCTTGAAGAGGGCGTCATTGCTCTTGGGCGGTTGGCCCTCCACGGTCATGACCAAGGTGGTGGTTTCCAGGGGGTTGCGGCAGTAAGCTCCGATCTGAGCCAGGGCCTTGGAGGAAAGCTTTTGGA
Organism: Syntrophaceae bacterium; assembly: GCA_039680665.1. Lineage (GTDB taxonomy): Bacteria > Desulfobacterota > Desulfomonilia > UBA1062 > UBA1062 > JAKQBR01. The sequence continues at coordinate 16,389 of JBDKSM010000219.1, read as the reverse complement.
CATTGCGCAGGATGATCAGGCGCTTTTCGCCCAGGAAGGGCAGGGTGTTGCACAGCCCGAGCAGGTCCTCGACCCGGATGCTTTCATCGCCGTTGAAGGTCTGAAAATTGGTCAGGGCCTCATCGCCCAGGGCGGTCTTGAGCGAAGAAAGGGCCTCTTCCATGAGGAAGGTCTCCTCGCCCATGAAAAGCCGCACGGCCGCCGGCTGCTGATCCGTTTGCATTTTACCCATAGGCTTACCCGGGGGTTAGGCACCCGCCTTTATTGAACCTTTGACTCTTGCGTCTCGACCTTTTCCATTGTGCCCGGCTTTTCGATCCTGATCGCCAGGAGCGACTGGGCGATGCGTTGGGCGATCTTTTCGCAGGCCTCGTCCAGGGCGTTTTCTTCCTGGCCGCCCGAGGCATAGGCGCCGTAGTCGCTGAAGGTACTATGCCAGAGGGATTTGCCGTCTAAGCCCGTGATCTCGGCCTTGACGCTCAGCTTCAGGCGGAAGCGGTTGTCGGCGGCAGGGTTGGTGGAGATCTCCTGTCCGCGGGCCCCGACGATCGTGCAGGTCAGCCGAGGCAGGTCCTCGGCCCGTCCCGAGACCCCCATGGCGGCCAGCGTGCTTTCCAGGTGCGAATCCATAATCATGGCCGCGGATCTGAGCGGGGTCTGGTTGACGCTGGCCTGGATATGCACCGGGCCTAAGTTGCCCGCGCCCTTGAGCACGAACCCGTATCCGCAGCCCGTCAGGGCCGCCAGTAAGAAGCCCAGGCTATACAATAAGATTGAGGATCTTATTGGGGACATAGATGACCTTTTTGATAGGCTTGCCCTCGATATGCTTGACCACGTTCGGTTCGACCATGGCCGCGCTCTGCACCTCGGACTGCGGCGAATCGACGGCTACGGTCAGGGTGGCGCGCACCTTGCCGAGCACCTGCACCGCGATGGTGACCTCCACCTTTTCAGCCCAGGCGGCGTCGAATTCGGGCCAGGCATGGTCCAGGAGCATGCCCGTGCCGCCCAGAGCCTCCCAGAGCTCGTCCGCGATATGCGGCACAAAGGGCGAGAGCATGACGAGCAGGTGCTGCAGGGCCCGGCGCATGACCTGGACCTCCTGTGGTGCTCTAGCGGCCTCCTTGAGTTTGTAGAGCTCGTTGACCAGCTCCATCATGGCGGCGATGGCCGTGTTGAAGCGGAAGCGCTTGTCCACGTCCTCGGTGACCTTGCGGATGGTCTGGTGCAGCTTGCGCTGGAAATCCTGCATGCTGGGCGGGATGGTCTCGGTTTCCGCGGCCGGCAGTTCCTTAATCTCCTGCACCAGGCGCCACAGACGCGACAGGAAGCGATAGGTGCCTTCGATGCCTTGGTCGCTCCAGTCCAGATCCTTCTCGGGCGGGGCGGCGAAGAGCATGAAGAGTCGCGTGGCGTCCGCGCCGTAGCGCTTGATCATGTCTTCGGGGTCCACGACATTGCCCTTGGACTTGCTCATCTTGGCGCCGTCCTTGATCACCATGCCCTGGGTGTAGAGGCGCTCGAACGGTTCGCTGATAGCCACGAACCCGAGATCGCGCAGCACCATGGTAAAGAAGCGGGCATACATGAGGTGTAGGATGGCGTGCTCGATGCCGCCGATGTACTGATCCACGGGCATCCAGTAGGCCAGGGCTGCCGGATCGAAGGGCTTGTCGTGGCTGTCCGGGCAGCAGTAGCGCAGGAAGTACCAGGAGGATTCGACAAAGGTGTCCATGGTGTCGGTCTCGCGCTTGGCTTTTCCCCCGCAGGAGGGACACGTGGTGTTCACGAACGTGTCCACCTGGGCGATGGGCGATTCGCCCGTACCGGTCAGCTTGACATCCTCGGGCAGCAGCACGGGCAGGTCGGATTCCTTGACCGGCACGGTCCCGCATTTTTCGCAGTGCACGATGGGGATCGGCGCCCCCCAGTAGCGCTGCCGGGAGATGCCCCAGTCGCGCAGCCGGAAGTTTACCGTGGCCTCGCCCCGGCCTTTTTGGGCCAGATGCTCGGTGATGGCCTGCATGGCCTGCCGGTTGGGCATGCCGTTGTGCTTATCGGAGTTCACGAGCACGCCGTCGCCCTCGTAGGCCTCGGTCATGGCGGCGGCATCGAGCACCTCGCCCTCGGGCTGGATCACCACGATGATGGTGAGCCCATACTTCTTGGCGAACTCGAAGTCGCGCTGGTCATGGGACGGCACGGCCATGACCGCGCCGGTGCCGTAGTCGTACAGGACGAAGTTGGCCACGTAGATGGGCATCTTAAACCCGGTTAAGGGGTTGATGCAGTAGCGCCCGGTGAAGACGCCCTCCTTCTCATAGGTTTCGGAGGTGCGCGTGATCTTGTCTTCCTTCAGGGTCTTGTCCACGAAGGCCTTGACCGCCGTCTCCTGGCCGGTGCCTTTGGGCAGGCTCTTGGCCAGCGGGTGTTCGGGGGCGATGCTCATGAAGGTGGCACCGTAGAGGGTGTCGGGCCGGGTGGTGAAGACCTCGATGTCGTCGCCGGCTCCATCGATGGCGAAGCGGATGAGCGAACCCACGCTGCGGCCGATCCAGTTCTTCTGCATGACGAGCACGCGCTCCGGCCAGCCCTCCTTGAGCCGTTCGATGTTGTCCAGCAGTTCCTGGGCATAGCGGGTGATCCGGAAGAACCACTGGTCGTATTCCTTGAGGATGACCTGGGTGGAGCAGCGCCAGCACACGCCGTCTTCCACCTGCTCGTTGGCCAGCACGGTCTTGCAGCTCTCGCACCAGTTGAGGTAGGTACGGTCCTTGTACACCAGGTCTTTGGCGAACATGCGGATGAAGAAGAGCTGCTCCCACTTGTAGTATTCGGGGGCGCAGGTGGCGATCTCACGGTCCCAGTCGTAGGAAAAACCCATGCGCTTGAGCTGTTCCTTCATGTAGCGCATGTTGTCGTAGGTCCACTGCTTGGGGTGCACCCCGCCGGCGATGGCCGCGTTTTCGGCCGGCATGCCGAAGGCGTCCCAACCCATGGGATGCAGCACGTTGAAGCCGCGCATGCGTTTGTAGCGCGCGATCACGTCGCCGATGGTATAGTTGCGCACATGCCCCATGTGGATGCGGCCGGAAGGATAGGGGAACATTTCCAGCAGGTAGTATTTGGTTTTCGATGCATCGTCGCTGACCTTGAAGAGTTTATCCTGGTCCCACGTCGTCTGCCACTTCGGCTCAATCTCCTGAGGTTTGTACTCCGCTAGCATACCATCCTCCGCGTCAATAGTGCCTGACCCATTAACATAACGCCTGTGCTACGTCCAGTATCTTGAGGGCGCTTCATGGTCAGGTTCGGCGGGTTTTACGTCTGATATGGGCAAAGTCGATCTTGCCTTAGGGGCATCGAACTTGGTATCCTCTCTTTCATCACGAAGAGAGGAGCTCGTCCCTTGAGGCATGCCGGAGTTGTCCCATGGCGGTCGCTGGTGCTGATATGCCTGATCGTATGCCCCACGGTGCTCTGGGCCCAGGATACACCGACGCGGCCCAAGGTGGGACTGGTCTTAAGCGGCGGAGGGGCGCGCGGCGCCGCGCATGTGGGCGTTCTCAAGGTCCTGGAAGCCTATGGCGTGCCCATCGATTATATTGCCGGCACGAGCATGGGGGCCATCGTCGGTGGGCTCTACGCCTCGGGCGTGCCGCTGAGCGAGCTGGAAAATCTCATCACCCAGACCGACTGGGAGGGCATCTTCACCGATAAAATCCCGCGCACGCGCGAGAACTATCGCGGCAAATCCGAACGGCGCAATTACTTTACCAACCTGGAACTGGATTTCCATAAAGGCATCAGCCTGCCCAAGGGGCTGATCCGCGGCAAGCGCATCGAATTGCTGCTGCGCTCCATGACGCTCAATGCCCCCGAAGATTTTAATGCCTTCCCGATCCCTTTCCGGGCCGTGGCCACGGATATCGCCACCGGCGAGATGGTCGTCCTGGCCCGCGGCGATCTTGCCCAGGCCATGCGGGCCAGCATGGCCATCCCAGGGGCCTTCGCCCCGGTCGAGATCGAAGGACGGCTCCTGGTGGACGGAGGCGTGGCCCAGAACCTGCCCATTGAGGTCGTCAAGAACATGGGCGCGGATGTGGTGATCGCGGTCAATATCGGCACTCCGCTCACCAAGCGCGAGGATCTGGACAGTTTCTTGAGCATCGTCGACCAGGTCACCAATATCCTGACCAACCGCAATGTGGCCGGTGAACTGCAAAAAATCGGTCCCAAGGACATCCTCATCGAGCCCGATCTCGGCGCGGTCGGGACCGCCAGCTTCGACAAGATGGAAGACGCGGTGAAAAGCGGTACGCTGGCCGCCCGCAGGCTTGAGGACAAGCTCAAGGGGCTTGGCGTCAGCCAGGTGGAATACCAGGCCATCCGAGAGGCGCAACGCGGCAAGGTCAAACCGCTGGGCTTAATCGAATTCGTCAGGATGGAGCAGAAATCCTGGTTGGGATCGGAATTCATCATCAAGCTCATCGATCGCAGCGCCAAAGGGGTTTTGAAGAAAGACATCCTGGCCTATGACATGTTCGATTTTTATCGCCGCGGGGATTTCGAAGACCTCGATTTCGCCCTGGAGGAGAAAGACGGCCGGCAGGGTCTGCTCATCAAGCACAAGCAAAAGATCAGGCCGCGGCATGTCATCAGTCTGGGCATGGAGTTGGAATCCAACCTGGATAACGACCAGGCCTATCAGATCCTCATGAAGTACGGCGTCTCGCCCTTAAACCGTCTGGGAGCCGAATGGAAGAGCGCGTTCCTGTTCGGGCAGCGGCAGCGCTTCTTTACCGAGTTCTACCAGCCGCTCAACCCCTATCCCTGGAAGGTTTTTCTGGCCCCTTCGGGCGAATACCAGTCGTATCCGGTGTATTTGTACCCCGACCGGAAAAGCGAAAGCGCCGAGGCCGAATACAAGGTGCACGATGCGTGGGGCGGATTGGATCTGGGTTTGCAGATGGGAGAATACGGCGAGCTGAGAGGGGGGTACTTCAAGGGTAAAAACGCGACCAGGCTCAAGATCGGACAGGAATCATCGAGAACCGATGAAGGCAAGGAAACCTACGGGGCGTATCGCGTGCGCTTGAACCTTGACCAGCTCGACAACGCCTTCTTCCCCCGGCAGGGGTGGTTGTTTTCGGCCGGATATGAGTACGGACGTCAGGACCTGGGGGGAGATAACAATTACCGGCACGCCGAGAGCTCGCTGGTCAAGGCCCTGGCGTACCAGAGGCATACCGTGGTGCTGCGGGGGAGATGGGGCACCAACCTGGGCAGCGCCGATACGGTTCCGCGCAGGTTCTATCTGGGAAGTTTCCTGAACCTTTCCGGCCTGAATACGGACCAGGTCTACGGCAATCATGTCGTGCTGGGCGAGGTTATCTATTACGGCAAGATCATCAGACTTTCGAACTTTCTGCCGAGCGACATTTATGGCGGGTGTTCCTATGAGATGGGCAATGCCTGGCTTGACCGCCGGGATGTCAATACCGGCGATATGCTCCACGCCGGCAGTATCTTTCTGGGTCTTGACACCACGTTCGGTCCCATCTTCCTAGGGTATGGCCGCTGCGAAGGCGGACATGACGCGCTCTACTTCTCCCTGGGGATCAGGCAGTTCTAAGGCGACTGATCTGTAAAGCGCGCGGACAGCGGCGTGGGGCGGCGCTCTCAGCCCGGTAGACAGCAGGAAATTGCCCTTGTATTCTTGTGGAATATGGATTTATGGTGAGCAGCATGAAAAGGAAATGGCTTGTCATCGGCTCATGCCTGTTTCTGGCGCTATGCATAGCCCTGGCCGGTTGCGGGTGGTGGCTCATCATGCGGGGCATCCCTTCCATCAAGGAGCTGCGCGAGATGCAACCGACCCGCCTCAGCAAGGTCATCGCCGCCGACGGCACAGTCATCGGCTGGTTCCCGCCCGACGGCATGGTGGTGCTGGACGAACAGGAGATCCCTCAGCCGTTGAAATTGGCTTTTATCGCGGCCGAGGACGCCACCTTCTACAAACATGCCGGCATCGATTTCAGCCGCATCGTGAGCGCCTTGATCAAGGACATCAAGGCCGCCTCGTATGTCCAGGGCGCCTCCACGATTACCCAGCAGGTGGTGCGCACCTATCTCTTGGGCCGTGAGAAGACCATGTATCGCAAGATCAGGGAAGCCGTGCTGGCGTTCAGGATCGAAAAGGCCCTTTCCAAGGAACAGATCCTGAGTCTGTATCTGAACCGGATCTACCTCGGCAGCGGCGCCAGCGGCGTCGGGGCCGCCAGCCTGCGCTATTTCGGCAAGGAATGCAAGGACCTCGATCTGGCGGAGGTAGCCCTGATAGCCGGGCTGGCGCCGGCGCCCCACCGCTATTCACCGCTCAACAGCTTTGTCTCGGCCAAACGGCGGCAGTGGTATGTGCTCTCCCGTATGGTTCAACAGGGCGATATCCAGGAAAGCGAGGCGGCTGAGGCCTATCGGGTGCCTCTTAAGATTACGGGCAAGTCCGTGGCCATGTTCACGCGCTATCCGTATGTTACGGATTATGTGAAGACCCTGGCCATACAGAAATACGGCCCCGCGATCATCAATACCGGGATCGTGGTCAAGACCACCATCGTGCCCCGTTTACAGGATGCGGCCGAAATGGCCGTACGCAAAGGGGTGATCGAGCTGGAAATGCGGCAGGGGCAGTACCGCGGGCCGCTTAAGGGTTTCGATGAGGAGCAGAAGGCCAACATGCTGGCCTTTCAGAAGAACCAGATCGCCTGGCAGGGTTTGAAGAATTATGAGTTCTACTGGGGCGAGGTCGTCAGTGCCCAGCCGCTGAAGGTTTCCATCGGCACCCAGATTTTGGAACTGCCGCCCGGCAGCTATGCCTGGATCAAGCCCCAGGGCGCCTGGGATCCGAAGGGCGTGCTTGCCGTAGGTGACATGCTGCGCCTGTGTTATATCGGCGGCGCGTGGCATATCTCTCAGGATCCCCTGGTGCAGGGCGCCCTGGTGGCCTTCGATGTCCAGAGCGCCGAGATGCAGGCCCTGGTGGGCGGCGTGGAATATGCGCGCAACCAGTTCAACCGCGCCATCTATGCCAAGCGCCAGAGCGGCAGCGCCATCAAGCCGTTCATTTATGCCGCGGCCCTCGACAAAGGGTTGACAGCCGCCAGCATCATCCTTGACACGCCGCTGACCTACAAGTCCGATGAGTTCGATGAGGGGTGGCGGCCCAAGAACTATGAGAACAGGTTCTTCGGCCCTACATCACTCAGGACCGGCCTGGTGATGTCGCGCAATGTCGTCACGGTCAAGATCCTCAAAGAGATCGGTCTGTCCTATGCCATCGATTATATGAAGCGTTTCAACATGGACGCCCAACTGCCGCGCAACCTGTCACTGGCGCTGGGCACGGGCGTGGTGACACCCTATGGCCTGACCAAAGGCTACGGCGTATTCGCCGCCAACGGCTGGCCTTTCGAGCCGATACTTATCACCAGTATCACCAGTTATGACGGAGCGACCAGCTACTTTCATGCCCTCGCCAGGCCGATCCGGACGTTGCCGGAAGAACGGTCCCCGGCCGATGCCGCGGTTGATCCGAACAGTGCCGCCGAGGCCGATGTCGCTCCCGACGCCGATCCTGATGCCGTTAACGATGTCCCTCCTGACACCACAATCGATGCCGCCGGCGATACCTCTCTCGCTGTTAACGAGGGAAGCTCCGGCGTTGCCCCCGAGGCGATCCAGGAGTTACCGAGTATCATCTCCGAGCAGACCGCCTACATCATCACCAATATCATGACCGACGTGGTCCGGGAGGGCACCGGATGGAGGGTCAGGGCCCTGGGACGGCCGGTAGCCGGCAAGACCGGGACCAGCGACGATTTCAAGGATGCCTGGTTTATCGGCTATACCCCGACTACCCTGTGCGGCGTGTGGGTCGGATATGATGACTCGATACCCCTGGGTCCGCAGGAGGCCGGGGGCAAAGCGGCCGCCCCCATTTTTCTGGACTTCATGGCCAGCGCGGTGGCGGACCGGCCGGCCTCGGACTTCCGGGTGCCGGTGGGCATAGTCTTTGCGCAGGTCGACCGCCAGACCGGTCTGATCGCGGCCCAGGCATCGGCGAATACGCAGTTCGAATGCTTCAAGGAGCATTCCCTGCCGGCCAGACAAGATTCCGCGCCCGAGGATCTCATGTTGAAGGAGGTTTTCTAGATGAAGCCCTGCCCGTTGATCCTTATCATCATATGCGCACTGCTGCCGAAGCTCTTGTCGGCCGATGAGATTACGCTGGTGAAACATGCCCACAAGCAGGAGGCCCTGCCTACGGAAAACACCGGCTATGTGGTCAAACCCGATGACACCCTGGCCGATATCTTCATCAAAGAGTTTGGGGCCAGGCCCGGAGAACTGCCCTACCTGTATAAGAAATTCCGCGAGCTCAACCCCGGCGTAACCAACCTGAACTATATCAAGATCAATCAGAAACTGGTTATCCCCCGCATTCAAAGATCACGGCCTCAAACCCAGAAAGGCTATGAAGTCCAGGCGGTGGAAAAAGACGCCTACGTCATCCAGCAGGGTGAGCATCTGGCCCAGATTCTGAGGAAGGTGTACGGCCTGTCCGATGAGCAGATCTTCCGTGAATATATCGCGGCCATCAAGGAACTCAATCCCCAGATCAAGGATCCCAACATGATCCACCCGGGACAGAAAATACTGATCCCCCCCCCCAAGGAGGGCGCGCTACGTAAAGATCAGCAGCAGCAACAACCTCCGAGCTCTTCCGACGATGAAAGACAAGGGCCGCCGCCGGCTCAGGCGGTTTCACCCGCGCCCGTTCAGGGTCTGAGCGCAACCGGGAAGGCGGCGCCACCACCTGCCGCGGTTAAGGCGCCCGCCGCTCAATTACCACCCGTTGCCGTACTGCCGAAGATCCAGACCACGGCCGACATGAATACGCACGTGCAATCCCAGCGCGCCGCCAAACCTGCTGATCTCCCACAGCCCAAGCCGACCACGCCGCCGCAGCCCAAGCCGATCCCGCTTGCGCGACCTGTGGCTCAGGCTCCCGCGCCGACGCCCCCGGCGGCGATAAAACCGCAGGCCACGGCACCTATCGCGCTCAAGGAGAACAAACAATCTCCCGTAACGAGCAAAGAACCGCTCATCCCCCCCATTGCCGTCAAGAAGCCCGAACCTGCCAAATCGGCGGTGAACGAGAATGTGGCGCGTCTCATCCGCAACACGTTGTTCCCGGCCTTCAAACAGATGGGCGCTTCCCAGCGTGACCAGGGGACGTATTTCATGCCCATCCCCGGAGGAGGGAATATTGCGATCGACGCGCAGGAAATCCCGGTTATGGAGCTTGAAACGGGCAACAAGATCATCCTGGATATCAACGGCAAGATTTCCCCTGAGATGCGGACCATCATCGAAAAGGCCTTCCCTTCATGCAAGGTGATCACCAATCCCGGCCCCGACCTGGAGTCCATCATGGACCGTGTCTTGAGCGTATCCGGCTACTTTTCGATTAACAAGCATGCCAGTCCGCTCCTGGTGGGAGGAGATGAGAAGGTCAAACTCTCCGGTACCTGGATCGTGTACAAGGACTACTCCCGGTCCAATGTCTTCGTCATCAATATCCTCAAAGCGGACGAACGCAAGACCCCCAGGCCGATCCGCGATTATGCGGCGCGCTTCGGCCTGGACATCATCGAGTTGGGCGGCAATGAAGCCCTGCCGTCCAAGGCCACAGGCTTGTCCCCGCGCGATCTCCAGCATTCCTACACGGCCCTGCTGGACCAGTTGGGCGTGGCATATACCCAGGATCAGGTCATAGTGATCGCCTCTTTGGACAAGACCTTAAGCATAACCTATAAGGCCCCGCTGCTGGCCGGAAAGATCATTATCGCCCCGGAACTCCCGGATCCTACCCTCCTGGGGCTTCTGAAGCAGAAAGGCTATACCGTGGTGAACGCCAAGGAAGCGGTCATCAAGGACGTCCTGGACGGACTTTCCATTGCCGTCGAAGGCCCGCCGGTCAAGCTTGTCATCGCGCAGGGGCGCACGGAAATCGATGTGCCCGGCATCAGGATCGGCAAGACCATCATCCTTGAGTCCATGATCGATCGTGATATCGCGCGCTATCTGGAAGGTCTCGGATGGGAACTGATGGTATGGTAATCGGTGTCGATCTCGGCGGAACCAACATTCATGCCGGCGTGGTCGCCGGCGACGGGGGCCTGCGCGATTTTCTCGTGCGTCCCTATGAACAGGGATCGGCCGCCAAGGTCTTGGATGCGCTGAGCGAGTCTATCCGTATCCTCAAGGACCAGTATCCTCAGGTCCGCAAGGTCGGCGTGGTAGCGGCCGGTCAGGTCGATCGGCGCACCGGCACTATCCTGAAACCCGTCAATATCGCGGGCGTGGATAAGCTCACTCTGGTTGATGCCCTTCAGGAGAGCACGGGCTTGTCCATTGTGTGCGACAACGACGCCGTGGGTGCCGCCCTGGCCGAGGGCTGGATCGGAAAGGCCAAAGATGCCGCGACCTTTATTACCATTACCATGGGCACGGGCATCGGCACCGGGGTCGTTATCGATAAACGCGTTTTTCGGGGCGGACTGGATCTGGGATGCGAGTGGGGGCACGTAGCCATGGGACGGGACAGCCTCTACCGCTGCGGCTGCGGCAATCTCGGTTGCATCGAGACGTGGTGTTCCGCGCCGGCCCTGGTGTACCAGGCGCGCGCCAAAGGCATGGTCGTGGACAGCGCCATGGAGGTGTGCCGGCGGGCCGAGACAGACGATCCGCTGGCAGGCGAGGTCCTGGAGGAGTTCGCCCAGCATGTCGCCCTCGCATTATACAGTTATACGATCATTCTCAATCCCGAGGTCATCGTCATCGGCGGCGGCCTTTCGGCCTCCGCGTACCTGTTTCTCCCCAAAGCCCGCGAGCTGTTGAACGAGAGATTGCGGTCGCGTCCTTACATGATACCGCCCGGCGGGGTTGTGTGTTCATCCTTCCCCGGGGACGCCGGTGTCTTGGGGGCGGCATACCTCTGTTTTGAGAGAGGACGCATCAAATTCTAGAGGGCTCAAAACCCCCCGGACATCGCTGCAACCTTTATATTATGAGGCATTCCGTGCGAATATCTTCAGTTTTTCCCCAGGCTTGATCTGGCCCAGCGTATCGTTCCAGCGCATGAGGTCCTTGGGATCCACGTCGAAGCGGCGCGAGATGCCCCAGATGGTATCGCCCTTGCGGACAAGATAGATCCGGGGCTTGGAGCTCGCCTTGGCTTGGCGGGTCTTTTGCGACTTTGATTTGGAAGAGGATTTATTCTGGTTCAATGTGTCACGATCATCAAACAGGCTTGTTGTGGGCGTATCCTCTACCCGTTTCGCTTTGGCCACGGCATAGGACGGTTTTTCGATAGCCTTGAGGTAGAGATCCTCCGGGATCATCAGCTTGGCGCCGATGGAGAGTTTGCTCGAGGCGCTGATATTGTTGAATGACGCGATCCGGGCCGTAGTGGTGTTGTGCTTGCGCGCGATGGCATAGAGCGTATCGCCTTTCTGGACTACATGCGCGGCGTACCGCGTGTCCTCCCGCCCGTTATTGTCGTGCAGGACGCGGGCCACCACATCACCTGTGCCACGGGGGATCTTGAGCTCGTACCCACCTGAATGCGGCGGTGTGCATTTCCGGACCAGTTCGGGATTTAAACCGGCCAGCGTGGTCACGGGACACCCTGAGGCATCGGCCAGCTGTTCGAAGGTCGTAAATGTGGCTACTTTGATCACGTCGTAAGGTGGGATTCCCTCGTCATAGTGCTTGACGCCGTACTTTTCACGGTCCTTGGCTATTCTGATGGTGGCGAAGATTTTGGGCACGAATGCCAGGGTCTCGTCTTTGTAAAGCATGGGACGGGAAATATCCCAGAACGATTTCACATTATCGTAGCGGTCGAGCAGCCGTCTGATGGAGCCCTCGCCGGCGTTGTAGGCCGCGCAAGCCAGCAGCCAGTCGTCGAACAGGCCATGGAGATACGTAAGGTATGCGGCGGCGGCATGCGTCGATTTTTCGAGGTCCCGGCGTTCATCCACCCAGCGGTCAACCCTGAGGCCGTAGAGCCGGGCCGTACCGGGGAGGAATTGCCAGTACCCCACCGCGCCGGCTGGCGAAACCGCGTTGGGGTTGCCGGCGCTTTCGACCATGGCCAGGTAAACCAGATCCTTGGGTAGCCCGTGCTCCAGGAAGATCCGTTCCATGGTAGGACGCACCTTATCGAAGCGCTCCAGGCAGTACTCAAAATAGGCCCGGTTTCTGGTGAGGTTGCGTTTCATGTATTCATCGATTTTGGCATTGTATTGATAGGTCAGGTTGCAGCCCTTGGCTTGAGGGCGGGGGATCTCTTTCTCTGGCGATGCCAGCAGCTCTTGCTCTGGTGGCGGATTCTCGGCGCTGATATCCTCGGCGGCAGCGGGCGCTTGCGCCTTGCTTACCCCGGCCGTACGTTCCTGTACATCACTGGGAGCGGTGAAAGTTGTTTGGGTTTGTTCGGTGTTTCTTGGACTTTCTGTGACTGGTGGTTCTCTGATAATGATATCTTCGCTCTGCTTTACCGTGCCGATGTCCGTTGGAGGTGGGGCGCCCTCGAGATGCAGACCCTGTTCGGGTGAGGGGGCAGCCGCCGAGACGGTATTGGGCGGTTCAGGGGCTTGAGGGGTATGTGCGCATGAGAGCATCGCCAACATGATGGGCAGCAACCATATGGATACACCTTGTATCTTACGCATGCAATTATTTGTCTCCCGATTAGGTAATCCTCTGTTTGAGTCCACAGTACTATATGAATTCGTTGAACCTTTCAAGCAATTTTTTCATCTATATACTTGGGCAAGGAAAACAGAGGCTTGACGCAGACGAGCCGAAGAAGTTAAAGGAGGGGGTAGGAAGGTGCGGAACATGAATTTACCGGTTGTTCGAACATCAGGTTCAACGGATATCATCCGACGTTTTGAGAATCTTCCCGTCCTGAGCAAGGATGAAGAATATGACTTGGCTATGCGCTTGAAGGAACACGGCGACGCATCGGCCGCGCATGCGCTGATTACGGCCAATCTACACAACGTCGTGCGTATCGCCATGGACTATGAGGGCTATGGCCTGCCCATGGAGGATATCATCCAGGAAGGTACCATCGGGCTCATGATCGCGGTCAAAAAGTATGATCCGCGTAAGGGCTACCGGCTCATGACCTATGCGGTGTGGTGGATCAAGGCCATGATACACGACCATATCCTCAGGTTCTTCTCCCAGGTCAGGATCGGGACAACCAAGCTGCAGAAAAAGCTGTTCTACGGTATGAACCGCCTGGCGCGCGAGGCTTCGGTTGTGGACGATACGCTCGACAAACGTTCGCACGCCATTTCGGCCCGCTTGGATGCCGATCCCAAGCAGGTGGAGGATATCATTTCGCGTTTGAGCTCCCGCGATCAGTCCTTGAACAGCCCGGTGGCCACCGACAGCGATGCAAGCTTCATCGATTTCCTGGCCGATTCCCGTTCCAACCCCGAGGACCGCATATTGGAGCGGGAGCGGGGTGGTTACGTGAAGGACCAGATCGAGCTTGCTCTGACCAAGCTTACCGAACGGGAGCGGGACATAGCCCGGCAGCGTCTCATGGCCGAATCTCCCGCTACGCTTGATGAATTGGGTAAAAAGCATAAGATCTCCAAGGAACGCGTACGCCAGATCGAGAATGCCGTGCGTTTAAAACTCAAGGTGCTCCTCGAGGGACATCTCGAGCAAATGGTCGCTTAAAGGACGAGGTGATGCATGTCGGTGGTAAAAAGACAATCTCTGCGTGATTTGCTTTTCCTGCAGGATCGCATGAACCGGTTGTTTGAGAACAGTATGCGCGACATGAACACGATCTCGGAACCCGGGGAATGGATACCGCATGTCGATATTTACGAGGACGACAGCGCCATTACCCTCAAGGCCGAGCTGCCCGGCATGCGCCGGGAAGACATCATGCTGGACGCCGGTCAAGGCACGTTGACCATTTCCGGCCGCAAGCAGGTGGAGCACGCCGAACATATCGAGTGCTATCACATCATCGAGCGGCAGTATGGTTCATTCAAACGGTCGATCACGTTTTCGGACAACGTCGAGATCGAGAACATCGAGGCCCGCTTCGAGAACGGCGTGCTCGAAGTGGTGCTGCCCAAGATATCTCAGGAGTCCGCGCGCCAAATCAAGATTATTTCTGGTTGAGGACATATTCGAAGAGCTTTATGTCCGGGGCCTCGGGCGCAGCAAGAACTCCGCGGGGCTCAAAGCTTATATCCAACAGCGGCGCCTGCGTGCCGAGCGCATAGAACCGGCCCTTGGGCTCAAGAATACGGCGCGCGGCGCGGTTCAGGTCACGTTTGGGCGAGAAGGCGCGCGCTATGACCGCGGCATAGATGCCCGGGTCATGTTTCAGCGGGTCGGTTTCCAGCACCGCTACCTGAGATAAGCCCAGCAGATCGACCATATGCCGCAGGAAGACGCACTTGTCGCTTGAGCGTTCGATCAGGTAGACCCGTGCCTGGGGATGCGAAAGGGCATAGGGGATGCCGGGCAGACCTGATCCGCTCCCAAGATCGGCGATCACCGGCGCCTGGATGTGCGCCAGGAGCGGCAGGCAGGCCTGGACCTCGGCGCGAAGGTCGCAGAGCAGGCCCGGGCCCACCAGGTGCAGACGCGCGTTGTAGCGCCTGATCTCCTTGATCCAGAGTTCAAGAGCGTCTTTCATCATTTTCCCACGCAGAAAGCGGCGAAGATCCTGTCCAGGACATCCTCGCTGGTTTCATCGCCGAGCAGGTTTTTCAGGCTTGTTATGGCCTCAATCAGGTCCAGGGTGAGCACATCCAGGGCCTGACCGCTCTCCAGTCCGGACAATGCCCTCCGCAGGCCTGTCGCCGCCTGGCTCATCAGATGGCGGTGGCGTTCGAGGAAAATCTGCGGCAGCTCCTGGGGGAAGGAACGTTGCATGGCCTGGACCAGGGTGTCGATCCCCTGCCTGAACTTGGCGGATACGCGCACGGTGACAAAGCCTGGAACATCATCACCTGCGCCGTCTAAACATAGGTCGATCTTGTTGAGCACCACGATAGTCTTCCCGCGGGAAAGCCAGGGGGATTCTTCCTCTTCGAGTCCGCGCGCAGCGTCAACGACATACAGGATTAGGTCGGCGTCCTTCAGGGCCGCCATGGTGCGGTCGATCCCGGCCTGCTCCGCCCCCGTGGACGGGATGCGGATCCCGGCCGTGTCATGGAAGATGAAATCGATCCCGGAGAAGACCATGTGTTCGGCGATGATATCGCGCGTCGTCCCTTCTTCGGCGTGAACGATGGCGCGCTCATAGCCCAAAAGCGCGTTGAAGAGCGATGATTTGCCGGCATTAGGGGCGCCGGCGATGACGGTCGCGATCCCTTTGTACAAGCCCGGGGCCGCCTCGGTGCCCTTGAGCGCTCTTTCCAGGAACGCCATACCGTTTTGAAGGCGTGCTTTCAGCTCCGCTACGTCTATCTCGATGTCTTCCTCCAGGAAGGAGGCCTCGATCTCGGCATGCACGGTCTGGCAGTCCTCCAAGACCCGGCGCAGATCCGTGGTGAGGCCGCCTGCCATGAGGTCTCTGGCCATGGAGACGCCGCTTACGCTGCGGGCATCGATCAAGGCGCTCAAGGCCTCGGCCTGTGGAAGCGTCAGCTTGCCGCCCAGATAAGCCCGGCGCGTGAATTCACCCCTGCCGGCCGGCACGGCCAGGCCGGTGGATTCAATGGCCTCCAGGACGGAGCGTACGATCAGCGGGTTACCGTGACAGCCGATCTCGGCCAGGTCCTCGCCGGTAAAGGAATGCGGCGCGGGGTGAAAGGCGATCATGACCTGGTCGATGAGGACGCCTGAGCGGTCGCGGATTGCCATCGGGCGCTGTACATGCGGCGTCCAGTCGCGCCGCCCGCTCAGCTTCTGAATGATGCTCAATGTATGCGCGCCGCTGAGGCGTATCAGACTGATGCCGCCGAAACCTTGGGGGGTTGATTCAGCGAAGATCGTTGTGGATGATCGTTTGGTCATGATGGATCAAACCACCCGTGCCTTGATGCTTCATGGCGAGCGGGTAGTTGGGGCCCGCATGGTTGGTTCGACGCAGGCAGGTTTGTCCGGCCCTCGATCAGGGGGGCCGGAAGTGTCAGGATCCTCCGCCCTTGCTCAGCGCGAAGATTTGCGCGGGACAATGACGACCTTCTTGAACACGCCCTCGCCGATGCTCTTGGTGTTGATCCCGGCCTCGTTTTTCAGCGCCAGGTGAATGATGCGCCGGTCGTA
>JBDKSM010000218.1:0-27628 GCA_039680665.1 Syntrophaceae bacterium | reverse complement strand
TGCTCACAGGTGCCCCTTGATGAGATACTAGCGCTATTGGATATTGAAAAAGGAGACAACATCCTCGCCTGCGACATCGATATGGCCAGGCAGCGGATACAGGAGTATCCATGGGTGCGTGACGTCGCCATTACGCGGCGGTTCATGCCGGCGACCATTGAGGTAAGCATCCGGGAGCAGGTCCCGGTAGCAGCGGTTTTCCTGGATAACAAGGGGTACGTGGTGAATAGTGAAGGCAGGATCTTTGCATCCATGCCAAGGAATTATAAGGGGAGGACCATGCGAGCGATTGGTTATGTCCCCAAGGACCGCGATCTGCAGACGTTCTTACGGTCGGGCATCGCAGCCATCAGTCTCCTGGAATCCAAGGGCATGCGGGTGACCGATCTTCAGATCGAAGCCGGCGGACGCATAATCCTCCGTCTCTCCAGCGGCATCAGTCTCGCTTCGCTCGGCCCCATCAGTCCAAGGCGGTTGGAAACGGCCCTGTTCGTGATGCGCGAACGCCGCCCCTTACCCGGCACGATCATGGACTTAAGCTGCGACGACAAGGTGGTGCTGTCCAATCCCATCCAAGGAGGCTCGCATGGGGGCTAGGGGCCGGATCATAGTCGGGCTCGATATCGGCACCACCAAGATCTGCTGCCTGATCACCGAACGCAAGGAGACCGGAGGGATCGAGGTCATCGGTTTCGGCCAGTCGGAATCCAGGGGTTTAAGGCGCGGGCTGGTGGTCAACATGGAGCAGACCGTCGAGGCGATTAAGCACGCCGTGGAAGACGCCGAACGCATGGCCGGGGTGCGCGTGGACGAAGTCTACACCGGCATCGCCGGCGGCCATATCCAGGGCATCAGCACCAACGGCGTGATCGCCATCAAGGGCGGCGAGGTCAGCCCGGCGGACAAGAAACGCGTGGTCGATCAGGCCAAGGATTTCGCCAAACCCGTGGGCGTGGAGATCATCCATGTGCTGCCGCAGGAGTTCGCCGTAGACGACATCACCGGCATCGTGGACCCCGTAGGCATGGCAGGCAGCCGCCTGGAGGCCAAGGTGCACATCGTGACCGGAAGCGTGGCGGCGGTCAGCAATATTACCAAATGCGCCCAGAAGGCTGGCCTGGGTCTGCACGACATCGTGCTGCAGCAGATCGCCTCGGCCGTGGCCATTCTGACCCCGGACGAACGCCAGCTGGGGGTCATCCTCATGGACATCGGCGGCGGCACCACGGACATCGCCGTGTACAACGAAGGTTCCATACGCCACACCTCGGTCCTGCCCTTGGGCGGCGATCATGTCACCAACGATATCGCCGTGGGCCTGCGTACGCCTATCGCCGAGGCCGAACGCCTCAAGATCAAGTACGGTTATGCCCTGTCTTCCAAGGTTTCGCCGGACGAACAGATCGAGGTGCCCTCCATCGGCGGCGACAATGCCAGCACGGTCCCGCGCCGGATCCTGTCCGAGATCATCGAATCACGCATGGAGGAGCTTTTCAAGCTGGCCTACAGCGAAGTCCGCAACTCGGGACTCTCCGAAAAGATGGCCGGAGGCCTTGTCCTTACCGGCGGCGCCAGCTGCTTAGACGGCGTGGCCCTCTTGGCCGAGGGCATCATGCACCTGCCGGTGCGCATCGGCGTGCCGCGCGGGGTTAAGGGTCTCATGGAACTCGTGAATAACCCGGCCTATGCCACGGCCGTGGGCCTGTGTCTGTACGACGCGGACAAGCCAGGATTGTCATACCGTTCTCCGGGGATGACTACCTTCGAAAAACTGTTGGAACGCATGCTGCGCTGGTTCAAAGAGGTGTTTTAAAGGAAAAGGAGGGAACTATGTACGTACTGGAGGAGCAGGAGCAACTGGGGGCACGGATCAAGGTCATCGGCGTGGGTGGTTGCGGATGCAATGCCGTGAACAACATGATCAACGTGGGACTTCGCGGGGTTGATTTCCTGTCGTGCAATACCGACATCCAGACCCTCAAGTCGTCCATGTCCCTTGAGCGTGTGCAGTTGGGCGTCAAATTGACCCGCGGCCTGGGCGCCGGCGGCAATCCCGAGGTGGGTCGTCAGGCGGCCCAGGAGAGCGAGGATGATATCCGTGAAGCCCTCAAGGGCGCCGATATGGTCTTCATCGCCACGGGCTTGGGCGGCGGCACCGGCACCGGGGCCTCACCCATCGTGGCGAGAATCGCGCGCGAAATGGGGGCCTTGACCGTGGCCGTGGCCACCAAGCCCTTCCCCTTCGAAGGCAAGCGCAAGATGACCCAGGCCCAGGACGGCGAGATGGAGCTGACCGAGAACGTGGACGCCCTGATCATCATCCCCAACCACCGTCTGTTGAGCTTAGGCGGCAAGAACATCCCCATGCTGGAGGCCTTCCGCAAGGCCGACGATATCCTGACCAACGCCGTGCGCGGCATCTCCGACCTGATCAACAACACCGGTCTGGTCAACGTGGACTTCAATGACGTACGCGCCGTTATGACCGAGAAAGGCAAGGCCCTGATGGGTATCGGCATGGCCTCGGGCGAGAACCGGGCCCTGGAGGCCGCCCAGGCCGCCATCTCGAGCCCGCTCTTGGAAGACATGGACATCAGCGGAGCCAAGGGTTTGCTCATCAATATCTCCGGCGATCCCGACATCACCATGGACGAGATCCACGCCGCTTCCACCTTGATCCAATCCTCGTCGCACGAAGACGCCAATATCATCTGGGGCTTCGTGGTCGATGATGCCCTCAAGGGCGACATGCTCATCACGGTCATCGCCACCGGTTTTTCCACCCGTCCCATCGTGCTGGCCAGGACCGATAAGGAAAACGAAGTCATCCGCGAGCTGAAAACCACTGGAGAGCGTCTGATCGACTACGACCGGCCGGCCTACCTGCGCAAACAGGAGCAGCACAAGGAGAAGGAACACGTCAAGCTCGGCATGGTGGTGGACGACAGCGTGCTGGACATGGAGGCCTACAACATTCCCACCTTCCTGCGTAAAAAGGCCGATTAAGGAGACGCAATGAGACCGACGCGGGTGGAGATCGATCTCGCCGCCATCCGGCACAACATGGCCGCCATACGCAAGCTCACCGGCCGGCCGATCATCATGGCCATCAAGGCCGATGCCTACGGTCATGGCTCCCAGAAAGTGGGCCGTCTGGTCGAGGAGCACGCTCTGGCCGAGATGCTGGGCGTGACCTGCATCCAAGAGGCCCTGGACCTCAGGCAGGCAGGCATCACGCTCCCGATCCTGATCTTCACCTTGGTCGACAAGACCCGCGATGATATCGACGCGCTGTTTGAACACAACCTTACCCCCACGCTGGCCGACACCTACCTGGTGGACGCCCTGGTGGAAGGCGCCAAGCGCTGGGGACGCGCCATCGACGTACATTTCAAGACCGATACCGGCATGGGCCGCCTGGGTCTGCCTCCCGAAGAGGCCCTGGACAAGATCAATACGCTGTCCACCATCCGCGAGATCCGCATCACCGGCATCTATACGCATTTCCCGGTCTCCGACAGCAAAGACCACGGCTTCACCCGCGAGCAAATTTTCCAGTTTCAGCATATGCTCGACAAGGCCAAGTACCTGGGTCTGAACCTGGGCCTGCGCCACTGCGCCAATTCCGGCGCCGTCCTGGACCACCCCGAGAGCTACATGGACATCATCCGGCCGGGGCTCCTGTGCTACGGCCTCTACCCCTCCAAGGAATGCACCCGTGAGCTCGACATCATCCCCGCCATGACCATGAAATCCGCCATCATGTTCATCAAACGCGTCAAGAAGGGCACGGGCATCTCCTACGGACTGACCTACACCACGCCGCGTGACACCTATGTCGCCACCATCCCGGTCGGCTACGCCGACGGTTATCCCCGCAGCCTATCCAACAAGGCCCAGGTCATCATCAACGACAAGATATATCCCCTGGTCGGCCGCATCTGCATGGACCAGTGCGTGATCGAGCTGGGCGACGATATCTACCCCGTGGGCCAGGAAGTAACGTTGTTCGGCAAGAAGACCATCACGGCCGAGACCGTGGCCGACTGGTGCGATACCATCCCCTACGAGGTCACCTGCAACATGAGCCGGCGCGTGCCGCGCACCTACCTCTAGCTCCCGATGATTGAATTGACCAGCGCCACCAAGCACTACGACACCCTGGCCGCGGTCGAGGATGTCTCGTTTTCCGTCAAAACGGGCGAGTATTTTGCCCTCCTGGGACCCAACGGCGCGGGCAAGACCACCATCGTCAGGATGCTCTTAGACTTTACCCGGCCGACATCAGGGCGTTTATCGATCGGCGGCCTGCCTTCCACCCAAGCCGCCGCCCGTTTAGGCGTCGGATACCTGCCGGAAAACTTCCATATCCAGCCCTACCTCTCCGGCCGGCAATACCTTGAACGCTGCGCTGATCTCTTGGGAATGGGCAGGTCCGAAGCGACGGATGAATGCCGGCGCATGATCGAGCTCATCGGTATGCAAGGCCGGGAACACTCCTTGGCCGGCACCTATTCCAAGGGCATGCTGCAACGCTTCGGTCTGGGTGGAGCACTCTTGGGCCACCCAAAACTCTTGATCCTCGACGAGCCCACCTCCGGCCTGGATCCGATCGGGATACGGGAAATCCGTCTACTATTGGAAACGCTGAAAAAAGACGGCATGACCATCCTCCTGAATTCGCACCTGCTCTCCGAGGTTGAAAAGATATGCGACAGCGCCGCGATCATAAACCAGGGCAGGCTCCTGGTAAAAGACACCATATCCTCTATCGCCACTGACGGCGACACGCTGGAAGACGTGTTCATCAGACTCGTGAGGGGTTGAGATGTCAAGACCGCAGGCACTCCCACCCATTCTCAAGATCGGACGCTTTACGCTTAAGGATCATGTCAGGCAGAAGAGCTTCATCGTCATGTTCCTGATCGGGGCCGCGTTCGTGTTCTTCACGCGCAGCTGCTATCAAGGCGATTACCTGGTGAACGGGCAGATGCTGGGCGCCGGAAGCGTGGCCGGAGGCATCGCGAAGATGTCCTTCCATACCATTGCGATCGGCATGATGCTCCTGGCGGCGCTCCTGGCCATGCGGGCATTCAGCCACGACCGTGACCATGGCATGCAGGCCTGCATCCTGGCTAAACCGATCACCCGCACGCAGTATGTCATGGGCAAGGTCCTCGGGTTATGGATATTGGCACTAGCCTGCATGTTCATCCTGCACGTGATCGTGTTCTTCATCATGGCCCTGCGGGTCAAGGCATTCATGCCCGCCTTTCTCGCGGCTTCATTGCTGTGTTCCCTCAACCTGATGTTCGTGGTCATAAGTGTGCTCGTTTTATCGCTCTGCATGTCCGATTTCGTCGCCTTCATCGCCGTTATGGCCGTCACCGTGATCAGCTTTGTGTCCGAAGGGATCCACGCCCTCCATCAGAGCCAGATGCTTGATGCCATCGCACTGCCGCAAGGCGCGGTATCGCAGGCCGACGTGACATGGACCACGGTCATGTATTATCTCTGGCCGAAACTATCAGGTCTGCAGATCACGGCGGCTTCCCTGATCGACCACGGCTGGTCCGGCGGTTGGGCGGACCTCTACCCGCTCGTCAATATCTTCGCCTATTGCCTCATCCTTTTAGCCTTGCTGCTCTGGCGCTTCAGGGGGGAAGAGATCATCTAACCGGCCGCACACAAGGCGTCCATCCTTTTCTGAAAAGGAGTAAAGATCCATGAGACGTATGCAGTCTTTGGTTATCGCAGCCTTTTTCTTCAGCGCCATGCTGTGTGCCTGCGCGGCGCTGAAGGCCGGTCCCACAGACATCACGCCCAGCGCCTATCAGCCGTGCACGCGCGCCGCAACCTTCGAACAACCTACGGGGCGGCAGGCCAATGCGGTCAAGAACGTGATCCTGCTGATCGGCGACGGCATGGGTTTGAACCATATCTGGCTTTCCCGCGTCACCGCCGCCGGGGCGGACGGACGCCTGAACATGGAATGCATGCCGGTCAGCGGCCTGGTCACGACCTATAGCGCCTCGAACCTCAAGACCGATTCCGCGGCCGCGGCCACGGCCCTGGCCACCGGCCGCAAGACGGTCAACGGCATGATCTCGGTGCTTCCGGACGGCACCCGGCTCAAGACTCTCCTGGAGAAGGCCGAGCAGCGGCGGATGGCCACCGGTCTGGTGGTCACCAAGGCCGTCACCGACGCCACCCCGGCCGCATTCAGCGCGCACAACGCCACGCGCGACGATCAGAACGCCATCGCCGAGGATATCCTGGCCAACGGCATCGACATCATCATGGGCGGAGGACGGAAATACTGGCTGCCCAGCGTAAAGGGCGGCGGCCGCACGGACGGCCGCGACCTCACCCTGGAGGCTACGCGTCAGGGCTACCGCTACATCATCGGCCGGCAGGAACTGGAGGATCTGCAAACGCTGCCGGTCCTGGGTCTCTGGGCCGAAAACAGCCTGGATGAGGATGGCGACGGGCCGACCCTGGCCGCCATGACCGCCAAGGCCGTCCAACTGCTCGGCCGCGAGCCCGGCGGATTTTTCCTGCTGGTGGAGGGTTCTCAGATCGATACCCGCGCACACCGGCATGATGCCGCCGCGGTTATACGGCGCGTGCTCGGATTCGACGCCGCGGTGAAAGAGGCCCTTACCTTCGCGGCGAAAGACGGCCACACGTTGGTAATCGTGACGGCCGATCATGAGACCGGCGGCCTGGTTGTCCTGGACGGTCTTCAGCGGCCGGAGATCAGCTGGGCGACCTTCGATCATTCCTCCGCGCCGGTGGCCCTCTTTGCCTATGGACCAGGCGCCGGCGATTTTACCGGCATGTACGACAACACCGAGGTCGCGCTTCGCATTGCCCGGCTTTTAGGCTTCACGCCTTTTCCGGAGGATCTCCTCCCGTCCGCGCCCTGATCCGTGACGTCCACGAGCTCCTTGAACAGCGGTGTCAAACCATTTCGTCAATAGATGTGGAAGAGGTCGTTGTGCTCGATAAGGTCTTGTATTTCTGGATGATGGACAAGAGGTCGCTGGCGCTCATGGAGATCAGATCGATATCATCCGCCGAGGAGCTGGTCGATGAAGAATCGCTGTCCGATTCTTCGGCGTCTTGAACGGCAAGGACCATGTTCACCAGGGCGGGGCTGCTCTTGACGAGCTTGGTATTGGCGGCCGAGATCAGCAGATCATACATGGATGAGCTGCTGGAATCATCCGCGCTCGACGACGTGCCTCCCAGGGAGCTCAAAAGAGATGATAGGGCGCTCTGGGATGCATCCGACAGCGTGAGCGTATCCGTGAGGCTCGTATCCGAGGAGCCTGTCAGCGGATCCGTCAAGTCCGTAGTCGTTGACCCGTCAGTGCCAAGGAGATATTGGGAAACCAGGGAACTGATGCTGCTGATGCTCGACATGTTTTACCTCCCCCTCTCGTAGAGCGTATCGGCAATCGGCCCCGATACTTTACAAGTGTTTGATATTATTGGTTATACAAGTTACGCTATCGGGCCTCCATCCGGCGTGACCTACTCCGGATGAAGACGACGGGCATAGGTCCGAATACGCCTTCTTAGGTCGCGCGCTCTCGCCTTCCTTGACCACATGACCGATCCTCTTTTAGGGGTCCCGGTAACTTATAGCCCAATGCCCTGTTTTAAGGAACAGTTGTTTTTTATCATACGGCTTGCCCATTGTCACTATTTGAAGTACTGCTGCACGTAAAGGATAAAGGCATTGAGCAAAAGCCCGACCGCAGCCAAGGCCCTGTTTCTTGAGGGAAACCGGCATATGTCAGCCGGTGATACCCATGCGGCCGTCCGTTGTTTTCAAAAGGCCATAGAGCTGGCTCCGGACTTTGCCGAAGCCCATACCAATCTGGGAATGCTGCTCGATCAGGAGGGCATGCCAGCCGAAGCGGAGCGGCATTACCGGCAATCCATCAGCCTCAATTCCGGCTATGCTCAAACCTACATGAACCTGGGGGTGCTGCTGTTTGGCCAGAGACGTTTCCAAGAGGCTGAAGCCGCTTACCGGCGCGCGCTCGATCTGACCCCGGAGGCGGCCGCGGCCTGGTCCAATCTGGGGGCGCTCAAGGCTTACACGAAGCAGGAAAGAGAAGCGGAACAATGCTACCGCCGAGCCCTGGCCATCGATCCGGATGATCGCAAGGCCTCGTTCAATCTCGGCTGTCTGCTGCTCAGGCAGGGGCGCTTCGAGGAAGGTTGGCATTGTTTTGAGGCCCGCGACTGGTATGCAAGGCTGGAGAAGCTGATCCCCTGCCCCCGCTGGCGCGGGGAACCACTGAAAGGCAGGTCGCTGTTGATCGGCCTGGAGGCCGGGCACGGCGACATGATCCAGTTCTGCCGCTACGCCCCGCTCCTGAAAGCTAGCGGGGCTTCGCGGATCACGCTCATCTGCCATCCGGCCTTGAAAACCTTGTTCAAGACCTTGGACGGCGTGGACGACGTTTTCGCGGTTGACGAGGACATCCCGGCCTTGGATTTGGATTTCTGGACGCCGCCCTTGAGCATGCCCTACTATTGCCGGACCCGGCTTGATTCAATTCCCGCCGACCTGCCCTATCTGCGCCCCGATAAGGAGCTCCGTAGGCGATGGGAGGCGGTGCTTTCCAAGGAGTGCGCGCCAACCGACCTCCGTATCGGCCTGACGTGGAAAGGCAATCCCCGCTTCGAGAATGATGCCGAGCGCTCCCTTCCCCATCTGGAGATCCTCAAACCCTTGGGAGGGATCGCGGGCGTGCGCTTCTTCAGTTTGCAGAAAGGTCAGGGAGAAAAAGAAGCGGCATCTCCGCCGGCCGGTCTTGAGCTGGTCAATCTCGGACCGCGCATTGCTGACTTCGCCGATGCGGCGGCCATTGCGGCCAATCTTGACCTTCTCATCTGCGTGGATACCGCCATGGCGCACCTGGCAGGCGCCTTGGGCAAGCCGTGCTGGGTGCTGCTGCCCGACTACATGACCGATTGGCGCTGGCTTAAGGGACGCATAGATTCGCCCTGGTATCCACGCGTGATGCGCCTCTTCCGCCAGAACAGCATGGGCGATTGGTCGGCGGTTATCCGCGAGGTGAACAGAGCGCTTCAAAATTTCATCAGGCCATCCACCACGACGAATCGTCATCATTGACGGCGTCATTGATTCGCGGTAATAGAGAATGAACATTCGCTCTCCATACGTCGGCCCTGCATTCCGGCCTATGGAGGGACTTTCATGCCACAGGGAGCGCATATGGCCAGACCGAGTAAAAAAGCTGCACAGGTAAGTGGCACGATGAAAATTCTGGTGCTGGGCGGAGCGGGCGACATGGCCCGGGATGCCTTGGACGAGCTTGCCAAGGAAAGCGTGGTGCAGGGGGTCACCATCGCCGACCTCAACCTGGACAAGGCCAAGCAGGAGGCTCTCAAGCGTGATAGCCGTTTTTCCGCCTGCCGTCTGGACGCGGGCGAGCATTCCCAGGTGGTGGAGCTCATGCGGCGGCACGACATCGCGCTGGGTTTCGCCGGTCCCTTCTACTATTTCGAGCGGCGTCTGGCCGAGGCCGCATTGGAAGCAGGCATTCCCTATATCTCGATCGCGGACGACTATGAGGCCTACCTGGATGTCCTGAACCTGGATGAAAAGGCACGCGCAAAAGGCGTGCACATCCTGACCGGCTGGGGCAACTCGCCGGGCATCACCCAGGCCCTGGCGCGCAAGGGCTACAACTCCATGGACGATCCCAAGCGCATCAACGTGCACTGGGCCGCGGGCTCGAACGAGGCCGCCGGACCCGCCAACCTGACCCACCTCTTCAACATCTTTCACGGCACGACCCTCCAGACCATCCGCGGCCAAGAGGTGCAGGTGCCGACCGGCGGCGGACGCAAGCTGGTACGCTTCCCCTTCCCCATGGGCGATCTGCCGGTCTACTATACCGGGCACGCCGAAAGCGTTTCCATCCCGCGCAACCTGAAGGGCTTGAGCGAGGTGACCCTGCACGGCGGCGTGCAGCCTTCCTATATCCCGCTCTTAATCATGGCCCTGGAGAAAACCGGGCTCTTCAACACGCATGCGCGCCGCAAGAAGGCCGCGGAGTTCTTCTATAGGATCGAGAGTCTCTTCGGCGCGGGCGGCCTGGACAAATCCGTGGGGCGGGTGGATATCTACGGCCTCAATAAAGGCACAACCGCCCACCGCACCTATACCTACCTCGGCCACATCGGGCAGATCACCTCGATCCCCTGCACCGTGGCGGCCCTGTGGGAGCTCTCCGGCAAGTTTAAGAAGGCCTCGGGCGGGGTCTATTCCCCGGAGCGGCTGCTGGAAGACCCTGATCCGTTCCTGGCCGAGATCATGCGGCGCGGCGTGGAGATCTTCTTCCACGAGGATGGGCTGGACTGAGAAATCCGCCCCTCATACCGTGCGGCACATGATCTTGACGGCGATATATTACAACCTCCAGGAGGAACGACCATGCGGAATCCGACAGGCAAGACGGCCATTGTCACGGGGGCCGCGGGCGGCATCGGCGGCGAGGTCGCCAAGCTTTTCGATCGCCAGGGCATCAAGCTCGTCCTGACGGACATCAATGCCGCGGGCCTGACCCAAACCGCCCGGGGGCTCACCCGTGAGCCGCTGTGCGTCCCGTGCGACATCAGCAAG
Organism: Syntrophaceae bacterium; assembly: GCA_039680665.1. Lineage (GTDB taxonomy): Bacteria > Desulfobacterota > Desulfomonilia > UBA1062 > UBA1062 > JAKQBR01. Next base: position 16,956 of record JBDKSM010000218.1, on the reverse strand, counting down.
CCCGAGGATGTGCGTGCGCTTGTGGCCGCTGCCCTCAAGCACTACGGGGGCGTGGATATCCTGGTGAACAACGCCGGCATCATCATGCCTGCCCTGTTCGAGCACTGCACCTATGAAGACATCGAGCGCCAGGTGGCTATCAATTTTCTGGGCGCCGTCACCTGCACGCGTGAGGTAATCCCTGCCATGCGAAAAAGCGGCGCCGGACATATCGTCACGGTCTCGTCCATGGCCGGCCTGGTGCCCGAAACCTACAGCGCGATCTATACGGCCACCAAGTTCGCGCTCAGGGGTTTCAACCTGACCTTGGCCATCGAGCTAAAAAAGCACCGCATCGGGGTCTCCACCATTTTTCCGGACTCGGTGGCCACGCCGATGCTGCGCTATGAGGCCCTTCACGGCGGATCGCCGCTGACCTTCCTGAGTCCGCCGCAGTCCCCGGCCCTGGTGGCCGAGGCCATCTACAAAGCCATCCTTAAAGATAAAGTCGAGGTCTCTATCCCGGCTTCCACGGGCATGGTTTCGAAGGCCATCATGTGCTGGCCCTGGGCCGTGACCAAGATCTGGCCGCTGCTCGAATACCTCGGCAACCGCAAGAAGCCCGCACTGGCGGAGCAGTTACGCCAAAGCCTGCCGGAATAAGGAGGCAAAAAATGCCAAACGGCATAAAGGCCATTGTGGTCCTGGAAACGATCACCGCCCTGGGTCTGATTCTCTTCTGGGTCGGGTTCTTCACCATCGGCCTGGCCCCTGAAACTCCCCCAACGGGCTATTTCGTATACGAGCATTCCTTCCCGCTGCCTGACCTGATCCTGGCCTTGGGCCTCCTGGTCGCGGCCCGGTTGCTCTATCAGGGAAGATCCGCTGGAAGGACCGTCTCGATCGCCTGCGCCGGGGCGCTGATGTTCCTGGGGATGCTGGACTTCAGCTTCAACCTCTTAAACGGCATGTATGTCATCTCGCCCATGGACCTGGCCTTAAACGCCTTCATCAACCTCTGGTGCGTGGTCTTCGGTTTCTGGACGGCCGTAGAGCTGCGGCATCAAGACAATCAATGATTGGCCTAAAAGCATCTGAGCTGGTCGAGATGGAATTTTTATGATAGTCAGACGCCGCCATGCAGCCGACGTTTCGCAAACTTGAGCTCTCGCGCCAGGAGGCCATCCTGGACGCCGCCGCATCCGTATTCGCCGAACGCGGCTACCGCGGCGCGAACATCCCCGTCATCTGCGAGCGCGCCCGCGTATCGACCGGCGCCTTATACAAATATTTCCGCAACAAGGAGGCGCTCTTCCGCGCCGTGCTGGACCGCGGGGTGGACATCATCCAGGTCTTCTATGGCGACATTACGCCCGGCGAGATCTTCGGCACCATCGCCGCGGTGCTCGAAGAAATCGTGCCCCTGGCCAAAGCCTTCCGGCCCTACCTGATCCTGTACATCGATATCGGCTGCTATTCGCTCAACACCTATGCCGACTACATATCCGAACGCTTCGAGGGCGTGGGCCAGGACTTCTTCTACCGCCTCGTGGAGGCGGCCAAAACGCGCGGCGAGGTGGGGGCGCATATCAAGAGCGACCATGCCGCCTACCTGATCGACAGCTATGTGATCCTCTACGCCTACGCGCTGGTCTCCGAGCACTACCGCCGGCGCTTCGACCGCTTCTTTCAATATGAGCACACGCGCATCACCGATCAGCAGCGCATCGCCCTGATCATGCAGTCGCTGCGCATGTTCCTGGCTTGATACGGGAAGGGATAACCTCCGCCGTCTAAATCGCAGAGGTTATCCTTAAAGGCTTATCTAAAAGTCGAGGTTTATGGTCCCCTCAAGACCGTCGATACCGATATTCAATTGTTCGGTGCTGGTCAGGAGATCGGCCTCTACCATGAACGCTTCACCTTCAATCCATTCCAGATAGTTCTCATCATCCTCCAGCCCGGCCGGATCGGTGAGAATCTCTTCCGGATGATTCTCGCAGATATCTTTGAAGTAGGCCTCGCCCTCCTCGGCCGGGACCCGCAAATAGTAGGTGTGTACTCCGCCGTCACTGCTGTACTTGAAGATCACGTAGTTGTCCTGACCTTGCGATACACCCTTGGCGATGATGGCGGTCGAGTTGATAAGGTAATTGAACTGAAAGGAGTGGTCTACCGAGTTTCCGGTGGCCTTGCAGCGCAGGTTATATTCGGTTGCCGGCGTACTGATGTCATAATCGACCGAGAAAACCATGTCGATGGATATGTCATGGGTTGCTCTATTATAGACATAGTAGGCAATACCTCGCTCGGCCTTGTCGGGATTATCTTGTTCCAACCATTTCCAGGTCATCAGGGCTTCCAGGGTATCATCCGTATTATTGTACGCGACGGAGAGACTGTCATTCTCGACATTGGCGGCATTGGCAAAAAGGGTGGCACTCGTATCGATACCGGCAAAGGGTGAAGCAATAGCCTGGGTGGCTGATAGTTGGTCGGCATAGTTGTAGGCCCCGCTGAGCACGGTTTCGGCATCGTAAAGAAGCTTGTAGAAATTGGACCGGTCCACCACGCCTTCATCCCTGGGGCTCTGGAAATCCCTCAGGGTAAAATAAACTGAGTACAGCAGTTCTGCGCTGGACCATTCCTCGGTCTGTATCAAGGGCTCCACCGGGACAACAAAGCCCGCGAGCCGTAAGGCCTCTTCTTCCACGGAAATCGGTTCATATACCGGCGTGGTATCCCGCATGGCCTCATAGAACAGATCTCCAGAGCCGCCTGTGTCCGAAAAATCCATCGTGGTTCTCTCGCTGCCGTCATCGCCGCAGCCCGGCACAAGGAAGAGGCACAAAAAAGGAAGTATCAGCAACGATGTCTTGAATTCTGTTCTCATCATATCCTCCCTGGATGTTCTTTCGGCTATGCTGTAATCAATCGGAAGGCAGGCAACGAGTCTTTAGTTTACTTCATGCCTAACCGGGAATATCGATCAGACGCTTACAGGCGCGCCAGACCGTCTGCCACGGCCAGCCCGGCGCGGGTGGGCCGGATGCAACCGGATTCGATGATGATGAGCCCGCTGCGGCGGTACCCTTCCAGGATCTGAGCCTTCTCCTGCAGGAGGTCGCGGCCGAAGCGGCTTTTGATCTCTTCCAGATCGATCCCCGCGCTGGTCCGCAAGCCCAGCATCAAGGCCTCTGAAAAAAGTTCCGCCTCGCTGAGCGATTCCTGGCCAGCCATGGGCCTATGCCCAGCGCTGATATCACGCAGGTAATCCGGCAGCGAGCTATGGTTCCACCAGCGCCTGTTTTCCATGAAGGAATGGGCGCTCGGCCCCAGACCGAGATAGGGCGTATGGTCCCAGTATTTCCGGTTGTGGCGCGAGGCCATATCAGGCCCAAGCGCGAAGTTGGAGACCTCATAGTGGATAAATCCGGCCGCCTCCAGGATTTCGGACGTGCGCAGGAAAAACTCCCGCTGCGTATCTTCGCCGGGTTGGGCGATTTCACCCCGCGCCAGACGCTGCCCCAAAGGCGTGTGCGTTTTAAGCTCCAGCTCGTAACAGGAGAGGTGTGCAGGCCTTAGGTCTATAGCCTGCCTCAGGTTTTCCTCCCACATTGACAGGCTCTGTCCCGGCAGACAGTAGATCAGGTCCAGGCCGATGTTCTCGAAGCCTGCCGAGCACGCGTCTTCGAAGGCTGCTACGGCCTGCATGCGGTTATGGCGCCGACCCAGCATGACCAGCTCTTCATCGTCGAATGACTGCACCCCGATGTTAAGGCGGTTCACGCCCAGATCGTGCAGGCGCTTGAGGCCTTCCCGGTTCAAGTCGGCCGGGTTGACCTCGCAGGTGACCTCGACGCCGGGTAGGATGGCGAATGTCCTCCCGATGGCATCCAAGAGGTCCGCGATCTGCTCCGGCCTTAAGAGCGAGGGCGTGCCGCCGCCGAAATAGACCGTATCGAAGGCCTGAAATTCATCCCGGTACAGACCCATTTCCCTTTTCACGGCCTCCACATAGTCCGGGACCAAGCTAGTCTGGGTGATCGAATAAAAATCACAATAGCCGCATTTCTTAAGGCAGAAGGGAATATGCACGTACAAACCAGGTTTTTCCATAATTCATATCTCTATATTACTTTAAGCCTATGGGTAGATTGATCAGCCCGGAAGTAACGATGGAGCGATTCCATTTCTAAATCGAGATGAGACCGAGGAGGCCAGGAGGGGGCGACGCAGGTATACAAATAGTATTCCGAGGAGCACCCCGACGCAGCCGACAAACGTATCGCTCGATTTAGGAATGGAATCTTCAATCCGTGTCGGATTTCAACACCGCCAGGAAAGCACTCTGGGGTATAGAAACCGACCCCACCATCTTCATGCGCTTCTTGCCCTCTTTCTGCTTCTCCAAAAGTTTGCGCTTGCGAGTGATGTCCCCGCCGTAGCACTTGGCCGTGACATCCTTGCGGAAGGCCGAGACGGTCGAGCGCGAGATGATCTCGCCGCCGATGGCGCCCTGGATGGCGATCTTGAACATCTGCCGGGGGATTTCATCCTTGAGCCGGTCGCAGGCCTGGACCCCGCGGGCTCTGGCATGGTCGCGGTGCACGATCTGCGAGAGCGCGTCCACCTTTTCGCCGTTGACCAGGATGTCCAGAAGCACCAGGTTGCTCTCACGGTAGTCGATCAAGTCGTAATCAAACGAGCCGTAGCCCTGGGTCACGGATTTGAAGCGGTCGTAGAAGTCGAAGATGACCTCGGCCAGGGGCATCTCGAAGGACAGCTCGGCCCGGCCAGGGCTGGAGTAGTGCAGGTTGGAGTTCACCCCGCGCTTCTCGATGCACAGCGTCATGACCACGCCCAGGTAGCGGTCCGGCAGCATCATGGCCGCACGGATGTACGGCTCCTCCCCCTTCTCGATCTTCATCACCCCCGGGTAATGCGCGGGGTTGTCCACATACACCACGCTGCCGTCCTTGAGCGTGAAGCGGTAGCGCACGCTGGGCACGGACAGGATAATGGACAGGTCATACTCGCGCTCCAGGCGCTCCTGCACGATATCCAGGTGCAAAAGCCCCAGGAAGCCGCAGCGGAAGCCCTGCCCTAAGGCCACCGAGGAATCCTTCTCATAGATGAAGGCCGCGTCGTTGAGCTTGTACTTTTCCATGGCCACGGCCAGGTCCTCGTAATCGTCCGAGGCAATGGGGTAGATCGAGGCGAACACCACGGGCTTGACCTCTTTGAAACCCGGCAAAGGCTTGTCGCAGGGCCGGTCGTGGTTGGTGATGGTATCGCCGATGGCCACGCTGGAGACCGTCTTGACCCCGGCAATGATATAGCCCACCTCGCCGGCGTTCAAAGATTCGCGCTTCTCGCGGTTGAGCTTGAAGTGACCCACCTCTTCCACGCGGTAGACCGTGTCGTTGGACATGAAGCGAATCGTGTCCCCGGCCTTGATCTGGCCGTCAAAAATCCGACAATTAATGATGGTGCCGCGGAAGGCGTCATAATGGGCATCGAAGATCAGGGCCGCCAGCGGCGCTGCTGGGTCGCCCTGTGGCGGCGGTATGCGCTCAACCACGGCCTCCAGGATCTCATCGATGCCGATGCCTTCCTTGGCCGAGCATTGTAAGGCTTTATCCGAATCGAGCCCCAGCTCGATCTCGATCTCCTCCAGGCAGCGCTGGATATCGGCCGAAGGCAGGTCGATCTTGTTGATGACCGGGATGATCTCCAGGTTGTGCTCCAGGGCCAGGTACAGGTTGGCCAGGGTCTGGGCCTGCACGCCCTGGGCCGCGTCGACTAAGAGCAGCACGCCTTCGCAAGAGGCCAGCGAGCGCGAGACCTCGTAGGAGAAATCCACGTGCCCGGGGGTGTCGATCAGGTTGAGGCGATACGTCCTGCCGTCCTTGGCCGTGTACGGCAACGTGATGGCCTGGCTCTTGATGGTGATGCCGCGCTCGCGCTCGATGTCCATGTTGTCGAGCATCTGGTCCTTGAAGGTGCGCGCGTCGCAGACCCCGGTGCTCATGATCAAGCGGTCGGCCAGGGTCGATTTGCCGTGGTCGATATGGGCGATGATGCTGAAGTTGCGGATCTCATCCATAGGTTTTTCTTCTCATCGCTGTCGTAGATGAAGGCGCGGGTTTTGTCAATCTGATACAGTGAAGTACAGCGCGCCAGAACTGTGACTCAGAGCATTCATGATCCACGCCCTGCGGGTGTTTCTTGGAAACGTCCGATTCGTCGATCATGACGAATTGTTCTTGTTCCACGACATCGTCGCTTCGCGGTCAGTTTTGTTCTTACGTGTTGTATGGTTACATAATGGCGCGGAGGAGCATTTAAGGCCAATATTTACGAGATGGTACGACAAAATGATTCGGATTTTACATTACATTTATTTCAGTAATTTTGCTTTCTTCCTGACCATTGTCATAACTTCATTCGTTTCCTTGGCAGAAGAGTGGAATTCCTAAATTACATGGACAGTCCGTAGCAACTGTGAAGCTCAGCGAGACCCCTCATCATTCATACATCTCATTTGCCTTTAATCGATGGGTTGCGCAAGCTCCATCCATCCTCTCTCATTCGGGGTATGCATTCTGAATGCGGTGATCCATGGGCGAGCCGGAGAGTAAGCGTGATCCAAACCTAATGAATCACCGGTACTCGTTATACATTCTTCTTTCGCTCTTCCGCCATGAGCAGCATCTGTTCGAGGGCGTTTTTCGGGAGCACTCTTCTTTCAGGCGCGGGCTTTTCACGCAAGGCTATGGCGCCCACCGGGCACCGGGGCACGCACACCCCGCAACCGATGCAGCGCTCACGCGCGATTAAAGCCTTGCCGTCCGGACTTATGGCGATGGCGGCCATGGGGCACCACGCCAGGCACTCCTCGCAACCGATACAATCATCGGCGAGAACCTCGGAGTAATGGTTCGAGTAGACCATCTCGGCGGGCCTTGGGGTATTTCTCATGGCGGTCAGCACACCGCAGCAGTCCGCGCAGCAGTTGCACATCCCGTTGGGGTTCTGGGAGGTGGACGGCTGCGTAACCAGGCCCGCTGCCTGGGCCTTGCGTGTCAGCTCAAGGGCCTCGGCCGCGGTTACCCGCCGGCCCATGGAGTTGTCGAGGTAGTAACGCGCCATGGACCCGAACATGAAGCAGGCCTCGCGCGGGGCCGCGCAGGCGTGGCCGACCATGGCCTTGCCCTTGCGGCAGATGCACTCGGTGACCACGATCGTATCGACGCCTTGAAGGATCTTCTCCACGTCGTCCAGCGCCGCCACGTGGTGCTCGGGCGTTATGGCCTGCGCAATCGGGATGGTGCGCAGGAAGGTGCCGTTTACCTGTGCAAAACACTTACCGAAGCCCTCGTCGTAGTATTTCTGGAACAGGCCTGCAAGTTCAGGGTCCATATGCTTGACCTTGAACTCTATCAAGCCGTGCACGAACGGGATGGCCCCATAGCGCACGCTGTCCCCTTTCTTCAGCCGGAAGAGCAGACCTCTGGCGGCCATGTCTTCAAGACGCACGGCGGCCACCTCGCCCGGCATCCCGGTCCGGACGGCCACGGATTCGGGCGTCTCGACCATGGGGCTCATGGCAAGGAAAAGCTTGGCCTCTTCCGGTGAAAATAGTTTTTGGAGGATCTTGATCTCGATCCCCGAAGCGGTGGCCGGAAACCCGATGGAATAGGTATCCAGCCTTTGCTGCAGTTCCCGGTAGATCTCAGGCATGGTGTGCTCCTTTTCTGTTGGGGGTAGTGCGTCCTCATGGTTGTCTTGATTCAACCCCGGTCATGCTTATTATAGTACAGGACAAACAACTTGTACAATTCTTCATCGCCAACATAGTGATGCAATTTGTCGAGGAATATTACTATTCCATTCCGCATTCAAGATGATACCGAGGAAGTTAGGAGGGTTGCCCGCAGGTGTACAGATTCGTACTCCGAGAAGCAACCCGACGTAGCCGACGACGGTAGCGCTTGAATGCGGAATGGCATCAGTCGAGGCGCTTATGGAAGCGCAGCGTCGCGGCCGTGAAAAGCACGCTGCCCAAAATGGTCAACGCCAGGAACTGCGGCCAGAGCACGCCCATGCCCACGCCTTTGAGGAAGATGCCGCGGATGATGACCAGGAAGTAGCGCAAGGGGTTCAGGTAGGTGAGCCACTGGATGACCTCGGGCATGTTGGCGATGGGGAAGACGAAGCCCGAGAGCATGAAGATGGGCATAATGAAGAAGAAGGTCGTCATCATGGCCTGCTGCTGGGTGGATGATACGGTCGAGATATACAACCCGATGGCCAGCGTGCTCAAGAGGAACACACAGGCCCCGAAAAAGAGGAGCCCCATGCTGCCGGCAAAGGGGATGCCGAACCACAGTTTGCCGATGATAATGACAACGACCATCTGGGCCAGGGAGATGATAATATAGGGGATGGTCTTGCCCAGGATGAGTTCGAAGGGCTTCAAGGGCGTGACGATGAGCTGTTCCATGGTGCCGGCCTCGCGCTCGCGGATGATGGCGATCGAGGTCAGCAGCAAAGACATGAGCATGACCACGAAGGCCACGATGCCGGGCACGAAGAAATACTGGCTGTAGGAGTTGGGGTTGTACCAGGTGCGGATGCGCGCGTCGATCCGGCCGTAATCCAGCGACTGCGGGTGCAGTTCCTTGATCATGGCGCGGTTATAGGTATCCAGGATCGTAACCAGGTAGGAGATGCGCACGGCGGCCATGTTGCTCATGCTGCCGTCGGCCAAAATCTGGACCTCGGCGCTCCTCCCCTGCCGGATGCGCCTGCTCATATCCGGGCCGATCTTGAGACCTAAGTCCACCCTGCCTTTCAAAAGCATGGTCTCGAGCTCCTGTTGGTCTTCAGGGTAGCGCGTGATGCTGAAGGTCGGGTTGGCCTCGATGGTCCGGATCAGGCCGCGACTCTCGGGCGTATGGGCTTGGTCGATCACGGCCACGCGCACGAGCTTTATGTCGTAGTTGACCACATAGCCGAAGATGAAGAGCTGGATCAGGGGGAAAAACAGCACCACCGGCCGGTTGAGCTTGTCCCGAAAGAGGATGATGAACTCCTTGCGAACCAGTTCACGGATTCTTAAGCCGTTCATAGGCCCTCCTTTTTCAGGAGCTTGAGGTTCAAGAAGGCCAGCAGGACGCACATGATGAACAGAACCAGGAAATCCTGCCAGAGCTGGATAAAGGTAAGGTTCTTCAGATAGATACCGGAGAGGATCTCGATATAGTAGCGCGCCGGCACCACATAGCTCAGGGCCTGGAGCACCTTGGGCATGTTGGATACCGGAAAGACAAAGTTCGAGAGCAGCATGGAGGGCAGGAAGGTGATCATGATGGCGCCCTGATTAGCCAGGAGCTGGGATTTGGTGGCCGTGGAGATGAACAGCCCCAAGACCAGCGCCACCAGGATATAGATGCTCGACGCCAGGATCATGAGCCAGAAGCTGGCCTTCATGACGATGCCGAAGAGCAGCTGGCCCATGAGTACGGCGATGAGCACGTCGGTCAAGGCGATGAAGAAGTAGGGGATGGCCTTGCCCAAAAGCAGCTCCGCGGCCGTCAGCGGCAGGGACTTGATGGTCTCCATGGTGCCGTTTTCATACTCGCGCGCGATGACCAGAGAGGTCAGCATGGCCGCGGCAATCATGATGATCACGGCAATGATGCCCGGGATGATGAAGTTGCGACTTTCCAGGTCCTCGTTGAACCACACGCGGATCCGCCCTTCGACCGGCGGCTCTATGGTTGAGGCGCCGCTGCGGTTCAGAAACTCCAGCAGCAGCTTCTGGTTATAGTCTTCGGTGAAGGCCGTGATGTAGCCGCGCGTGATGTTGGAGAAGTTCGGGTCGCTGCCGTCCAAGAGGATCTGCAGGGGAGCCGCGCGGTTGGCGCGTATGTCGGAGGCCCAGTCGGGCGGGATGATCACGGCCAGCATGGCCCGGCCGTGATCAAGCTCTTCAGCCACGCCGCGGGGATCTTCCAGCCGGGCGCCGACATGGAAATAGGCGCTGGCATCCAGCGCGCGCACAAAATCGCGGCTGGCATCGGTATGGTCCTGATCCACGACCACGGTCTCGACATTGTCCACATCCAGGCTCAGGGCGTAGCCGAAGAGCAGGATCAGGATGAGCGGCATGACAAAGGCCAGGTACAGGCTGCGGAAGTCGCGGATGAGGTGGTAGAACTCCTTGCGGACCACGGCCTTGACCCTGCGGGGGCTCATACGGCCCTCCCGGCCATGAGGCGGATGAAGGCCATGTTCAGATCCGCCTGGGGCATATCCGGACAGGCTTGGCTGATGATCTCGGTCGGGGTGCCCTGGGCCACGATCGTACCCAGATTGATCATGACGATGCGCTCGCAGTGCGTGGCCTCGTCCATGTAATGCGTGGTGACGAAGATGGTCATGCCTTCATCGGCCAGGCCACGGATGAAGGTCCAGAAATGCCGGCGCGTGATGGGGTCAACACCCGAGGTGGGCTCGTCCAGGAAGAGGATCTCGGGTTTATGGAGCATGGCGCAGCCTAAAGCCAGACGCTGACGCCACCCCTGGGGCAGCTCCCTGGTGACGCGGTGGCTGACCTCCTTAAGCTGGGTCATGCTCAAGACCCAGTCGGTGCGCTCGCGCCACTGCGCCTGGGGTACGCTGTAGATCCCCAGATAGAAGCGGATGTTCTCCAAGGGCGTAAGGTCTTCGTAGAGCGAGAACTTTTGGGACATGTAACCGATTGAGTGCTTGATCTCCTCGGCCTGGCCTACGATATCGTAGCCGGCCACAAAGCCCTGGCCGGAAGTGGGCGTCAGGATACCGCACAGCATGCGGATGGTGGTGGACTTGCCGCTGCCGTTGGAACCCAGGAAGCCGAAGATCTCGCCCTTGGCCACGCTGAACGAGACCTTGTTCACGGCCACGAACTGGCCGAAGCGCTTTTCCAGGTCTTTGACGACAATGGCGTCAGCGCTGGAAGGTGTCATGCTCAAGTTCTCCGTCCACGGCCCGGATGGCCGCGATCATGGCCTCCTCCAGGTTAAGAAAACCGGCCCTGATTTCATCCGGCGTGGCAATCTTAATGATCCTCCCTTTATGCATGAGGGCCAGAAGGTCGCAGCGTTCGCCCTCGTCCAGATAGGCGGTGGAGACCAGGATGGTCATGCCGTCCTTACGCATCTCGGTCAGAATCTCCCAGAATTCCTGGCGCGAGACCGGATCGACGCCGTTGGTGGGCTCATCCAGAATCAACAGGCGCGGTTCATGCACCAGCACGCAGGCCAGACCCAGCTTCTGCTTCATGCCGCCCGAGAGGTTGCCGGCCTGGCGTGAGAGGAACGGCAGCAGGTTCGAGAAGCCGAGGTAGCGTTGTTTACGCGCCCGGCGCTCACTTCCCTTGATGCCGAAGATGTCCATGAAGAAATCGATGTTCTCTTCCACGCTCAAGTCCTGGTACAGGCCGAAGCGCTGCGGCATGTAGCCGATCAGTGGCTTGACCATTGCCTTCTGTACTGCCACGTCGATGCCGTCCACCATGATCCGGCCCTCATCCGGTTTGAGCATGGTGGCGATCATGCGCAGCAGGGTGGATTTGCCGGCCCCGTCCGAGCCTACCAGCCCACAGATGGAGCCCCGGCGGGCGCTCAAGGACACCTCCCGCACGGCCACGGTGGGGCCGAAGGCCAGAGACACGGCCTCCACGCTTACGAACGGGTCAGCGGAGATAGGCATCGGCCGGCAGACCCGCCTTAAGCTCCAGCTTGGGGTTGGGGATGGACACCTTGACCAGGTAGACCAGCTTGACGCGTTCTTTCTTGGTCTGGATGATCTTGGGCGTAAATTCGGCCTCGGGCGAGATATAGGCCACGGTACCCGCATAGATCTTGTCCGGGAAGGTGTCTACCTTGACGTCCACGTCCTGTCCCGGTTTGACCTTGGCGATCTCGGTCTCGTTCACGTAGATCTTGAGGTCAACATGAGTGAGGTCGGAAACCGTCATGACCTCGCGGCTGGGGTTCACCACCTCGCCCGGCTCGACATTGCGGCTGGTGAGGATGCCGCTGATGGGCGAGCGCAGGCGGGTATATTCGAGCTGCAGATCAGCCTGATCGCGGGCCGCCTGGGCCGCCATGATCTGAGCGGCCGCGGTCTTGATGTCCTGCTCGGCGACCGCGATGCGCTTCAAGTTGGCCCTCGCCTGATCGACAAGAGTCTGGGCCTCTTCAACCCGGCGTTCGGCGTTGTCGTAATTGAGCTTAACGGTATCGCGCTCCTTCTGGGTCACCACCCCGCGACGGAAGAGCTCCTCATAGCGTAGCGCATCCTTTTTCGCATCGGCCAGCACGTCGCGCGCGCTCTCCAGGTTGGCCCTGGTTCTCTGCACGTCGGCCGGGAAAGTGGTCTTCGAGATTTTGAGCACGGTTTCAAGCTGTTCCTTGGCCGCCAGGGCCTTGTCGAGATTGGCCTGGGCCTGGTCGTAGCGTGACTGGAACTCGGCGGCGTCGAGCTCGGCCAAAACCTGGTCATTGGTCACGCTCTGGCCCTCAGCGGCCTTGACCGTCATAACGCGGCCCGGCACCTGGAAGGCCAGGTTGGCGTTGGTGGCCTCGATGGTGCCGGAATAGGAGGGCTCGGCATGTTTGTTCATATATTGCCCATAGTAGACCATGCCCCCCACTCCGGCCAGCAGTAGGATAAAGACGATAAAAATTATGCGTTTACGCATGGGGCCCTCCTTGTCACTTAAAAGTGCGCTCTACCCATGGCGCGTTCCAACCTGGCGTAAGCGATCTGATAATCGCCCAGGGCATTGGCATGATCGGCCTTGGCGCGGGTGAGCAGGGTCTGGGCGTCCAGGACCTCGGTAGCGGTTCCCACCTGCTCCTTGTAGCGCTCCTGACTGATGCGGAAATTTTCTTCGGCCTGCGCAATGGCCTTAAAGGTCACGGCCACCTGTTCTTCGGCATCCTTGATCTCCAGCCAGCTGCTCTTGACCTCAAGCCGGACCTGATCCTGGGTATTGGACAGGGCGTACTCCATCTGGTTGGCGCGCGCTTTTCCGGCATCGACGCGGTCCTTGGTGCGGCCCCATTCCCAGAAGGTCCAGCTGGCCGCGGCCGAGACATACCAGCTTTCCTTGTCCTGATAGATCGTACCGGTGACATCGGGCTTATCGCCGAAGCGCTGGAAATGCCCCACGGCGTTTAAGCTCGGGTAATATTCGCTCCGGGCAATGCGCACCGCACCCCGACTCTGCCGGACCATGAGGTCGGCGGCCTTGATCTCGGCGCGGTGCTTTTCAGCCTCGCTCAGGCATTCATCCAGGGAAGGGGACGGCGGCAGCGTGTTCATGGTGTCCTGCACCTCGACCGCGGTGTTGATGGGACGGCGCAGGATGATATTGAACTGCGACTTGGCCATTTCCACGGCATTGGCCGAATGCAGCGCGTATTTGCGGCCGTTGGCCAGTTCGACCTCGGCGCGCAGCAGGTCGTTGCGCGCGATCATCTGCACGTCATAGAAGCCCTGAGTGTTATCGAGATGGGCCTGCAGCAAGGCCTCGGACTGGCGAGCGACTTCCAGCACCCGCTCGGCCTTCAGAATAGAAAAATAGGCGGTCTTGACCTGCAGAATGGTATCCAGCGTGCGGGCCTGGGTCGCAAAGTCCGCGATATCCACGCCCAGCCGGCTGGCCGCATAGCCCTCGCGAATGGCGCCGCCGGCAAAAAGCGGCTGCTTGATGTCAAAGGCCCAGGTGTAGTTGTCCCGGGTGCCGCCTACGATGTATCCGGCCGGCAGCAGGGGCGGGAAACCCTGAAAATAGGAATGCGGATCGCGGTTCAAGAGGGTGTAGGTGTAACTGGTGCTGACCTTGGGCAGAAAAGCAGTGAAGGCCTCCTTGCGCTGGGATTCGGCCGCCAAGAGCCCCTCCTGCGCGCTCAAGATGCCCAAACTCTGCCGCGTGGCAATGGCGATGCTCTCATCCAGCGTCAGGATCTCAGCGGGCTGCGCCGACCAGAGCGGTCCGGCCAGGGCGAGCATGAAAGCAAGGGTTTTCAGGGTAATATTCAAAACCGCACGCATGGCTACCTCCTAAAAGATCATGTTTGTTTGATGGCCCTCAGGACCAAACGCTCAATCTCCGCGTTGCCGCGGGCCAGGAAATCATCGTCGATATCCTTGACCACCCCCCTGATACTGGGATGCGCCAAGATCATGGGGCCGATTACCTTGGAGAAGATCAGGGCGCCCAAGGTCATGGTGTGGACCAGCACCGGGATGGTCCTTACAAAGGCCCCGGCCTTGGCGCCTTCATCGATAATGCCCACAACCGTTTTAAGGATCAGCGCCAGGTCATCATAAAAAACCTGAGGCAGGTTCACCCCGCCCGAGGCGATCTCGCGCATGATGATGCGGGGCATCTGGGGGTTGGCGTCGAGGGCGGCGGCAAAGCTTCGGATATAGGCCCTCAACTTATCTTCGGGGTCGGTTTGCGTGGCGATATCCTTGGAGAGCCGCTCGGCCGTGGTCCCGATCACATCGTGCAGCACCTCGGCATACAGGGCCTGTTTATCGCCGATGTGGTAATACAGGGCGGCCTTGTTGATTTGGGCGCGCCGGGCGATCTCGTCCACCCGGGCGCCGGCAAAGCCTTGTTCGGCGAATACGTCCTTGGCGGCCTGGATGATGCGCTCACGGCTTTCATCCCTTTTATCGTGCCTGGGTTGGGACATAACGACTCCTTAACCAACCATTTAGTTTAACTATTTGGTTATATATCTGAACGCCTCCCGCCAGTCAAGCATGTTATTATATAGATTAAGCCTCTAAGCATGACAACGATCTCTCTTTCGTTTATAATGCAAGCCATCCCCGGAGAGAGGAGGTATTTGCCATGGCACGGCTCAAACCAGGCGACCGGGCCCCGGACTTCAACCTGCCCGATCAGGACGGGCGGCAGGTCAGTCTTAAGGATTTCAAGGGCTCCAAGCTGCTGCTCTATTTCTATGCCAAGGCCGGGACAGGGGGTTGAACCAGACAGGCCGTCTCGGTCAGAGACGCGATGCCGGAACTGAAAAGCCATGGAGTGCAGGCGATCGGCATCAGCCCCGACAGCCCGGCATCTCTGAAGAAATTCTCCGACAAACAGGGGCTCAATTTCACCCTGCTCTCCGATGCCGATCGAGAAACCGCCAAGGCCTACGGCGCCTGGGGCGCAAAGACCATGTACGGAAAGAAGGTCGAGGGCATTATCCGCTCGGCCTTTCTCATCGATGAGCAGGGAATAATCCGAGGGGCCTTTTACAAGATCAGCCCGGAGGATACGGTGCCCAAGGTCCTGGGCGCCTTGGAATGATATCCTGAAGTGAAACAGTAAAGACCTTGTATTGCTGAAAGGAGGTCAGGATTATGCACTGGCTCGGTTATCACAGCCTCAAGGAGGCCTTTGCGGCGGGTACGACACCGGCGTCCACGGAGCTCAAGGGCTACTACGTCGTCCGCTTGGTGACGGGCATCCTGCCCGATATCCGTTTCTTTTCGCATTGCAAATTTTTCCCTGACGATGTGGCGGTAAATGGCGGCGGATACAATGAGTTCCTGGGCCGGATCAGGATCGGCGACTTCATTACCGAGGATGCGCAGTCCATTTTGGGCGACGGCCAGCAGGTGCTGAGGATCAACTATAATCGTCCGGGCAACCCTTTCTGGCTCAAAGGCTTAAACGATGAGCTAAAAACGCTCCGTCCCGGCTTTTACCTGGGCCGAGGGGTATATCGACTGGGTTCTATTGCCATCAACACCTTTTATTTTTCGGTGGAACGCATCTCCTAACCTGGTCGGCCTTGCCGCACGCACCCTGTTCCGCATGAAATTCTCTGTGGAGATTCTCTTGACACCATAGGGGGTTCTCGTTATTGTTAACTCTATTGTACTGCAATTAATTGTTCCACAAATGGCATTCAGTCAGAAGCCAAGCACCTAGGAGGAAGGTATGCGAAGACCCGTTCTCGTTTTTTCCATTTTTTTAACCTGCCTCATTTTTTCCCCCGGAGTCATTGCGGCAGGCGCGCTCGCCGACACGGAAGCCGTTGTCTTGAAATCCGCCATCCAGGGTCTGGGAATCAAGAACGTGACGGTAGAGATCAACGTGCCCATCAATGTCCCGCAAAAGACCCGCATCAACAACCTGGGCTTACCTGAGGTCATGCCCGCAGTCACTCTGTGGGGCACGCTTTTAAAGCCGACCTTGGACCCGTCGGACAATACCCCGCGCACGACCATCCTGATCTCCACCTGCTACCGCCGCGAGATCACCATCCTGTTGGGCATGCATTTCCTCGTGCACGGCTACAACGTCTTCTGCTTCGACATCCGCGGCAGCGGCTCATCGGAGGGCAGTTGGTCGGCCTTCGGCCCGGCCGAGCACCACGACGTGGCCTATGTGGTGGACCATTTCATCCCGTCCCAGCCGTGGTCCGACGGCAAGATCGGCATGTACGGCCCATCCTACCTGGGCATCACCCAGTTCCTGGCGGCCGGATTGTGCGAACGGAATTCAGCGGGCGTACCCACGCACCTGAAGGCCCTCTTCCCCTTCGTGCCCATGAGCGATCCCTATCGCATCGTCGTGGCGCACGGCGGCAATATGGATTTTGAATTCATGGCCGCCTGGCTGGTCTTGACCGATTTGCTCACTATCATGACACCCGTGCTGGCCGGCGACCCATTGGCGGTACCGACCGATGCCGGCCAGGTCTGGCTCGAACACTGGAACAATATCGCGACCACCGTAGGCTGGGTCATGGACCCCGAGCATATCTATTATTGCGACTGGTACAAGCACAAGTCAGCCGCCCTGTACTTCCCGGTCAAACCCAAGAACGGCTGGGTTTATGATACCGGTGTGCCCATCGAGGAGGGCACGCATGTCATCCCGGCCAAACT
>JBDKSM010000217.1:0-36879 GCA_039680665.1 Syntrophaceae bacterium | reverse complement strand
CGGGCAGTAACGTAGACAGCATTTTAGCCAATATTTCATCATCGAGTTCGTCATCAACAACGACCTCCAGCACCGCGGCGGGCGGCACGCTGGGCAAGGACTCGTTCATGCAGCTCCTGGTCACGCAACTCCAGTATCAGGACCCCTTGAACCCCATGGACAATACCGAGTTCACGGCCCAGTTGGCCCAGTTCAGCCAGCTCGAGGCCATGGAGAATATGAACGTTACCTTGGAAGCGATGGCCGTGATCCAGTCCTCGTTGAACAATATCCAGGCACTTTCCTTCATCGGCAAGACGGTCAACGCCAACGGAAACACCGTCGAGTATGGCGGCAACGCCGTGGAACTCGGATATTCCCTGGAGGATAAGGCCACCACGGTGAGGGTGAGCATCTGGGATGAGGACGGGAAGAAGGTGCGCACGATCGAGAGCGGCGCCGCGTCAGCCGGGAACAACACCATTGCCTGGGACGGCCGGGACGATGACGGCAACACCTGCGACAGCGGGAACTATACCTACTACGTCAACGCCTATGACGTAGACGGCGATGCCGTATCGGCCACGACCTATGCCTCGGGCACGGTCACCGGCGTGCGCTATGACAACGGCACAACCTATCTGATCATCGGCGATAAAGAAGTCGCGATATCGGATGTGGAAAAGATATACTGATCAATAACCCAAGGAGGAAAACATGGGAATCACGAGCTCATTGTATTCAGGGATCAGCGGACTCAACACCAACAGCACGGCCATGAACGTGATCGGCGACAACATCTCCAACGTCAACACCATCGGTTTCAAGGCCAGCCGCACTACCTTCCAGGACGTGCTGTCCCAGTCGATCGCCACGGCCTCGGGCACGGACCAGATCGGCCGCGGTACGGCCATGAGCTCAATTGATACCCTGTTCCAGCAGGGTTCGTTCGAGTCCACCACGAGCGCCACGGACCTGGCCATCGGCGGCGCCGGGTATTTCATCCTCCGGCAGAACGGCACCGATACCAACTACTATTCGCGCGCCGGTCAGTTCAGCTTCAATCAGGACGGGTATTTCGTCAACCCGGCCGGCTATATCGTGCAGGGCTGGCAGCTCGATGAGAACGGCAACGATGTCGGCACCATCGGCGATATCCTGCTGACGGACTTCACCTCGCCGCCGGAGCCCACCGAGAGCGTGACCTCCATCACCAACCTCGACTCCACGGAGGAGTCCAACATCGGCAGCCTCTTCGGCGCCTGGCAGGGCATGACCAACCCGGATCAACCCATCGGCGATACGGCCTATGCCTATCAGACCTCGGTGCGCGTCTATGACGCCCTGGGCAACTCCCACGACCTGACCATCTACTTCGACAAGTGCGGCGGGTCAACGGCCAGCGAATATGACGCCGGTTTGAGCGATCTGGAGAACTCCTGGGAGTATGTTGTCACCTGCGACCCGGACACCGACATGCGCACGGCGTTTGCCGCCGCGGAATCCAAAGGCATCCTCATGCGCGGCACCATGATCTATGACCAGAGCAACGGTGCCCTGACCGGCATGTCGGCCTATGTCTATGACGGCGCCGGCGACCCTGACGATAACGCGAGCTGGACCCTGGCCACCTTCTCGGAAGACGGGTATCCGCAGTTCGACGCCGAGTTCGTGGGCGCCGGGGTCACCCAGACCATCGCCCTAGAGCAGGGCCTGCGCAACAGCGACTATACCTCCGGCAATGCCGGATGGGGCACCGGCGCCCAGACGGTGGACGACATCACGGGGGCCGATGCCGCTCATATGGCGGCGACCTTCTATGCCGAGGAGCCCCAGGCCACGATATCCACCCAGTATTCATCGGCCTCGACCACGGTCTATCAGTCCCAGGACGGCTACGGCACGGGTTTCCTCCAGAGCCTGTCGGTCGATACGGATGGTATCCTTACGGGTCAGTATTCCAACGGCCAGATCATCTACCTCAACCGCGTGGCCCTGGCCAAGTTCAACAACGAGCAGGGTCTGAACAAGGTCGGCGGCAACCTCTGGTCGTCCACGCGCGCTTCCGGTCCGGCCCTGACCGATCATCCCGGTCTGAACGGCCTCGGATCGATCTCGCCCAACTCACTGGAGCAGTCCAACGTGGACCTGGCGAGCGAGTTCGTGCGCATGATTACCACCCAGCGCGGCTTCCAGGCCAACTCGCGCATCATCACCACGGTCGATACCCTGCTGCAGGAGCTTATCAACATCGTACGGTAAGGTAGTGCATAAATAAACGCATACCCCCTGAAATGAAGGCATCGGTCTTTTCAAGGGGGTATGCGTTTTTCTTTTTATAAGGTGGTCAGACATTCTGGCGTCCCTGACCGCAATAGCGTCAATATTATGGACATAACCTCTGTGCCCGGCGGCGGCGATCAACCTGTAGAATAAGGAAATATCAGTATTTAGGCTCATCCCGCGCTGTGGCATGGCCCTTGCTTTGCTTTAGCTAACTTGCTGAGCAGGGGTAGGTATGGATATAGCTACACTGATAGGAATAGTGGTTGCATTCGGCATGATCCTCTACGGGATCATGATCGGCAGCCCGCTCAAACTGTTCTGGGATACCCCCAGCGCCTTCATCGTCTTCGGCGGCACGATCGGGGTCATCCTGATCAGTTATCCCTTACGGGACGTGTTCGGCCTGTTCGGGGTGGTGCGTAACGCCTTTTTCCCGCACCGGTATGAACCGCAGCACCTGATCCCCACCTTTGTCGAGTTCGCCACCAAGGCGCGGCGTGAAGGCATCCTGGCCCTCGAAGCAGCGGCCGCCGATCTGAATGACCCCTTCTTCCGGCAAGGTCTGGAGCTGGTTATCGACGGCCTGGAGCCACAGTCCATCCGGGATATCCTGGAAAGCGAGATCGAGCATATCGAACAGCGTCATCGACGCGGCACGGATGTCTTATCTTCCATTGGTCAATTCGCGCCGGCCATCGGCATGATCGGCACCTTGGTCGGTCTGGTGCAGATGCTCCAGTCCATGAGCGATCCCTCCTCCATCGGGCCGGCCATGGCCGTGGCGTTGATGACGACCTTTTACGGCGCCTTTATCGCCAACCTGCTGGCCTTGCCCATGGCCGGCAAGCTGACGGCCCGGTCGGTGGAAGAAACCCTGCTTAAGGGCATGATCATCGAGGGCATCATGTCCATATCGGCCGGCGACAACCCGCGGGTGGTGGAACGCAAGCTGCACGCCTACCTTTCGCCCGAGATGCGCGAAGGCGCTTCAAGTAAGGATACGGAATAGCATGCGCAAGAAGGTTGTCTATGTTCATCCCAAGCGGAATGCCAACGTCACCATGCAGTACACCATGAATCTGCTGCTGCTGACCTTCTTTGTGGCGCTCATATCCTTTTCCAATGCCGACAAGCAGAAGCAGAACATGGGATTCGCCTCGCTGATGGGCGGCTTCGGCATCCTGCCCGGCGGCAAGAGTCCCTTCCAGAATGAGATCGGTCGCGATGTGGCCCCGGATGTCGCGCCCATTATGCCCACGCAATTGGATGTGGGCAAACTGCGCATGCTGATGGCCCGCAGCGGTCCCTTAGACGGCACCGGGGTGACAAAGAACGCGCAGGGGATCACCATCACACTGCGTGGCGACGTACTCTTCGAAGGCCGCACCGACCGGTTTAATCCCGCCGGCTTGCGCCATCTGGAGAATATATCCGGAATCATCAAGGATCTGGACAACCGTATCATCTTAAGCGCCTATACGGATTCGCGGCCGATCGAAGACGCGCCCTACTATTCGAACTGGGCCTATTCCTCGGCCAGAGCCTTGGCCGTCATGCAATACCTGGCGAGCAAAGGCGTACGGTACCAGCGCATGAGCATCTATGGAATGGGTTCCCAGAACCCCATTACCTCCAATGACAACGAGGCCGGCCGGCACTTGAACGATCGCATCGAGATCACGTTGGCCGGCAGCTTAAGCGGCACGGCGCAAAAGGAGCTTACGGTCTTAACGCCTAAGACCCAGCCCACGGTCAAGGCCTTCAAATACAAGGGCTTCGAGTTTAAGTTCGAGGAGCAGTGATGGCCGCCCGCGACAAGTCGATCAAATACGTGCATCTGCCCCGGCGTGACGGCTGGATGCTCACCCTGACGGACCTCAGTTACATGCTGATGACCTTCTTTGTGTTGCTCTTATCCATGTCGTCGATGGATGACAAGGCCTTCAAGGAGGCCTTCGGGTTCTTGAACCAGGGGTTCGGGGTTCTGGAATTTCCCGGCAGCCAGAATCTGCGTTCGCTGCCCTCGGAAGTGAACACCAATATGCTCAAAACCGTTGACCTGGCGACCTTAACCAAGGCCTTAAACGCCAGCGTCGCGCCCCAGTACGCTATTGACCCCCAGACGGGAGCCAATGACTATTACGATATCCGGCAGACCCCCCGCGGCATTGCCATCGCGCTCAATTCCGACCTGTTCTTCGATTCGGGATCGGCCCGTTTGAAGCCCGGGATGGAATCGGTTCTGGCCGCAATCGCCAAGGTGCTCAAGCACAGCGGATACAAGATCTCGGTGGAGGGTCACACGGATAGTACCGGCGATAGACAGGCGAATGTGATGCTCTCACTGGCACGCGCGCAGGGGGTGCTCGACGCCTTTGTCTATGCCGCGGACATGAGCCCGCGGCGCTTCTCTCTGGCCGGATATGGACCTTTCCTGCCCCGCATGCCCGACGATACGCTCGCCGGGCGCGCCAAAAATCGGCGGGTAGAGGTCGTGCTGCTCAAAGATCGTCTCTAAGATAAGAGAAATAGGAGGATATATGGCACGCGAACGCGAAGAAGAGAAAGAAAAGCAAGAACCTCAGGCTGAACAGAAAAAGAAGCGCTCGCCCAAGCTGTTCATCATCATCGGCGTGGTCGTGGTACTGCTCTTGGGCGGTGCCGGAACAGCCTATTTTCTTTTTATGGGCAAGTCAGGACACGGCGGAAGCAAACAGGCCACGACCGAAAACTCCGAAGGTAAGAAGGGTGCCGCGGGGGCCAATAAGAATCTCGATCCCTTCATCGTCAACCTGACCGATGCACAGGGCACGCGCTACCTCAAGGCGGTCATGCAGCTGGAATTGAGCTCCGCCGAGCTTGGAGCCGAGTTGGATCAGAAGATGCCCATGATCCGTGACGACATTATCAGCCTTTTGTCGAGCAAGTCCTTTGAGGACATATCCACGGAACCAGGCAAACGCGAGTTGAAGAAGGCCATTCTCGAACGGATCAACAAGAATTTGGAGGGTGGCCAGGTCACGCGGGTATTTTTTACCGAATTCGTGGTCCAATAAGGAGTATGTATGGGACAGATCCTCAGCCAGGAAGAGGTAGACGCCCTATTAAAAGGGGTAGTCGGCGGTGAGATTGAAACCGAAACCGCCGCCCAAGCCCGGATGGATGAAGGGGAGGGCGCAAGCAAGTTCGATTTCACGGCCCAGGACAAGGTCATCCGCGGCCGGATGCCGACCCTGGACGCCATCAACGACCGCTTCGCGCGCTTCTTCCGCACGGCCATATCCAACATGCTCAGGCGCATGGTGGACGTGACCACGGTATCGCTCGATACCTTGAAGTTCGGAAACTTCATGCGTTCGCTGCCGGTGCCGTCCAGCATCCATGTCGTCCATATCGAACCATTGCGCGGTAACGCCTTGGTGGTGTTGGAGACCAAACTGGTCTTCGCCCTGGTGGATAGCTTTTTCGGCGGACGCGGCAAGGGCGGGATGAAGATCGAAGGTCGTGAGTTCACGGCTATCGAACAGAAAATGCTGCAAAAGGTGGTCGGCGGGGTCATTCGCGAATGGAGCAACGCCTGGCAGCCTGTATACGAACTGGACTTCTCCTACCTGCGTTCGGAGATGAATCCTCAATTCGCCGGAATCATCCCCAACGAGGATGTCCTCATCGTGGTGCAGTTCGAGGTCGAGATGGAAGAGGTGACCGGGAATCTGATGTTGTGCGTTCCCTACATGCTGATTGAGCCGATCAGGGACCGCCTGTACGCGAGCTTCCACTCCGAAGAAAAGGTGAGCGTGGACACGAACTGGCTCAACCGGTTCAAGCAGGAACTCATGACCGTGCCGGTGGAGATCTCCGTGGAACTCGGAACGGCCAGCATCACCGGGCGCGACCTGTCGTCCTTGAAGAGCGGCGACGTGATCGTTTTGGAAAAGGATGTGGGTGATGCGCTGCTCGTGACCGTACAGGGTCTGCCCAAGTATTTTGCCCAGCCGGGCAGGGTAAAGGACAACATGGCGGTGGAAATCAGACGCGTCGTAGAGCGAGAAGTATATTAGGGAGGGGCGTATGGGTGATCAGGAAAAGCTTTTAGAGGAACTGGGAATAACGGAAGGCGCGAACGAGGCCGATGCCTTGACGAGTGGGAACGCCCCGGAAGGAACCAAGGGTTCGACGAACGATCAGGATCTTCTGGCCGAAGAGTGGGCCAAGGCCTTGGAGGCCGAGGAAACCGGGGGCGGCTCTTCGTTAGCCGAACCCAAGTTCGAGGAACTCAAGAAAGGTGGGGCCGCGGCGCCGGCCAGGGAACTCGATTTTATCCTGGACATCCCCCTGGAGGTGACGGTCGAAATCGGCCGGGCCAAGATGCTGATCAACGACCTGTTGCAGATCGGACAAGGATCGATCATCGAGCTCAACCGCCTGGCCGGAGAACCGCTGGATATTTACGTCAACCAGAAACTGATCGCGCGCGGCGAGGTAGTCGTAGTGGGCGAAAAGTTCGGTATCCGCATCACGGACATCGTCAGCCCTCTGGAGCGTGTGAAGAGGCTCGGATGAAATACGTCTTCACCCTGATCGCTCTGCTGATCCTGTGCCCGGGGACCCTTCTGGCCGCGGGACAGCCGGCGTCGGATCTCGGAATGAAGAGCTTCGGCGTGGCGGTCCTCTTTATCGCCGTTCTGGCGGCGTTTGCCTGGGCGCTCAAGACCTACGGTCCGGCCGCCCGCATACGGAAAACCTCGGGTCTGGACATCGTGGGCCGGGTGCCTTTAGGCCCCAAGGCCGGTCTGGCACTGGTGCGCGTCGGGAAAAACCTCCTGCTCTTAGGCGTGACCCAGGATCAGGTCACCCTGGTCAAGGACCTGGGAGAGGACAGCTTTGAGAAGGCCATGGGCACACAACTGGATGACCGGCGGGGCGGGGCATGAAGAGCGGTTATATTTTCATCGCCATGCTGAGCCGGGAACGGACGCGGCACCCCTCTGACGGTTACCGGCAAGAAGCGGTTGGTACGCCGCCGGCAGGCGGTCATCCGGCGATGCTTGAGTTCATGCGCGGCATCAAGGCCGCCTTCATGATCAAGATCGTGCTCATTGGTATCGCGGCCTGCCTCGTGCCGGTGCTGCTCTCGGCCGCGGATGTCACCATCCCCAGTGTCAGTCTGGGCCTGAAAACCGTCAGTGAGCCCAAGGACGTGGTGGGCGCTCTGCAGATCCTCTTTATCCTGACGATCCTGGCCCTGGCGCCGTCCATCATGTTCATGATGACCTCCTTTACCCGCATCATCGTGGTCTTCGGCTTCCTCAGACAGGCGCTGGGCACGCAGCAGATGCCGCCCATGCAGGTATTGACGGCCCTGGCGATCTTCATGACCCTATTCATCATGGGTCCGACCTTTGATCGTATCAATGAGGAGGCGCTGAAGCCCTATCAAGCCGGGAGCATCACCTTCGATCAGGCCCTGCATACGGCCGAAGCCCCTCTACGAGATTTCATGTTCAAACAGACCCGCCAGAGCGACCTGGCCTTGTTCCTGGGTATCCTCAAACAGAAGAAACCGCTCAACCGTGATGAGGTTCCAACGCGGGCCCTGATCCCGGCCTTCATGATCAGTGAGCTCAAGACCGCCTTCCAGATCGGTTTCATCCTGTTCCTGCCGTTCCTCATTATCGATATGGTGGTGGCATCCATCCTTTTATCCATGGGCATGATGATGCTGCCGCCGGTTATGATCGCATTGCCCTTCAAGATCATGCTCTTCGTGCTGGTGGATGGGTGGGGGCTGCTGGTGGATTCCCTGATCAAAGGTTTTGGATGACACGGGGCCGGTGGGGGAGTGGAGAAGCTGCCGAGATGCTGAATAAGGCCGAGGTTACTCAATGTGCATACGACAGACGAGACCTTATTGTAATCATACACCCATAAAACTAGGGAGGATTCCATGACATCCGAGACTCTTACCACCATCATGTCCAATGCCGTGGCGCTGACATTGATCGTCAGCGCGCCGACGCTGCTGTGCGGTTTGGCGGTCGGTGTAGCCATCAGCATATTCTCGGCCGTAACACAGATCCAGGAAATGACGCTTACGTTCGTGCCCAAGATCGTGGTGGTTTTCCTGTCATTGATCTTCGCCATGCCCTGGATCATCGAGAAGCTCAGCACCTACACCATCAATCTCTTTCAGATGATACCCATGCTCACGAGATGAATGATCTCATCAACCTGGTCTGGAAAGACCTGCTCCCCCTGGTGTTCGTGTTCATCCGCATCGCGGTGGTCTTTTCCCTGGTGCCGTTTTTCGGGGCCGAGATTATGCCCAGGCGCCTTGCGACCATTATCGCGTTGTTCCTGAGCCTGATCATCCTGCCGGTGATCCCGCCCCTGGCGATCGATATTCAGAGGCTCAATCTCCTAACACTCCTGATGTATATGCTCCATGAAGTATTGCTGGGCATCAGCATCGGCCTGGCCGTACAGGTGATCTTCGCCGGGGTGCAGATCGCCGGGGAGCTCATGGGCTTTTCCATGGGGTTCGCCATCGTCAATGTGATCGACCCCATGACCGGCACCGAGGCCCCGGTGACGGCCAACTTTCTCTATATTATCGCGTTCCTGCTCTTCATCATCATGGATGGACATCATATGTTCATCAAGGCCATTCAGGAAAGCTTCACCATGGCGCCCATCGGCATGGGGTTGCCCCGGCCGGGTTTTTACCAGGCGGCATTGACTTATTCCACCGGCATGTTCGTTATCGGCCTGAAGCTCGCGGCGCCGGTCCTGGGGGCGCTCTTGTTGATCAACGTCGCCTTGGGTCTTATCTCGCGATCCATCCCCCAGATGAACATCTTTATCGTCAGCTTCCCTATCATGATCTCCATGGGTCTGATCTTCATGATCTTCATCATCAAACTCATGCCTTTTTTCCTCCAGGAGCCCATGCGCAACGCCTGGGAATATATCACCGCGGCGATGAAGCTGTTTTAAAAAAGCAGGCACAGAGGCACAAAGGCATAGAGGCATAAAGAGAAAACAAACAGGTTTTAAAACTTTGTGCCCCTGTGCCTGGATTTTACTCCCGACTTGCGATAATATCGCGCCTCATGAACACACCCAAACTCACGCCCATGATGCAGCAGTATCTCGCGATCAAGGCGGGGTACCCGGATGCCATACTGTTTTACCGCATGGGCGATTTCTATGAGATGTTCGGTCCGGACGCCCTTGAGGCCGCGCCGATCCTGGGTATTGCCCTGACCACGCGGGACAAGGGCAAGGAAGATGCCGTGCCCATGTGCGGGGTGCCGTTTCACAGCGCCCAAGGCTATATCGCCCGGCTGATCAAGGCCGGTCGGAAGGTGGCGGTCTGCGAGCAGGGCGAGATGAACGGCAAAGGCCTGGTGCCGCGCGAGGTGGTTCAGGTAATCACTCCCGGTCTCATTGCCGAAGATGCCCAGCTCGAAGGCCGTAAACCCAACTACCTGATGGCGGTATGCAAGAACGAGCGCCAAGCTGTCTATGGTCTGGCGTTCATCGATATCACGACCGGTGATTTCCGGGTCACCGAGCTTAAGGGCATAAACGACTTCCATGCCGAGATCGACCGCGTGGCCCCCAGCGAGATCATTACCCCCGCCGAAGGACTGGCGCCGGAAGGCTTCTTCGTCACGCTCTGCGGAGCGCCTGAGCAGCTTAAGGCCCAGGAGATCCTGTCCGGGCATTTCAAGACGGTCGGCGTCAGAGGATTGGGCCTCACGGATCAGAGCCCGGCGACCATCGCGGCCGCCATGGCGCTTGTGTATGTGAAGGACAAGCAGAAGGCCGCCCTGAGTGGCATCACACGGTTACGGTTTTACAATCCCGGACGCTTCATGCTCTTAGGTATGCACACCAGCCGCAACCTGGAACTGTTCGAGACCTTGGGCGGCGCGAAAGAAGGCAGCCTCTTCAGCCTTATCGACCAGACCGTGACTACAATGGGGGGCAGGCGTCTGGCCGATTGGCTCTCGTTCCCGCTCATGGACATCGAGGCCATAAACGCGCGCCTGGATGCCGTGGCCGAGCTCAAAGAGAACGCCGGACCTTTAAGCGAGATCCGTACCGGTTTAAAGGGCGTCTATGATCTGGAACGCATCCTGGGCCGCATCATCGCCGAGCGCGCCGGGCCGCGGGACCTGGTGGCGCTTGGGCAGGGCCTCGAACAGGTGCCGCCTCTGCGGGCGCTCTGCCGGACATTGCGAGCACAGATGCTCAAAGGGTTGCACCTTGACCCCCTGGAGGCCGTCTCGGAAAGGATCAGCGCCACGCTCGTGCCCGATCCGCCCTTGAAAATAAGCGAGGGCGGATTCATCTTAGACGGCGTGGATGCCGAGCTGGATGAGTTCCGCTCCATCCGCAAGGACTCGCGCGCCTTCATGGCCCGGCTCGAGGCCTCCGAACGCCGGGCTACCGGTATATCCACGCTGCGCATCAGCTATAACAGAGTCTTCGGGTACTATATCGAGGTGACCAAGGCCCATGCCGCCAAGGTGCCCGAGCACTATATCCGCAAGCAGACGCTGGTGGGCGCCGAACGTTTCATCACGCCCGAGCTCAAGGAATACGAGGCCAAGCTCTTAGGCGCCCAGGAGGCCATCGCGGCCATCGAAGCGCGCCTGTTCAAAGCGCTGCGGGACGATATCGTCAAGGCGGCGGAATCCATCAAGGCCACGGTGGAAGACCTGATCGTGCTGGATGTGCTCGCTGCCCTGGCATGGCTGGCCTTGCAGAACGACTACGCAAGGCCGCTGGTGGACGGCGGACGCGGCATCGAGATCAAGGGCGGACGGCATCCGGTGGTGGAGAAGGTGCTTAAACCGGGTCAGTTCGTGCCCAACGACTGCCGTTTCGAACCGGATACGGACAGCGTGCATATCATCACCGGCCCGAACATGGCCGGGAAATCGACCTATATGCGGCAGATTGCGCTGGTGCTGATTCTGGCCCAGATGGGCTCGTTCGTGCCGGCCGCTCAGGCCCGCATCGGGGTGGCGGACCGCATCTTCACCCGCATCGGCGCACTGGACAACCTGTCGGCCGGCCAGAGCACCTTCATGATGGAGATGAGTGAGACGGCCGATATCCTTCATAATGCCACGGCATCGAGCGTGATCGTCCTGGATGAGATCGGCCGCGGCACGTCCACCTATGACGGCATGTCGCTGGCCTGGGCCGTGGCCGAATGCCTGGATGAACGCCGGGCGCGCACCTTCTTCGCCACGCACTATCATGAGCTGGCCGATCTGGCCCGCCGGCGCAAGGGCGTCAAAAACTTCCACATGGCGGTGGACGACAGCGACCGCGAGGTGGTGTTCCTGCGCGAGGTCAGACGCGGCGCCATCGGCAAGAGCTACGGCATCCATGTGGCCAAGTTGGCCGGTATTCCCGAAGAGGTCATCCATACCGCCCGTCAGGTGCTTGCCTCGGTCGACCGCAAGGCCAGAACCGTGGGGACCAAGACGGAGGCCCCTCTCCAGACCAGCCTTTTCGAGGATGATGCCCCGACGACCGAGCATCCCGTTATCCGGACGCTCTCCGAACTGGATCTGACCCGCATGACCCCCCTGGAAGCCCTGAACCTGCTCTCCGAGCTGAAAGAAAAGATTAAAAAGAATCCCTGATAAGCTTACCTGTGCTGTATTAAGGCTTTTTGAAATTAACCGATAGGATTTCATAGCGACGGATAAAAAGGGGTCAAGGGATATGACACTCAGCGAGATTAATGAGCAATGCACAGGGAAGTGGGAAAACGTGAGGCCGGTGGTGATCTATTTTGCCGGGGAACGCTTCGTGGTGGAATACAACGACCAACACAGTCAAGCGGCGTCACCGGTAGTGGCCATGGTCCATGCGTATCTGGGCAACTTAACCCTCACCAAGAACGACCACTAAGAAGTTCCATCTCAAGGGGGAAAATCCCACGTACGAGAATTTCCCCCTGGATCTTTTCTAGGTTTGGTAAGCCTTAAGCAAGATCATTGCATCACAGGTGACGGCGCCCGTCGCAAGCGCTGCGTCCAAGGTGGACAGGATTTGCCTTGCTAATTTGAACGAGGTTATTTATTGATATTTTATGCTGGATGAAACCCCGCAAGCTCAGGACAAGAGGGTGATCGTCATCGATGATGACGAAGGCGACTGCTGCCTGGTGGAGGACATCCTGGCCGAGGAGGGCATCGAGGTCGTCAAGGCCGTCGGCGGTGAACAGGGAGTGCGCATCCTGACCGAGCAGGAGTTTCCGGTGGTGATCACCGACCTGCGCATGCCCGATATCGACGGATTCGGCATTATCGATTTTATCCGCAAACGCCATAAAGAGAGCCTGATCATCGTGCTCACCGGCTATGCCAGCATCGACAGCGTCATCATCGCGCTCAGGCTGGGGGCCTACGATTATATTATCAAACCCTTCGGCCCGGATCTGCTCAAGCTGACGGTCAAACGGGCCTTCGACTTCATCCAGCTGCGTGATGAACGCGACCATCTCAAGCAGTTCGATCTTATCATGGAACTGGCGCGCACCATGTCGCATGAGGTCTTCCAGCCTCTGACCGTGCTCATGGGCAAGACCAACGATATCATCCGTTCGACCGAAGACAAGACCATCAAAGAGATGGCCAAAAGCGTGCTGGTCGAATCACGCAAGATCCGCGACATCATCCGCAAGATGGACCACCTCGATCCGACCGAGACCAAATCTTTCCCCGGCGGACACACCATCATAGACATCGATAAGTCTTCCCAGGAAAAATAGCGCGTCCATAGGGCACGGGGCACCATGACGCTTTGGCAGGGTAGCCAAAGTGGACGTTCCGGAAGCTACGCCTGAAGGGTAAGGTGTATGGATGCACCGAATTGTAATTCGTCAGGATAAACGAATTGACGCACGTTGCATGCGCGCGAAGGATTACTGCGCCTGTTTTTTCTTGAAGGCGGAACCGCCCAGGTAGGCCTCGCGGATCTTGGGGTCGGACTTCAGATCGTGGGATAGACCCGAGGCGGCAATGCGGCCGTTTTCAAGCACATAGCCCCGTGAGGCGATTGTCAGGGCCTTGTGGGCATTCTGCTCGACCAAGAGGATGGTCGTGCCCTGCGCATTGATCGCGGCGATGATGTCGAAGATCTGCTTGACGAGGATGGGGGCCAGGCCGAGTGACGGTTCGTCTAAGAGCAGGACCTTAGGAGCGCTCATGAGCGCCCGGCCGATGGCCAGCATCTGCTGCTCGCCGCCGGAAAGCGTGCCGGCCAGCTGCCGTTTGCGTTCTTTCAGAATGGGGAAGAGGGTAAAGACCCTGTCCTTGGCCTGCGCTACCTCGGCCTTTTCTCCCTGGCGCGTGTACGCCCCCAGATTGAGGTTTTCCTCCACGGTGAGTGTGGGGAACACCCGGCGGCCTTCGGGCGCAAGCGAGATGCCTTTGCGGACGATCGCATAGGCGGGCAACTTGTTGAGGGTCTCACCACTTAAGACAATGGAGCCCTCCCCGATGGGTACCAGTCCGGATACGGCCTGCAGCAGGGTCGATTTGCCGGCGCCGTTGGCCCCGAGCACGGTCACGATCTCGCCCTTCTCGAGTAAAAGGGCAATGCCGTCAAGGGCCCTGATCCCCCCGTAGGAGACGGACAGTCCGGTGATCTCAAGCAGAGGCGCCATAATCCGTGTCCTCATCATCCTTGCCCAGGTAGGCCTCGATCACCTGCGGGTCTGCGTACACGTCTTCCGGGACCCCTTCGGCGATCTTGCGTCCTCCGTCCAGGACCACGACCCAGTCCGAGATGCCCATCACCATGTTCATGTCGTGCTCGATCAAGAGGATCGTGACGTCGTCTTCGTGGATGAGCCTTTTCAGAAAGGCCATGAGGTCTTCGGTCTCCCTGGGATTGAGCCCGCTGCTGGGCTCGTCGAGCACGAGGAGCGCGGGCTCGGAGGCCAGTGCCCGGGCGATCTCGAGCATGCGCTGAGAGCCGTAGGCAATGTTCTTCGCCAGCTCGTGCTTCAGTCTGGCAAGGTTTACCTGAGCGAGCCTCTTCTCACAGGTCTCATGGATGTTTTTTTCCTCCATGCGCTGCCTGGGCGTTTTGAATATCGACGAGAGAAGGCCCGCTGAGCTCCGGCAGTGCCTGCCCGCCATGACGTTCTCCAGGCAGGTCATGTCCGGGAACAGGCGGATGTTCTGGAAGGTCCGCGCGATGCCGTAGGATATGATCCGGTGGGGCTTGCGCCCGGTAATGTCCTTGCCTTTGAACAGCACCTTACCCTTCTCGGGGTGGTAGATCCCGGTGACCATGTTGAACACCGTGGTCTTGCCCGCGCCGTTTGGGCCGATGAGGCTCAGGATCTCTCCTTTATATACCGTGAGGTCGACGTCATTTACCGCCACGAGTCCGCCGAAGATCTTCGTGAGGTTCCGCGTCTCGAGCACGACCTCGCCCGAAGAATGTCTGCGGTCCTTATGCATCGGACCTCCCCGTATCGTCGAGCAGGGACTTGAGCCCGACCGCGCCGCGTTTTCGCGGCCATGCGCCGCCGGGACGGAACATCATCATGAGGATCATGGCTAAGCCGAAGATGAGCATCCGGTACATGGCAAAGGGACGGAAGATCTCGGGGAACAGGCTGATGAAGGCCGCCCCGATGAGCACGCCCGGGATCGATCCCATGCCGCCGATGAGCACGATGCAGAACATGAGGCAAGACTCCATGAAGGTGAAGCTCTCCGGGGACACGCACATGAGCTTGCTGGCATAGACGTTGCCCGCAACCCCTGCAAGCCCCGCGCCGAGCACGAAGGCCAGCAGCTTGTACTTGCGCGAGTCGATGCCGCTCGCGTTCGCCGCTGTCTCGTCCTCGCGGATATAGTTCCATGCGCGGCCGATGCGGGAATGCTGCAGGCTTAAGAGCCCCACGATGCTCAAACCCACGAGGATCCAGATCAAGAAGTAATACTCGATGGATGAATCCACGACCAGAGGACCTATTGAGGGGAAATCGATACCGAACACGCCGTTGGGGCCTCCGGTGAGGTCGAAGGGGTTGTTGATGAGCGCCAGCCGGATGATCTCGCCCAGGCCCAGGGTCACGATGAGCAGGTAGTCTCCCTGGAGGTGGATGACCGGCGAACACACGATGTAGGCAAACAGGCCCGCGGCTAGGGCGCTCAACGGGAGGAGCACAAGGATGGGGACCCCGAACTTCGTGTTGAGGATCGCCGTGGTGTAGGCGCCGATGGCGTAGAAGCCCGCGTGGCCGAAGTCGAAGAGACCCACCTCGCCGAGCACGATGTTGAGGCTCAAGCCCAGCAGGGCATAGATGCCGAAGAAGAAGGCGATATCAATAAAGTAGTCACTCACCAGGAATGGATAGATCAGAAAGGCCGCCACCACGAGCGCTAAACGCAGCGGCTGTGCCGTGATATATTTTCTGATGCCCGAACCGGTTGCCTGCTCCATGCCGTTACACCTTTTCCGCCGTCTTCTCCCCGAGGAGGCCCGTGGGCCTGAAGATGAGCACGAGGATGAGGATGATGAAGACGAAGACGTCCTTCCAGGCGGCCGAGATGTACGCAGCGCCCAGCATTTCGAGCACGCCCAGGATGAGGCCTCCCACCATGGCGCCCGGGATGTTCCCGATGCCGCCCAGGACCGAGGCGGTGAACGCTTTGAGGCCATAGTTCCAGCCCATGGTAAAGCTGATCTGCCGGTAGTACATGCCCACCATGACCCCGGTTATGGCGCCCAGGGCAGGGCCCAGCGTGAAGACGAAGAAGATGACCTTGTTGATGTTGATGCCCATAAGCGCGGCGGTCTTGCGGTCGTGGGCCGTGGCCCTGACCGCGGCGCCAAAGGTGGTTTTCTGCACGATGAAGTACAAAACCCCCATGAGCAGGAAGGACATTACGAGGATGATGACCTGCAGGAGCGAAATGTTGATGCCGTAGATCTCAAGATGGGCATTGGGGATGAGTTCCGACGGGTAGGCCTGGAAGCGCGGGCCCCAGATGACCATGATGGCGTTCTGGATGAAGATGGAGGCGCCCAAGGCCGAGACCACCGCGGGCAGTCGGCCGGCCTTGTACACCGGCCGGTAGGCCAGGCGTTCCACGATGACGCCCACGATGGCAATGCTGATCGCCGCCGCCAGGAGCGCGACCGACAGGACCCCCCAGAGCCCGAAGTGGGCGGTGAGGAAGGCAGCGCCGAAGACCAGGACCGTGTACCCCAGGTAAGACCCGAAGGTGAAGAAATCGCCGTGGGCAAAGTTGATCAGCTTCAGCACCCCGTACACCATGGTGTATCCCAGGGCGATGAGTGCATAGAACGAGCCGATGGTGAGCCCGTTGATGAGCTGTTCCAGAATGACCTGCATGTGTCCTCGTGCTGCCGTATGGTCTGTTGTAACCTATTTCGTTACAACAATCTTGCCGCTATCGTCAACTTTGTAGAGATAAAAGGGCACGCCCTCGCGGTCGCCGTCCTTGGTGAAGCCGATGGGGCCGGTGATCCCCGGCACGCCGTTGACCTGGTCACGCAGGAAGGCGGCAAGCTTGGTGGAATCGGTGGTTCCGGATTTGTCCACGGCATAGGCGATGACGTTCAGCGCGTCCGCCGCATAGATGGGCCATGGGCTGGACGGGATGTTGCCGAACTTGGCCTTGTAGGCCGCGAGGAACTCCTTGGCCATGGGGTAGGGCAGGTCGCCGGGCAGCGGCTCGTTGGTCATGTAGCAGCCCGTGGCGACTTTGAGGCCCGCGATCTTGACGAACTCGTCATTGATGGCCGCATTGCCGCCCACGAAGGGACAGGTGATGCCGATGTCACGGGCCTGGGTCACCAGGAGTGCGGCCTCGGCATAGTAGCCGGTGAAGTACCAGACATCGGGCTTGGTCTCGCGCAGCGTGGTGAGTGGGACCTTAAAGTCCTTCTCACCCGGGGTAATGGCGTCATAGTAGACGATCGAGACCTTGCCCGCCTTAACCATAGCGGCAAGCGCGGCCTTGGTGTCCTCGGCCAGGCCCTTGCCGAAGGCGGTGTTGTCGTGCATGATGGCTATGCGCTTGGCGTTGAACTTCTTTGGGACATATTCGGCAAAGAACTTGCCCTGGGAGTCGTCGCGGCCGCAGGTACGGAAGAAGTACTTGAAGTTCCGCTGGGTGAGGCGGACCGCGGTCACGCCGTAGCCGATGTTCACCTTCTTGAACTTCTCATAGATGTTCGAGGCCGGTTCGCACACCGAGGAGCCGTAGGTGGAGATGACCGCCACCACGTCCTTCTGCGTCACAAGCTTCTGCGCGGCCAGTGCCCCCGACTTGGGTTCTCCGGCATCGTCCACGACCTTGAGCACAACCTTTTTCCCGCCCAGGATACCGCCTTTCTTGTTGATGAGGTCGGCCGCTATCTCGCAGGACTGCTTCGCCATCTGGCCTTCATAGGCCCATGCACCGGTAATCGGACCCTGGAGGCCGATTACCACGGTGTCCTTGGCGGCAATCGCGGTGCCAGCCATTATTACGAGAAACAGTGCACAAATCGCTAATACATCCTTTTTCATACCGCTCTCCTTGACTGCTTTTCTTTATTCTTTCGTGCCCTGCTTCTTAGCAGGTGCGTAAGAGCCGTAGGATATGCATATCTCGTTTTGAATCATTCATTCGAGCATGCCTGTCAAGGAGTTTTTCGAAGCATCCCTTTTCATCCGTGCCCGGATGGACGCGGGGGAAAGCTCGCCCTGCTCGCGCTGAATCTGGAGCATGATGATGGCCCCTATCACGAGCACCCCGCCCGCGATCTGCAGGGGCAAGAGTGTTTCGGAGATGAGGAAAAATCCCAAGAACGCTGCCAAGATGGGCTCGAGCGTGGCGGTGATGATGGCGCGCGTGGCCCTGATGTGGTTTATGCCGAGCGAATAGAGCCCGAAGGGGATCAAGGTCCCGAAGGCCGCCACAAAGGTGATGAGGAGCCACTGTCTTCCGGTGTGCTCGTTTTCGAGGAAGATGAGTGGGCCGAGGACGGTATTGAGGCTTATGCACGCGAAGAACAGGGAATAAAAGAGCACGGTCCAGGGGGAAAAGCGGTGCATCTGCCGCTCCGTAAATAGGGTGTAGCCCGCAAAGAAGAAGGCCGCGCACAGGCCCCAGAGAATTCCCCATCGATTCATCTCCGCAGGTGCCAGGCTCATGCCTCCCACCGCCAGGTAGCACCCCCCGAGCGAGAGGACCAACGCCGCGATCTTGGCAAGGGTGCAGCGCTCCTTCAAAAAGAGCATCGAGAAGACGGCCACGAGGATCGGGGCCAGATACTGGATCAGGATGGCCAGGGCCACTTGGATGTACTTGATCGCATGGAAATACGACAGGTGCAGCATCGGCGTGATCACGCCCCCGAGGACGAGCAAGGGGAGCACATCGGCAGACTTGATTTTCAAGAGCGGTTTTCTGAACAGGGCGAGAACCGCGAAGAGCAGGAGCGATGCGATCGTGACGCGTGCCTGGACGAGTTCGGCCGGCGTTATTCCGGACTGGAAGAGATACTTGCCCGCGACGCCTGAACACGCCCATAGGAGGGCCGCGCCCATCACGTAAAGATAGCCTTTTATTGAATTTGATGATTGCATGGTTCTAGAGTTCAAGAGGAGCCATCTTCACCGCGTCAGCCATAAGAAAAACTCTTTTTTGATGGCAACGGCGGGTAATATGCCACATGTATCCGGATAGATAATATCTATTCGCCCTCGGCATGTCCCTATACATACCTTAAAAGGCACTTTTTGTCCCCTAAATAGGGCGATTGAGCCTCAATATGCCCCCGCATATAAGATAATTAATTATTATATCAAGAGAAAAACATGAGTCTTGCTGGATAAGCAGCCTTAACGGTGGATGTGGAGGAAATGAACCCTCCGGACCTTGATGGTGCGGTCTTTTGCGGTCCGGAGGGTTGATAGAGCGGATCTCTTACCGGCAGAGTTCGCGCGCGATGATCATGCGGCGGATCTCGGAGGTGCCGGCGCCGATCTCCAGCAGTTTGGCGTCGCGCCAGAGCTTCTGGATAGGGTATTCCAGGCAGTAGCCATACCCGCCGTGGATCTGCACGCCGTCGCAGGCCACCTTGGTGGCCGTCTCAGCGGCGAAGAGGATGGCGGCCGCGGCCAGCTTGTCGAGCTCGGTGCCCTTGCCGCCTTTTTTGCCGTTCGGAGAATCGGCGAAGCGGGCGGCCTTGTAGACCAGTCCGCGCGAGGCCTCGACCAGGCAGTACATGTCGGCCAGCTTCTGCTGGATCATTTCGAAATCCTTCAAGGCTTTGCCGAACTGCTCGCGCTCCTTGGCGTACTTGATCGAGTACAGCAGGGCCTGTTCCGCGGTGCCCAGCGAGTTGCCGGAGAGCGTGATACGTTCATAGGCCAGTCCGGAGGTGACCACGTGCACGCCCATATTTTCTTCCAGCAGCAGGTTTTCGGCCGGGACCTCGACGTCTTCGAAGCTGAACTCGACCGTGGGTGAACCGCGCATGCCGCACTTGCGGAGCTTTTTGGAAACGCTCACGCCCTTGGTCTTGGCGTCCACCACAAAGGCGCTGATGCCGTGCGCGCCTCGTTCAGGCGCGGTCTTGGCATACACCAGCAAAGTGGAGGCCACCGTGCCGTTGGTGATGAACATTTTGGTGCCGTTGATGATATATTTGCCGTCCACCTTTTTGGCCGTGGTGCGCATGCCGCCCAGGGCGTCCGAGCCGGCGTTCGGTTCGGTAAGACACAGGGCGCCGATATGTTCGCCGGTGCACATCGGCGGCAAGAATTTCTGGCGCTGGGATTCGTTGCCGTTTTTATAGATGTTGTTGGCGCACAGGTTGGCGTGCGCGGCATAGGTCATGGACAGGGCAGGGGAGAGTCGCGCGATCTGTTCCACGGCCAGCGTCTGCATCATAATGCCCTGGCCGGCGCCGCCGTAGGCCTCGCCGATGGTGATGCCCAGAATACCCAGGTCGGCTAGCTGCTTGAAGAATCCTTCCGGCAATTTATCCTCTTCGTCGATCTCTTCCTGGAGGGGTCCCAAGTAGTTGTCGGCCCACTTGTAGACGGTTTCACAGAGCATGCTTTCTTCATTGGTTAGATCATTGCTCAATAGTTCCATAGTGCGCTCCTTTTCAATGCAAGTTTCAAGTATGATTGACACCTATATCAAAAAAAATTAACCGATGTCAATAATTAATTGACATCAAATATTAAGTAATGCTATACACGCCTCATCATGACGAAAGAGGTCGGATAAGGCGATGAACTTAGGTTCCCTGCTCAGGAAAAAACGCAAGGAAAAAGGGCTGACACTCAAACAGGTGGCCGAGAAAGCCGGCATCTCGGAAGGCTTTCTCTCTCAGGTTGAAAACGATGTCAGCTCGCCCTCGGTAGACAGTCTGGTCAAGATCTGCAACGCCATTGCCCTGAACGCCGGGGACCTGATCCGCGAGGCCGAGAAAAAGGAACGCTTCGTGGTCATCCGCAAGTCCGAGTGGGAGGACGTGGAGATCCCTTCCTCCAAGTTCGTGACGCGCCGCTTTTTCGCCCCTGACAACCGCGAGCTCATCGACAGCTCGGTCATGGCCCTGGAACCCGGCGCCTCCATCCCCGGGCGCAAAGACCTGAAACGCAGCCAGGAAATACTGTGCGTGCTCAAGGGCACGGTGGAGCTCAAATGCGGAGATGAGACCGTCAACCTCTTCGAAGGCGATTCGGTGCACTATTACTGGTCCATGCCTGAGAAGCAGGTGATTACCAACAAGTCCAAGGGCCTGTCCGTGGTGCTCTGGGTGGGAACATTATAGATGTTCTTTTAATACCTATCATGAAAACACCTCCGCTTTTGCGGATGGAGTAATTAAGGATAAATTTAAAAGGAGGTTATGCATGATCAAGTTCAGCGAGCAACAACTGAAGATTCCCAAGCTGATGAAGCCGGTTTATCTGGTGACAGCCGGGCAATCGAAATTCGATCGGGCCTTCCCTGACAAGCGCACGGAAGAGCTGTGCGTGGATGCATTGGTGCAGGCGGCCGAGCTCATCAATATGACGCCGGCGGAATTGAAGAAGTACATCCATACCTGCTACTACGGGCATTTCGCGGATCACTTCGGCGATCAGCTCCTGGGTGAGGCCGTGATTCACGACCGTCTGGGCTTAGACCCGCTGGGCAATATCGGCGTCAAGACCGGCGGCGCCACCGGCGGTTCGACGCTGTGGGAAGGCGTCAAGGCCGTGGCTTCGGGCTATTCGGACTGCGTCCTGTGCATGGGCTGGGAACGCATGGACGAAGTCCCCACCGACGAGGGCAACTTCCTGATCTCCTGCGCGGCCGACAAGGACTGGGAGGGCCCCCTGGGCCATATCTACACCGGTTACTACGCCGTTATGGCGCAGAAATACTGGAAGGTGTTCGGCAAGGAAGAGGATTCCTTCCGCCGCACCATGGCCGAGATCGCGGTCAAGCATCACGGCTATGCGCGTTTCAATCCGTATGCCCAGGCACCCATGAAGATCACGGTGGATGACGTTCTGAAGTCCCCGGTCGTAGCCTACCCGCTGCGTGCCCTGGATGCCTGCGTCATGAGCGTGGGAGCAGCCTGTGCCATCATCTGCGACGAGAAGACGGCCATGAAACTGACCAAGAACACCAAAAACAAGCCGCTGCGCGTCTGGGTCGCGGCCGGATCGCACACCCTGCGTCCCGCCGACCGGCGCGATATGGCCATCCCGCTGCTGCCCAACGAGACCGCCAAGCAGTATAAGGACCTGGGCAAACGTTTCCCGGGCGGCGAACGCTATCCCGGCTTCACCGGTTTCCTGGGCGCCCGTATGGCGGCCTACTACGGCTATCGCATGACCGGCATCGTCGATCCCATCAAGGACCTCGATGTGATCGAGCTGCATGATGCCTTCACCATCAGTGACATCCAGACCTATGAAGACATCGGACTCCGTCCGTACGGCGAAGGCCGCGATTACGTGGAGTCCGGCGATTGCTACCACACCAATCCCAAGACCGGCAAACCCGGCAAGCTGCCTTCGAACCTTTCCGGCGGCCTGATCGGCTGCATGCACGCCGTGGGCGCCACGGGCATTATGCAGACCTTCGAGATCGCCACACATCTCTGGAACCGCTGGGCTGAAATCCATGGTGACGAGAAGCGCTGGAAGGCCTTCGACCGCAAGAAACCCGCCGATTGGACCGACCTGCAGGTCAAGGGCGCCAAACGGGCTTTGGCCATCAGCCATGCCGGCGTGGGATCGCATGTCACGGCCACCATTCTCATGGATCCCGACCATTTGCTCAAGAAAGATGCCTAGAGGAGAGAAACTATGAGTATGTTTGCAACCGTTCGTGTCAAGGACAACAAATACAAGGTAAAGGGCGATTTCCATCACCTGACCCCTAACACCCCCATCCGAGATCTGGATAATAACGGCAGGCTCCTGGGAGTCACCAACCCGCGCGATATGACCTATATCCATTCCTATGGCGGCGAGGCAATCTTCTTCGAGTCCTTGAGTCAGGGTAAGTTGATGGCCACGCGCTGCGACAACCCCAAGTGCGAGTCCAAGGGCACCATCTACCAGCCCTTCCGGATTCATTGCATGGAGTGTCTGGGCAAGAACACGGTCATCGATATGACCGCTATCGCCAAGAAGACCGCCATCATCCACACCTTCATGGTGTGCGAGCGCTCCGGGGCCTTTAACGTACTGCCCAAGCCCATCAAGTTCATCAACATCGAGTTTGAAGGCGTGCCTACAATCTTGATGAGCTACCTGGCCGTGGGCGAGCCCGAGATGGGCATGCGCGTGGTCCCGATCTTCCAGACCACTGATCCGACCTACACCATTCTCGATCTGGCCTGGGTGCCCGAGGGCACCAAGAAGAACAAGCTTCCCGAAGGCTTTACATTCTAGCAGTAAGGAGGTCTTAGCCCTTTGTCTTTTTCCTGCCGGCCCCTTTTTAGGGGCCGGCAGGATCTTCCCTTACGCCTGCGCTTATCCCTGTGAGCGCAGGCCAAGGGGTTATACGGCTAAATGTGTGTTGGCATCCCTTTCTCTTTTCTATATATTCATGCCAGCGGTAAATTTGAAGAAAGGGAGATTCCTCCATGAGAAACGGCATGTTCCTGCTTGTCGCGAGCCTGTGCCTGGTCCCTGGTTCGCTGTGGTCGGCCGGGGAACGGCTGATCCCCGAAAAACCGAAAACGCAGTGCCTTAAGATTGCCTTCAATGGCGAGACCCTCAGCGCCTATTACCTGTTGATCGACGCCCGTACGACCGGCGAGCAAGAGGCCGATAGCGCGCGCGGAGCCTTGAATGGCAGCGTACTGGTTTTTTTCCAGGGCCATGGACAGCGGCCCGGCGACGCCTACAAGTTCACCTCCAAGCTCGCGGCCGGGTCTGCTGCAGGGATCGTGGTGGTGCCGGTGGTCGACACCCCCTACGGCACGGATGCGGCGTGGCGCGGAGATCGCGGCAAGGATGTGGTCTTGATGGTCATCGTACGGCATGTATTGGCCGGCCTTGGCCTGACGGTGGACGGTTATCAACCCCTGACGGACATGCCGGTAGCCGTCGACGGCAAGGATCTGAGCGAAGTTGAAAAGGCGATTCCGGTCAAGCTCGCCGCCGTGGGCTGGTCGCATGGCGGCATCGTGGCACGGCGCATGGCGCATGCGTATCCGCAAAGCTTCGTCGGCCTGGGCCAGGTATGTCCGGCAGGATACAAGCACTGGGGCTGCACCGGCGCGCTGATCGGCCGCTTCACGTGGGAAGGCATGCATATTTCGACGCTTGTATTCCGCGGTCATGCCATCGATACCCTTGGCTGCGGCTGGGGGCTCACGCGCGGGATCACCGGCGATTTCTGCCGCTCGGTTCCCAAGGCAGTGGTGGATCTGCAGCCCTCGAAACTGGGCCGAAGTTGGCGTGACGTCCGGGATTGCTGCCTGTACTGCGACGACACCAATTTGCCCCTGACCTCCATCAACAACATCGTGGTCATCTTCGGACGGGACGATTTCTGCATACGCCACGCGGACTACGGTCTGCACGGTCCCGATACCGTATCAGACGCAGATGCCGCCGAATTCTGGCAGACGTATTACCCCGGCGCACAAGCTTCCGGCGCCAAGCTTGACGTGCGGATCATGCCCGGTATGCATGTCGGACCGGTCACCGAAAGTGAGTCCTATGCCCGGACGATCCTGACCGGCATGGATGAGGGCGTGCCGTCCCCGGCGCCCGCCGGCGATACGAAGCCCTAGGACAGGCGCATGCCGCCGACCGTGCGTTCAGGGTTTGCATGGTTTGTGCTGCTGTGCGCGGCGATAGCGGTTCTGGCCGTCATCCACTGGGCAAGGACCTTTTCCCAGAGCTATTTCGTGACGGTCCTGGACAGCGACACCCTGGCCTGCGCCGACGGCCGCGTCATCCGTCTGATCGGCATAGCCGAGACCGGTGACGGACCGGGCGCTTTTGCTTCCACACCCGCCGATGATCCCGGGAGGGTTTATCTCAAGGGCCTGCTCGAGGGTCAAGCCGTGCGCATCAAGCCGGTCAAGGCGCCCAAGGACGCCCGTGGGAGGATATCCGCCTATGTGTACCTCGGCGAGGTTCTGGTGAACGGACGCATGATCAAGGATGGGTACGCAATGGCCGACCCACGACGCGGCTACCCCGAGCAGGAGCTGTTTGAAGCCTATGAAAGCGAGGCCCGGCTAAAGGGTCTCGGAATCTGGAAGAGCGTTCATGAAAGACCGGGCACAGGGCCGTGATCAGGTGAATCCCTGTGTCCGTGATACCTGCCTTGCGGCAGGCGTCTCTAAAAGAGATAACCGTTGCAATCACCTCCTAATTCCATTATTTATGGTGCGCAATACAAGCCCTATGAGATGAAGCGAGAAGGAGATATTCATGCTGACCTATATGCGTAAGCATTCCCGGAGTTGGTTCATAAAACTCATATTCGGCGCCATCATCGTCACCTTTGTGGCCTGGGGCGGTAGTTCCTACTTGGCCAAGGAACAAAACAAGGTCGCCAAGATCGACAAGCATATCATTACCATCCAGCAGTATTCCAAGGCCTACAGCGATACCCTCAGGGCCTATGAGCAGCAGTACGGGAGCATGATGACTCCCGAGACGATCAAGATGCTCAATCTCAAAGAGAAGGTCCTCGACGAATTGATCAACACGTATATCATGGCCCAGGAGGCCAAGCGCATCGGTCTGACGGTTACGGACGCCGAGCTGCAGGAGGCTATCCAGAGCGTCCCGGCTTTTGTGTCCGGAGGCTCTTTCGACATGGAGCGCTACCGCAATATCCTGGATCAGTTCCAGCTCAACCCCCAGCAGTTTGAAGACCAGCAGCGCCAGCAGATGATCCGCGAAAGGCTGTATAACCTGATCACGGAGAATGTATTCGTATCCAAAGACGAAATCGAGGCTACCTTTCACGAGCGCCAGGACGACTATGAGCTCGCATTTATCACCGTGACTCCGGACGCATTCACCCAGGGTGTCGTCCCGACCGAAAACGAGATCACCGCTTGGTATGACACGCACAAGGAGTCCTACAAGGTGCCTCCCAAAACCACCATCGCCTATATCACCTTTGAGGCCGCCGGCGCCCTGGACAAGGTAAACGTCAGCACGCAAGAGGTCCAGGATTTCTACGATAGTCACCAGGCCGATTATATGATCCCCGCCAAGGTGCGCGCCCGCCAGATCATCATCAATGTGCCCCCGGATGCAGATGAAAAGGTCTTTACGGCCAAGCAGCAGGAAATAAAAGTGCTGCTCGAGAAGGCCAAGACGACGCCCGATTTCGCCGCCCTGGCCAAGGAGAAGTCGCAGGACCCCGTAACGGCCGCCAATGGAGGCGACATGGGACTGCTCGAAAAATCCAAGCTTCCCGAAGGCTTGGGGGATATCCTCTTTTCCATGAAGCCGGGCGAGGTGCGCGGCCCGATACGTACGGAACAGGGTTTCGCGATCGTGAAACTGGAAGAAAAGGTTGATGCCCAGGAACGGAATCTGGAAGAGGTGATGGGGCAGGTCATGCAGACCCTCAAGGAGCGCAAGGCCTTGGATGAGGTCTATAACGAGGCCAACAAGGCTTTTACCGCCATCTATGAAGATCCCAAGCAGGACATCGCCGCTTATGCCAAACGGGCGGGGCTCACGCTGAAGAGCTTAGGACCGTTTTCTGAAAACGAACAGCTGGCCATACCCATGGGGGGCAAGATCGCCAAGGAGGCCTTCAGCCGGCCCGTGGGCGATCTCGGCGACCTGGTCGAGACCGGCAACGGGTTTATCCTTTATAAAGTCATGGATCGTATGCAATCGCGCATTCCCGAGCTCAAAGAGGTGCGGACGCGGGTCATTGCCGACCTCACCACCGACAAAGCCAGACAAGCCGCCCGCAAGCGCGCTCAGGAGATTGCCGGTATGACCGTCGAGCAGCGCGCTGCCTTGAACCCGGAGACCACCGGGCTGTTCAAGCGCGCCGCCTGGATGATCCCCAAGCTGGGCGCCAATCCTCGGATCAAGCAGGATCTGGACAGTCTTAAAACACCCAAGGTTTACGATCTGCAAGGCAAGGTCGTGGTCGTCTGGTTAAAGCAAGTTCAGAAGGCCGATCCGGCCAAGCTCGGCGCCAATGAGTCCAAGGCGATCCGTGAGGAGCTCCTGCGCCGGAAGAAGCAGCTCATCTTCGAGACTTTCATGGATGCCGCCAAGGCCAGACATGCGATCGTCATCGACCGCAATAAGATCATCTAAAAGACCGCGGGGCTTACCTTTTTACGGCGGATAAGGCGCCCCGCGATCTTTAAACCGCCTGTATCGGAGAAGCGCGCGAACGTGACGGCGATTACACTTTGGTCACTGCTGCGGGGGGCGCATGCGCAATAAACGCCATTGGGTCAGGACCTTGCGATATGGCGTTGTTCTTGCTGATGAGCCGGTATGCTTGAAAAATGGCGAAGAGGCTGGATCGTAGTGAGAATCGTGGCGGCCCTGATCATCCCTCCGGCGTATGCGCAGGCGGACATGATCCCTGGAGCCCATGAACAGGAAACCCTTCTGGCATGTGATGTCTTGTTGAAAGCGCAAACCATGCAATCGAGCCCGGCTGTTTTGGAAGGTCAAACGCTCGGCCGCGGCGTCCGGCAGGATACCCGTCTTTCAGCCGCGACCGGTCGACACACGCCGCGCAATGCGCGTGAGAATGCGCTTATGGGCGCCATCATGCGGATGCTTCAGGATCGTCTTGGGCAGGCGGCCTTCGTCTTCCAGGCCCTATTGGGTGATATCAATCCCACGCCCGACGGTTATCCGGCATCAGATGGCGGCGAGATCATGCTCAGGTTGCGCGCCCGGGATTACTATGCCCTCCCACGGCTCGTTCATTCCCCCCACTGGATGGAAAACGGCGGGGATGGGCAGGCCTTTTTTTTCGGCCTCACCATCCTGCTCGGCCGTTAAAGCTGTTAAATTTTAAACAGCTTCTTAAAAGTTGCCGAAATCCTAATTGCTTAAATGCACATGCAGTTAGGTTACGGATCAAGCTAAGAATGCTTTTTTGTTGACACATTATTTGCAAAATATTAATAACAAGCTGCTCTGCATACATAGACCAGGTAATGGAGGAGGGTAGATGTCTGAGG
Source organism: Syntrophaceae bacterium (assembly GCA_039680665.1). GTDB lineage: Bacteria > Desulfobacterota > Desulfomonilia > UBA1062 > UBA1062 > JAKQBR01. The sequence goes on along the minus strand of JBDKSM010000217.1, from coordinate 8,877 downwards.
TTAAGGTAAAGATCGATAATCGTGAAGTAATGGTCCCCGCGGGAGCGACGATACTTGAAGCCGCCAAGAAAGCCGGCATCACGATTCCGACGCTTTGCGCCTGGACTGAAATGGGACATACACCAGGCGCGTGCCGGGTCTGCGTGGTCGAGGTCGAAGGGATGCGCAATCTCGTGGCGTCCTGTGTCTATCCGGTCAGCGACAACATGGTCGTGCGCACCAACTCTCAGCGCGTGCGTTCAGCGCGCAAGATGGTGGTGGAACTCCTGCTTTCCAACCACCCGGCCGAATGCAACCACTGCGTGCGCAATGGCAACTGTGAACTGCAGAAGGTGGCCGAGTTCACCAATGTAAGGGAAGTGCGTTTTGAATACCCGACCTTCCCCAAGGATGTAATTGACCACTCCAGCCCTTCCATCGTGCGCGACAACCGCAAGTGCATTCACTGCCACCGCTGCGTGACGGTATGCTCCCAGATCCAGAGCGTCAATGTCCTGAGTCCGGTCAAACGAGGTCCGCATGCCGAGGTAGTGCCGGCCTTCAATCTGCCCATCGGCCAGACCAATTGCATCAATTGCGGCCAGTGCGTCATGGCCTGCCCGGTCGGCGCCTTGTACGAGAAGGACGACATCAACGCGGTCTGGGCCGCCTTGCAGGACCCGACCAAGCACGTGGTCGTTCAGGAGGCCCCGGCCATCCGCGCCAATCTGGGCGAAGAGTTCGGCATGGCCCCGGGCTCACTGGTCACGGGCAAGATGATCGCGGCTTTGCGGCGTTTGGGTTTCGCCAAGGTATTCGACACCAACTTCACCGCCGACCTGACCATCATCGAGGAAGGCAACGAGCTCTTGAAGCGCGTCAAGGAAGGCGGCACGTTGCCCATGATCACCTCGTGCAGCCCCGGCTGGATCAAGTTCTGCGAACATTTTTACCCCGACCTGCTGAACCACCTCTCTACCTGTAAATCGCCGCAGCAGATGTTCGGCGCCCTGGCCAAGACCTACTACGCCCAGACCGCCGGCATCGATCCCAAGGATATCGTCTGCGTCTCCATCATGCCCTGCACGGCCAAGAAGTACGAGGCTGCCAGGCCCGAGATGAACTCCAGCGGTTACCGCGATGTGGACTATGTACTGACCACGCGCGAGCTGGGCCGCATGATCAAGGAGGCCGGCATCGACTTCCTGAATCTGCCGGATGAAGTGTTCGACGCACCCATGGGCGAGTACACCGGCGCCGGCACCATCTTCGGCGCTACCGGCGGTGTCATGGAAGCGGCGCTACGCACGGTCTACGCCGTGGTCACGGGCAATGACCTGCCCAGCCTCGATATCACCCCGGTGCGCGGTTTGGACGGCGTGAAAGAGGCCACGGTCACGGTCGGCCCCTTGGGCGATGTCAAAATCGCCGTGGCGCACGGCTTGGCCAACGCCCGCAAGCTCATGGACCTGATCCGCGACAAGAAGGCCGATTACGCCTTCATTGAGATCATGGCTTGCCCCGGAGGCTGCGTGGCAGGCGGCGGATCACCCATCCCCACTACCGATGAGATCCGGACGCTCAGAGCCGGCGCCCTGTACAAGGACGACGGACAGGTGCAGGCCAAGCGCCAGTCGCACGAGAACGAAAGCGTCAAAAAACTCTATGAGACCTTCCTCAAGGAACCGCTGGGACATAAATCGCACGATCTGCTGCACACCCACTACATGAAGCGCGGCGTCGATGTACCACACATTGACGATGGATCGTGCGGCTGCGGTTGCGGAGCACATCACTAACCTTCAACGCCGCAAGCGATAACAGCAAGGCCTGACCGGGAAACTGGTCAGGCCTCTTTTTTTGATGATATCATCCCGGACTTGACCGTGGTATGTCGCTTGGAGTAGAAACAGGGTAAGGAAGAAAACGCTATGTTGTTAAAAATCTTGGAAAATCTTTATGGCTTCATCTGGGACGATTACCGCCAGAACAACTGCAACACCTATTTGATGACCGGCCGGCCGAACATCATCATTGACCCCGGACACCGCCACTTGGTGCAGCACGTGCACCGCGGTCTGGCGTCTTTAAGGATCTCGCCTGAGGACATCGGCGTGGTTCTCGTCACCCATGGCCATCCCGACCACTACGAGGCGGCCCGATCATTCGGAAGCAACACCCTCTTCGGCATGGGGGCACAGGAGTTTGCCATCATCAGCGCCTCCGGATATGGTGCGGTGCCGCCCCCCGATTTTTTGATCCAGGAGGGCGAGTTGGTTCTGGGGGAGGCGCGCTTTACGGTCATTCAGACCCCCGGTCATTCACCGGCCTCGATCTGCCTGTATGAAACCGGAACGCAGGCCCTTTTTGCGGGAGACGTGGTCTTTGAAAACGGTATCGGCCGCAGCGACCTGCCCGGCGGGGACGGCGCGGCCCTCAAACAGAGCATCCTGAACCTGTCCGGCTTGAATGCCGCCTATCTCTTAAGCGGTCACGGCAACGTGGTGGCCGGAAAGGAAGCCGTGGCCGCAAACTTCCGGGCGGTCGAGGAAAACTGGTTCCGCTATCTCTAGAGCGCCAGCAGTTCCCGTTTCAGCTCGGCGCCCAGCTGGGCCACATGGGCATGCCAGGAAGGGTCGTTTTCCAGGTTGGGCAGCACGGCCGTACCGCTGATGCCGCGCTGCTTGAGGCCTGCCAAGGCGCGTTCGCTTTCCCGGCGATGGGCCTCGGCGCTCCTGGCGGCAAAGCCTTGCAGCCGCTCGATATACGGCGCCGGGTCAATGCCCAGCACATCCTTCAGGCCGCTTGCCAGCATCTGATGATCGGACTCGGGCGCCAGAGCCTGGATGAATTCCTGTTTGACGATTGTCTCCAGATCCTGGCATTCCTGTTTGCCGCGCGCCAGCTCGGCGCGGAAACCGGCCGTGCTGAGCATCCCGGCGTAATAGCGCTGAATGAGGCCGCGGGCCTTCTGCGACCATTCCTCCACATGGAGCTTGGTCTTCTGTTCATCGGTAAGCGCCAGGTCCTTGGTGCGTTCCATGACGATGTCCAATGTGCTGCGTATCTTGGCCACCTTAGTCCTCCTCTTGATGGATATGACGATTCATGCCTTAGCGTCAGCTTAACCGAGATCGTCCTGCAGTTCAAGAGGCGGTCTGATAACGTGGGTGAAAAGGCCTGGCCGTCAACGCGCAATGACACCGCGTAGATAGTCCTGACGCAGTTCTTGCGGGAATCTTTCAATGGCATAGCGCAGCATGGTGCGGGGCATGGTTTTATAGTATTTTTTGAGAAAGTCCTCTTCCGTGGCGCGGTCGCGTTTGCCGATCTCGCGCAGCATCCACCCCACCGCCTTGTGGATCAGGTCATGCGGGTCAGTAAGGAGGCGCTCGGCGATGCGCAGGGTCTCGCCGTACTCGTGCGCTTTGATATAATGAAAGGTCGCCAGGATGGCGATCCGGCGGTCCCACAAAAGGCCGGACTGCGCCAAGGCGGAAAGCGGCGCTCTGTCTCGGTACGCAAGATGCGCGCCCACGATGTGGGGCGCCGAGAGATCCACCAGGTCCCAGTTATTGATATGACGGGTGTTCCCCAGGTAGAGGCGATAGATCCTTTTCCGTTGGTTCTCGTCCCCGCGCCGGTAGGCCCGCACCATGACGAGCAGCGCCAGGAGCCTGGCTTCATGCATCTCAGCGCGCAGCAGTGCTTCGATCTCGGAGAGCGCCAGGGCCTGATATTCCTTCGCCAAGGCGCGTATTTCCGGAACATACAACCCCAAGAAGACATCTCCGTGCGCATATTCTCCGGGTCCGGTTTTAAAGAACCGCTGAAGAACCTGGGCCCTGGCGGGGTCTCCAAGTGCCTGTAACCGTGTGGCAATGACGGCGGCTTTCAAGGGTTCAATCCTCCGCGATGATTCAATACATCTTCTCATAAGAAAAGAATGCCCCAGGATGAAACGCTAGGAGCCCCATGTTTGAGTTCCCCGCCGTAGTCGTCATACGTTCACCCGCCCAGATTGACCCCGATCAGGCGTCCCACGCCGAAGGTCACGACGGCGGCGGCCAGGCCGAAGGCCACCTGACGCAGCCCCGAGAAGACCGCGCTCTGTCCGGTCATGAGCGTGATGACCGCCCCGATGATATAGAGCCCCAGCGTGCTGGACAGAGCACTGACCATGATGCCCTGCCAGCCGCTGAAAAACAGGTAGGGCAGCACCGGGATAATGGCGCCCAGGGCGAAGAGCAGGAACGATGTCAGGGCAGCTTCCCAGGCCGAACCGCCCAGGTCTTGCACGTCGATGGAAAGCTCCTCGCGCGCCAGGGTCGCCAGGGCGATATCCTTATCCGCCAGCACGCGCTCGGCCATACCGCGGGCCGTATCAGGCGCGATGCCCTTGGCCTGATAGATCAGAGAGAGCTCCTCCATCTCCTCGGCCGGATTTTCTTCGAGCTCCTGGGCCTCGATACTTATCTGGTGCTGATAGAGCTCGCGCGCGCTCTGCACCGACAGCCACTCGCCCAGCGCCATGGAGATGGCGCCGGCCAACAGCCCGGCCAGCCCGCTCAAGAGGATCGTTTGCGAGCCCACCCCGGCCCCGGCTACGCCCATCATCAGGCAGAAGACCGATACCAGCCCGTCATTGGCGCCCAGGACACCGGCGCGCAGCGCATTGCCGCCCGCCCCACGGTGGCGGCCTTCGAAACGCGCCACGGCGCGACCTTCCAAGCCTTTAGAGTTCCGGGCCAGATACCCGAACACGCGCGCATGCGAACGTTCGTGCGCCGACATCTCCTGGGCCTCGGGCTCAGGCTGTGTGTCGTATTCAGTTTTGGCGCCCTGCTCGATACCGGCAATGGTCGGGACTACGAAACCGGGGCCGAACACGGCCGTCAGCCGGCACAGCACGCGCGTGCGCCAGGATGGGCGGTAGGCAGGCACCGGCACGCCTGCCTGCTTGAGCTTTTCCTCCCACACATCAGCGTGCCCGCCCTCGGTCAGCGAGAGCTTCCGATACAACGCCGCCAGGTCGGGGTTTTGCTCATGCTCGGCCAGACAGTCATAAAGCGTCTGCGCGTCGCGTTCGGCCAGCAGGTTCCTGTGGTATCGTTTAACGTCTTCCTTAGTGGGCATTGCACCATCCCCCTTATGCATAAAGAACTCAACAAAAATGTTATGCATGTCCGGTCCATACAACAGTAAGATGGGCTAGACGCCTTCGTCAAGCAAGAAGCATGAAAGGTGGATGGGGGGTGACTGTATGGAAAAAGCATCAGCGATTATAAACAGCTCGATGAGATGCGTGGGGCAATGCAAAAAAATTTGACCGCCGTCAACTCTTCCGGGCTTGAATACCGTGAATGATGCCCTATATACCGTCCAACCTCAGCTAAGATTTAACAGCGAGGCGAATGATACAAGGAGGTGGACCATGAACATAAGATCGCTAACCGGATTGGCGGAGGCAAGCGCATATGACGTCCTCTCACAAGGGGGTGCTGGATCGCTCGACGTGACGCACAGCAATCCCGAGCTGCTCTATGGCAACACATTATGCGGCATCGGGCTGCCGTCCTACTCTTTGGATATTGCCGATTACACTGCCCATTACTTCCCGAACAAAGAGATGGCGGGCGATGAGCGCTGCCACCAGGAGACGGTTGAATCGTGGTGACGGAGAAGGCATCAGGGTCTGGTCTTTGAGGGCCATGTTCACGATTTCCTTAAGATCAGACCCCTCATGCTTTCAGTTCGTAATAAAGAATTCCTTGTCCAGCGTATGATTTTTTAAGCTTCCTATTACTTTTAGTTGTCATATTACGTGTCATCGCATATATTAATATCGCATATATTGATGATTGAGCATCAACAATACTACGTGATTGGCATATGCCATAGCACCTGTGAGGAGGTTTTATGCGTAACATGTTCGTCATCTGGTTTATCCTGGTTACCCTCGCGATCCTGTTCCCGGCTTCAGCATTGGACGCCGCTGATGATTACGGCCCCCTTTCTGAAACAACCGGCGCTTCCATTACCACCCAAATGCAGGCCATGGGCGTGGATACGACCAAGATCCACATCGACCTGAACGTCAAGCTGTCGATCCCACAACAGGTCCGCACCGATGCATCAGGCAACCCCGCGTATGATGAAAACGGCGCGGCCCTTACCATACCGGCCGTTGACCTGTGGGCCATCCTGGTAAGGCCGGGCGGTGATAAGAAGCTGCCCACCATCGTGGTGCCCACCTGCTATCGCCGGGATATGTTCGTCCTGCTCTATGCCAACCTGGTGCTGTCCGATTACAACGTACTGGTGGTGGATATCCGCGGCTCGGGCTCTTCCAACGGGCAGTGGGCCTCCCTGGATATCCCCGAGCACTACGACATCGCCTACGTGATCGATACATGGATTCCGGCGCAGACCTGGTCGGACGGCACGGTCGGCATGATCGGGCCTTCGTACCTGGGCATCACCCAGCTGCTGACCGCCGGCAATGTCGAGCGCGACGCCAAGGGCGAACCGACCCATCTGAAGGCCATCTTCCCGCTTATCCCCATGAGCGACGTGTACAAGGATATTGTCGTGCCCGGCGGCATGATCGACATTGAATTCATGCTGATCTGGCTGGGCATCACCGATATGTGCGCCCTGCTGCCGCCGCTCACAGCCTTAGGCGACGCCCAGAGTCCGGACATGGACCCCATCCAGGAGGCCTACGACATCTGGAATCAGCACTACGCCGCCTTGAGCCTGCAGGCCGACTGGCTGACGAACGACGAGACCATGCGCAATGACGGCGATTTCTACGATCGCCGGTCCTCCATGCTGTATTGGCCGGTCAAGCCCGACGATGCCGCGGCCTATGGCGGCTGGGCCTATCCGGAAGGCGGCAAAACCTTCCCGGCCAAGTTGCCGGTGTTCCTGACCGGCGGCTGGTACTGCATCTTCACGCGCGGCGAATGCAATACCTACCAGTACGGCCTTTCCAAGCAGGCCCTGGGCGACAAGGCCTATCTCGTGGGGCCGTGGTACCATTTGGAGGCCATGCTGGGTTTAGGCATTAACGGCATGATGCTCAACCAGGTGGCATTGCGCTGGTTCGACCTCAAGATCAAGGGTATCGGCGCTTCCTTTACCGCGGATTATCCGGTGCTGCTCTATGTCATGGGCGCGGACCGCTGGCGGGCCGAGAAATCATGGCCGCTGCCGAAATCGCGCGTCCAAGACAAGACCTACTACCTTTCCACCAAGAAGGCTTCGAGCATTAGCGGTGACTGGTTCTCCACCTCCAACCAGGACCTCAACTTCAGCCTCACCGAACAGCCCAGCATCGCGGACTATAGCGGCACAACCCCGGTGCTCAAGCATAACCCGGCGAATTTGCACGGCGCCCTCTCGCGTTCGTCGACCCGCTGGATGATGGGCATGCCGGCCATCTTCTCCCAGATCAGCCGCTATGTTCTGGGCCAGGATATCGATGCCGGCCAGTACTGGGAAGACGAACGCAAGGACGAGGTCGGGGTTCTGACCTTCACCACCGAACCCCTGGCTGAAGACACCGAGATCGCCGGCCCCTTGAAGCTCTCCTTCTGGGCCAAGACCGAGTTTGGCGGCGAGCTCACCCAGGCCTTGATCGACCAGGCCTTTGTGGCCATAAAGGCGGCCTTCAACATCGGCGACAATGAAGACCTTATGCTCGACGCCATGACCCGCCGCGACGTGCAGTGGATCATCGAGGTCAATGATGTCTATCCCGACGGCCGGGCCAAGAACATCACCTCGGGCTGGCTGTCGGCCTGGCACCGGCCGTACGACCCCGCCGACCCCACCAAGTTGGATCCGGACTACAAGGCCTTTGACCCGTTCTACGATCATGCGGATAAAAACCCCAGCCCCATCGAACAAGGCATCCTCTATCCCTATGTGATCGAGGTCTGGCCCACGGACAATATGTTTAAAAAAGGCCACCGCATACGGGTCAGCATCTCGGCCTCGGATTTCCCGCACCTTCTGCCTAACCTGCGTCCTTCCACCAACACCTTGGTGATCGATGCCGCGGCGCATCAGGCCAAGCTGGACTGCACCGTGGTGGCCGACGATCTAAGCGCCAAAGGCACGACCTGGGACTGGATCAGCGACATCATGGCAACGGATGCCAAGGTGCGGAAGCAGACCAACGCGCTCCTGAAGGAGTTCACCGCCATGAGCCAGTATCTGCTGACCTATAACGACAGCACGGCCGGCGCCGGGTCCGAGGATACCTACGCCGAAGATAGCGAAGAAGATAACGGACACAAAGCCGCTTCCTCCGGAGATTCGGGAGACGGCGGCGGCAGCGGCGGCGGCTGCTTTATCAACGCGGCCAGGCTGTAAAACCTATTTAAAACCGGGCGACCCCGTGATCTTCACGGGGTCGCCCGCGCCTCACCCTTTTAAAGAACCATCAGGCCTGGTTTTGAGAGCATGATAAAAGGGGAGGGTGGCAATTTGCCACCTCCCTGCCTGATGTATCCCGGTTGCATATTCTTGTTACCTAATTCATTACCCAATTAAAGAGTTATTACCTAATTCGATTTGAGACCCATTTTGAAGTGATTGTGTCCTTCATGGGTTTGATAAAACGATAGAAATATTAAGGCCAATTCTTGAAGATATAATGAAAGATGACCTTCATTACCTAATTCATGATCATTGGGATAGAATGACCTGATCTATTCCCACGCATGTGGGGGACAGCATATAGTTGCCTGATCGTCAATGTCTGGGGCCGGTTCATCCCCACGCATGTGGGGAACAGAAGCTTACCCCCGAGCCGCAAATCCCCTGATTCGGTTCATCCCCACGCATGTGGGGAACAGCCCTCCTTGTCTCTGCCCGGCGATCAATAGG
>JBDKSM010000216.1:0-2895 GCA_039680665.1 Syntrophaceae bacterium | reverse complement strand
GAACCTCCTGACCTTAACGTAGTGTATCCTCTTACGAGGTGGTATAAAAAGATTCTATCACATCCTTGAGCTCTTTCATACGGAAGGGTTTGGCCACGAAGGCGTCCGCGCCCTTGCCCAAGGCGATCTTGCGGGCCTCGCTGACCGAGAAGCCCGTGATGAGAACCACCGGCAGCCCCGGGTAACGGGCCTTGATCTCGCTCATGAGGGTGAGTCCGTCCATGTCCGGCATGTGGATATCGGAGACCACGATACCGACCTGGCTGGTTTTCAAGCGTTCCAGGGCCTCGATTCCATTGGCGGCCGTGTACACGGTATAGTCGAATATGCGCAGGAACTCCGCCGCCACCTCGGTGAGGTCTTGTGAATCATCCACGATCAGGACCGTACGCACCAAGCTCATCCCGCCTTCCCATCCGGCAGATCGATCATTTCGTAATCGCTCAGCGATGAATACTTTTTGGTTTCGGCCTTGGTCAGCTTGGCCAGCTTCTCCATGACCTCCTTGATCTTAAAGATCTGGTTCTCCATGGACTTAAGGGCCTTCTGGAGCGGCTCGTTCTGTTCCTGGCTGGGGCTGAGCTGCAGCATCTCCAGGTTGCCCAAGATGATATTCAAGGGGGTGTTGATCTGGTCCGAAAGGGTCACGGCCGTCTTGGCGATGGCGCTGACCTCCTGGATGCGCTTCTGTTCCTCGCCGAAGTGCTGCATCTCGAGCGCCCGCCTGACCCGCAGGAGCAGTTCATCTTCGTCGCAGGGCTTGATCAGGTAGTCGTAGACGCCCAGACGCAAGGCCGTGACCGCCGTCCTGAGCGATCCGTAACCCGTGATCAGGATCACCATGGTCTTGGGCGAAAGGACCTTGACGTTCTCGAGCAGTTCCAGGCCGTCCATGCCCTCCATCACCAGGTCGGTCAGCACCAGGTGAAAGGTGTGCTCATAGAGTTTCTTCAGCGCCTCCTCGGCCGAGGAGACATCGACCACCTCGTAGCCGTGCGATCGCAGGATATTCACCAAAGAATACCGTACGATCTCTTCATCATCAACAATCAGGATGCTTTTCTTGTTCACCGCTCGTCTCTTTAGCTCATGATGTGGCGTCTAATAGGTGATAATGCGCTTTTTTTTTCTGTTTTTCAACTATTCGCCGCATGGTTGTGAGTTACTCCGAAACCTTGCGATGCACGATCTCGCGGAATTCGCGTATCCGAAACGGCTTACGGATAAACGGCACCCCGCTGTCCTCCAAGAAGTGCTTGACCTCGCGGTCGTAGGTATCGCCGGTGACAAAGATGAAGCGCCTGACCATGTTGGGGCGGCGCTGTTTGATCTCCTGGAAGAATTCCATGCCGTCCATCTCGGGCATGCGCAGATCGGAGATGATCAGATCCCAGTCGCAGGCATCGAGGTTGTCGCAGGCATCCCGTCCGTTGCGGAAGCACCGGACAGTGAAATACGGGCTCAAGGCATCCGTCATGAGGTGCTGAAGCTCTTCTTCGTCTTCCACCACCATGATCTGGTACGTATCCGTGTGTTTTTCCAGACTCTCTTCGTTTTGTTCCAGAGGTTCAGTGCACGGCGCGGCCGCATCGTCCGAAGGCACGGCGGCGGGGATCTTGATCAGCGCCAGTGTCCCGTGGCCGGTGTTCTCGATGGTTATCTCGCCTTTGTGGTCATTGATGATGCCGTAGCAAATGCTTAAGCCCAACCCGGTCCCTTTATCCACGCTCTTGGTGGTGAAGAACGGGTCAAAGATTTTGGGCATGACATCGTCCGGGATCCCGGGCCCTGAATCCTCGACCTGTACATGGGCATACCCGTCACGGACAAACGAACGGATCGTGATCGTGCCGCTGTTCTCGGCGATGGCATCGATGGCGTTGTTGATCAGATTGACCAGCACCTGCTCGATGCAGTTCATGTCCGCCTTCACATACAGCGGCTCGGCCGCGCCCTGATGTGCGATTCTGATCTCGCGTTTGGAAAGCGACGACGAATAAAGGCTCATGACCCGTTCGATGGCGCCCAGTAGATCGAAGGCGGTCTTTTCGGGCGGCAGGTTGCGGGAGAAGCTTAAGAGCGATTCCACGATGTTCTTGGCGGCATTGGCCGAATTCATCATCAGGGAGAAGCGCTTCTGGTCGCCGTCGCTCAAGGTGGCGGAGTCGATGAGTTCGGCGAAGCCCAGGATGGGAGTAAGCTTGTTGTTGAGCTCGTGCGCGATACCCGAGGTCAGCAGTCCCAGCGAGGTGAGCTTCTCGTTCTGCATGCTGCGCTGTTCCATATGCCGTTTCAGGCTGATATCCTTCATCATGACCAGGAACTGGCCCGGCAGGATATGCTTGATGAAGAACTGCCCGATGATGCGGTGGGCACCGCCGAGTTCCACGGTCAGGTCGAACTCCGTGCCCTCGCCGTACTCGAGCCGGTTCAATTTTTGCTCCAGGTATGTAGCGCTCTCGCGGTCAAAGATGTCCTGGATGCTGGTCGGAGCGGTCTGCAGCATGCGCCACAAGGCATTGTTGGCGAAAATGACGCGCTCGCCCTCGATCATGAGGATCATCTCGTCCGTGGCGTCGATGATGGCCTTGTAACGGGTGGTGATATCCTTGAGACTGGCCTCCTTTTCCTTGACCAGTTCCTTTAAGCCCGAGTACTCCTGATTGAAAACCTCATAGAGCCCCACCAGGGTAGTGAGCTGCCCGACGATCAGCCCCAGGAGCTCGAACATGCGTATATGATCGGCGGTGAAGAAATTTTTGTCCGAATGGGAGAGGTTGAAAACGCCGATGGTCCGTTTGCCCTCCCTGATCGGTACGCACAAGAGCGAGCCGATGGCCACCTTGCTGTCCGGGCGCTGTTCGAAGAACTCGCAGTCGCTGATATCGGTCACCA
>JBDKSM010000215.1:0-13925 GCA_039680665.1 Syntrophaceae bacterium | reverse complement strand
TCTTTAGCAAAACACGGGCAAGACCAACGTCTTGCCCGTGTCACCTCATACCCTTTGGCAATGATAAAAGGGTTCGAAGCGCGCCGCGCTACTTCGGGCAATTATATTAATAGCGTGCCACGATGTTGATTGTGAGGATTCAAATATACTGGAGATATCAACCTGCTATCATAACGACCAAAAATCACCCGTTGCTACCACAGCGGAGCAACTTATTGAAGAGTACCGCCAGACGTGATGCGGTGCAAGCGCAGACGTGCGGCAGCGCGCTGGTAGCAATCGGGTGGATTTTTTTGTTAGCCTTGACTTCATTGTTCATTGATCTCTGGATAGAGATCTCCAGCTTTTGGCCAAACTAGTTTTACAGTCTTTGTACTTATATCCCATTTGTCTTTCGCGTAAATACAATAGTTTGCATCAATGGTTTCATTTGTATTCTCTAAAAAGTTGAGAAATCTAGGAATAGCATCCGTCGATTCAAAAACAGGAATAAGAACTGAGTGTAATCTTTGGTCTGTTCTTATAAAAACTACTAGCGCCCAAATATTATTTTGGGAATCTTTGCAAGCAAGAAGGTGATTATCTGAAATTGTGCCCTGCACTTCAATACTATCATGCGGTACAGGTCTTACCATATGTAGAAAGGGTCGAAAGAATGGGAGAGCGTTTTTTAGTACATTTTGTTTTGATTCGCTCTTATTCTGTTCATAAAACAAGCCCAAGATATCGTGACCTACGAAATATCCTCCTGCAGATAAAGCATACTCATAACCAAGAATGTTGAAAAGAGTGAGATGTGCTGATTTTATTAATGATACCAGAGCAGGTAAGCGAAGATCCCTTGATATATCAATCTCCCAATTACTATCAATCTGGGCTAACATTTCGTCTGGAGATTTTTTTAATACTAGCGTTGTTGATTTCTCATTATTCTCTACGATTACGGGGGAAAAATGATCCGGAATATTGCCTTCAGCATAGTAGTAATCAACAGATGTTCCATTCTGTATGATTTTGGGTTTTATGCTTTTTGATAGGTCTTTATCTAGTAATATTTCATCTGGTGAATATTTTCCTGAGTGTTGAAGATCTATAAAATCTGATTCAAATTTTGAACCATAAAAATTATCAACATCTTCTCGCTGAACAGTCCATGCCCGTGGAGAGTTAGGAAAAGCAGAGTTGACTATATGTCCCATACAAAGTGGTGTCTTTTCATCCCGATATAATATGGGGCAATAAAAATACTCGAATGGTTGTCCCGTCATTTTTATATAATTATCTTTTAACACTTCAAGTCTATCTTTCAGAATTTCTTTCATTATCTAGACCACCTAATGTTTAATTTCTGATAGCGCTATAGCTTATCCATATCTTCAGTAAAGAATTTGATATCAGTATAGACTAAGCAAAGGGGGGAAAATGGGAAGTGCCTCGTCGGGCCAATATAGACCAATTCAATGGACGTTGACGGTAAAATCCATTTGGCCTTATTCTCATAATCGTCTCTATTTCTCACTTGATCATCTAATGTCGGCGAGCCATATTTTTGGGTAAGAAGACTCTTTATGTTTCCAAATTGGCTTTCTATAGCATTTCCATGAAATAGCTTAACCATATGTAATTTATTGTCCTTCTCGCTCATATAAAGAGCCGGACTGAATTTATCAATTCCAATTGTAACCTCTGGTACCTTCACTATTTCATACAGATTTTTTCCTGGTTCACTTGTGTAAGGTGTTTTTTCTATTTCCACAGCGCCATCAATGGCTTTGAGTAATTGCTCTTTGGTCATTCCCCATTCGGCCTTATTCCAACCATGTGCGTCTTTAGCGTTCTGCTTTGCCGATTTCGTTGCTTCTTTCGGTTTTGATGCTGTCTTGCCTGCACTCAGCGGGTATGGGGCAATCAATGAAATCAAAACTACCATTATAACCAGATAATTTATCTCTACAAATCTTTTCATTTTAACCTCCTCGTCTTGTCATTTTGGCATGGGCTAACAGAGCAATATAAGCGGAAAGCTGTCCATGATATCTACCCATATAGATGGCCTTGAATTCCACTTATTGAGATATTGAATGCCATAACATGGAAAATAGCCCATTCTCGATTCCATCTATTACCGATTGAGCAACAAGTTTCCACCTATCAAGATATTAACATAAGAAACATAGAAAGCAAACCAATGTTACATCCAATCCCAGAGGGTATACTCATGTCGTTTATAAAAGCATGCAGATAACAAACAGAGATATGCGGCGGGTGGCCGGGTCTAGTTTAATAAAGAGAGAAGCACGGGTGCCACTGGCGAAGGCGAAGCCTTGCCAGTGCGGCTTATTTTTGATTCAAAAGATGAGGCGAGCATGGGCAAACTTCGCCAATGCCCGTGGCACCCACAGAGGTGCAGAAAATATGATTTCCACCGAGTTTTGACTCCCTTGGTGATCACTGTTGTTCAAAGATACATACCCCCTTCGGGGATCATAACTCTTTGGTGACTGCTCAAAAGTCGAGACCCCTATCAGATATACACTCATCCCTCTACCGAACGATGTCTGGACGGTCTGGTGGCTAGCGCTGGTCATCCCATCGAGATACAAAAGTAGGATTAATTCCGTTTCCAGATCAAGATGACATCTAGGAGGCAAGGAGGGTTGCCCGCAGGTGGAACAATTTCGCAGGACATCGAAATTGGACGCACCCTGCGTGCGCCCTTAAGGGCAAGTGCCATGGATGGCACGAGTCACAAATTAGTACTCCGAGGACCAACCCAGCCGACAATTCATCAGGAGAGATGAATTGGACGTGCCGATGGGCACGCCCGCAGGGTGAGAGTCAGGGATGACCTAAGTCACAACGATGCCGCTTGATATGGAAACGGAATATTAAGCGAAGTGGTCGAAGCCTTTCTTTACGTCCTGGCGCTGTCCGTCCCGGACAAGATAGATGCCATCGGAGGCCGGCAGGATCTCACCCACCACCGTAAAATCGCCGAATTCCTCGCGCAAGTCCTCAATACTGTCCTGTGGGATGGTGAAGACAAGCTCGAAATCCTCGCCGCCGTACAGGGCAAAATCGTGCGCATCGGCCGAGACCTTTTTTGCCGCGGCCTCGGTCTCGGGTAGGAGCGGTATCTTTTCCCAATCGATGCGCCCGCCGGTGCCGCTCTCTTCACAGATGTGCCGTACCTCGCTGCCCAGGCCGTCGCTGACATCGATCATGGCATGGCAGAAACGCGCGATGATCCGGCCTTCCCAGACCCGGCGGCAGCGCGGTTGCAGATGGGCATTGATCGAGCTATCCCGTATGCCTTGCTTGAGCATCCTGAGGCCCGCCTCGCTACGTCCGAGCGTCCCGGTAACGCAGATCAGGTCCCCAGGGATGGCCATGGAGCGCAGACGCAGAGCCTCATGCTCGACCTCGCCCAGGAGGGCCAGATTGACCACCATGATGCCGCCATGCGTGGTATCGCCTCCGATCAGGTGTACGCCATGGCTCTCGGCCGAGGCATACAACCCACGATAAAATTCGTCCATGAACTCGACCTCGGTAAAGGGCGTCAAGGCGATGGAAAGGAAGGCCCAATGCGGGACACCGCCCATGGCAATGATATCCGAGACATTGGCCTCCATGAGCTTGTATCCGATCTGATAGGGGCTGTGCCACTCCAGGGTGAAGTGGTCGTTTTCCACCATCATGTCGACCGTGACCAGGAGGTAGGATACATCGGTATATTTGAGCACCGCGCAATCGTCGCCCACGCCCTTGACTACGACCGGATCTTCGTAGGTTTTTTGCGTGAGGCGTTTGATCAAGGCGAACTCGCCGCCGATATCAGCTATCTTCATGGGCGTAGGTTCTCCGGCACTCTTTGTTGGTCTTGGCTGAACAGAATTCGCCGCACATGGTGCAGACCTCGGCATCGTCCTTGCCGGTCTCATGGCGGATGGCGCGCGCCTTTTCCGGGTTGAGCGCTTGGCGGTACATGCCCTCCCAATCCAGATTGCTGCGGCTTACCGACATGGCGTCGTCGCGATCGCGCGCGCCTTTGATGCCGCGTGCGATATCGGCGGCGTGCGCCGCGATCTTGGAGGCGATCACGCCGTCGATCACATCCTGCAGGTTGGGCAGTCCCAGGTGCTCCTTGGGGGTCAAATAGCACAGAAAGTCCGCGCCGTAAAAGGCCGCCAAGGCCCCGCCGATAGCGCCGGTGATGTGGTCGTAGCCCGGCGAGCAGTCCGTGACCAGGGGGCCCAGCACATAGAAAGGGGCGCCGTCGCAGTATCTCTTCTGCAGCTCGATGTTTTCCTTGATCATATGAAGCGGCACGTGGCCCGGTCCCTCGATCATGACCTGGACATTCTGTTCACGGGCGCGCGCGGCCAGCTCGCCCAGGGTCTTGAGCTCCGTGATCTGGGCCAGGTCCGTAGCGTCGGCCAGGCAGCCCGGGCGCAGGCCGTCCCCCAGGCTCAAGGTCACGTCATGCTCCTTGGCAATGGCCAGGATCTCGTCATAGCGGGTGAAGAGGGGGTTTTCGGCGTGGTGGTGGAGCATCCATTTGATGAGCATGCTGCCGCCGCGCGATACCACACCCATGATGCGCTTTTCCAAAAGCGGGATGCACGCGCGCGTCACTCCGCAATGCACGGTGATGAAATCCACGCCGTCTTCGATATGGCGCCTGATGGCGGCCAGAAAATCATCGGCCGTGAGATCGACCACCCGCGGGTGATGCACGATAGCGTCGTAGACGGGCACGGTGCCGACCGGAACATTGGAGGCCTCCACGATCATGCGGCGCATGGCCTGGATATCGCCGCCCGTGGAGAGGTCCATGACCGTGTCGGCGCCGTACTGGACCGAGGCCTTTAGCTTGGCCAACTCCAGCTGCGGGTCATTGTTAAAGGGCGAGGTGCCCAGATTGGCGTTGACCTTGATCTTGAGCCCCTTGCCGATGCCCACGGGCGTGCAGTCATGCAGCCGGCTTTTGACGATCACGGTGCGTCCCGCGGCGACATCCTCAGCCAGCGCCGCGGCGCTTATCGGCTCATGTGCCGCCACGGCCTCAATTTCCGGGGAGATGGTACCTTTTTTAGCATATTCTGGTTGTGTCATACGGTAAACTCCTTTTGCCAGAGGCGGATCTCAGCCGCCACATCGGGCTTGGTGACCACGGCCGAGATGGCGCAGACCATATCGGCCCCGGTGGCGAGGACCTCCGCCAGATTAGTCAAGGTTATGCCGCCGATGGCGACGATCGGTTTGCGGCAGGTCTGGCGGATGGCTCTCAAAGTTTCAAGTCCACACGCTTGGCCCGCGTCCGTTTTGGTGTTGGTGGCATAGATCGGGCTCACGCCCAGGTAATCCGCGCCCTGGGCCTCGGCTTGACAGGCTTCCTGAAGGGTATGCACGGTGATGCCGATGAGCTTATCTTTCCCCAGCAGACGGCGTGTCTCATCATAGGGCAGGTCATCCTGCCCGATATGCACCCCGTCGGCATCCACGGCCAGGGCGATATCGACCCGGTCATTGATGATTAGGCGCGTGGAACTCCCGGCGCACATGCGCTTGAGCTCTAAGGCTTCCTCGAAGAGGATGCGGGTAGCGGCGGATTTGTTGCGATATTGGATCAGCCTCACGCGCTCGGCAATGGCCTGGCCGGCGTCATGGACAATGCCGGCGGCGCTTAAGTTTTCATCGGTGATGAGGTAGTAGCCCTTCATGGTTCCACTCTTTGCATGGCGGCGATATCCTGTGCGCTCAAGGCATGCATGCAGTCCAGGAGCTTGATCTTGAAGGACATCGGCCCATCGGATTCTTGGGCGGCGATTTCACCGGCGATACCGTAGCAGCTTAAGGCCGCGGCCGCCGCCGCGGCAAGGTCCCGCGGCGCAGCGCCGACAAAGGCGCCGATGACGCTGGCGGCCATACAGCCGGTGCCTACGACCTCGGCCATCATGGCATGTCCGTTCTGCACCGCCAAGGTACGTTGCGTATCGGCGATAATGTCAACGGGACCCGTGATCACCACCGTGCCATTGCTTTTCCGGGCAAGGTTGGCGGCGAGCGTACGGAGATCGGTGGCTACGTGCGAGGTGTCCACGCCCCGGGTGCGCACATCAAGCCCCGCGATGCGCGCGATCTCGGAGGCATTGCCCTTGATGATGTCGATGCGGGCCTCAGTGACGAGCTTCTGGCACATGCGGTCGCGAAAGGCGGTGGCACCGGCGCCGCAGACATCCAGCACGACCGGAATTCCGCGATGGTTGGCCGCCTGCGCGGCGTTGATCATACTCTGAACAAAATCAGCGGTGAGGGTGCCGATATTCAGCACCAAGGCGGATGCCAGAGAGGTCATCTCGGCCACTTCCTCGGCGGCGTGCGCCATGACCGGCGAGGCCCCCAGGGATTTGACGATCTGGGCGCAATCAGAGATGGTAACCCAATTGGTAAGGTGATGCACCAGCGGCCGCTCGACCCGAACCGATTCCAGAAAGGCATTCACATCCATTCGCATCCAACCTCACGTTTTATTACCATGGATGGATTGAAAAAAGGAGATCGGATCTTGGCCTGGTATCCCTGCGCTGGCATTATCCAGATCAGGTTCAACGGGTCTTATCTCAGGCTCCTTCTCGGAACCACCCCTTGGCTGGTATGTGCATACGCCCAATCCTTAGGTTCGTCAAGGCTTGCTGATAATATGGATAATATTCTAAATAAAATCCATGGGATTTCCGAGATGATGCATAGCATCAGCGTATATTTTGATTACAGTCCCGGGTGGTTGTTGAATTGGTAGGCGGTAGATGAAATCATATAGAATAAGCGTTATCCCCAAGGATGAGCCTGCGCAGGCCTTGAGGATACGACGTTTCGGCATGGCCGCGGCTTCCTATGTCATGTGGGTCGTCCTTATCCTCTTTTGCTTCAGCCGCGGCTTGATGTCCATGTCGGCCAGGATGCTTTTCATCATTATTTTGATGCTTGTCCTGGGAAACGCTTTCTTCTACATCGCTTTACGCAGCGGGTATAATAAGCGCCTGCAGGATCCGAGCCTGACCATGCCGCAGATGGTCATGGGCGCCCTGTTCGCAGTCATGATCACCTACTATGCCGAGGACGTCAGGGGCGTCATGCTGTTGATCTACCTCGTGGTATTCACCTTCGGCGTGTTCCGCCTCCAGGTGCGCCAGTTCCTGTACTTGACCTTGCTGGTCCTGGTGAGCTATGGTGCTCTCATTGTCTACCTGACGAAATTTCATCCAGGCCGCATCAATACGCAGCTGGAAGTCCTGGCCTGGGTGGTGCTGGCATCCATCCTGATATGGTTTTCGTTTATCGGCGGCTACATCAACCGTCTGCGTTCCAGCGTCATGCGGTTCAATGTGGAGTTGAAGCAGGCCATGGTCACCATCGCGGAACTTGCCATCCATGACGAGCTCACCCAGGTCTTTAACCGCCGTCATATATTTACGATCCTGCAGCGTGAAAAATCTTTGGCCGACAGGGGCAAGGCGTCGTTTGTCGTCTGCATGCTTGACCTCGACCATTTCAAACAGGTCAATGACACCTATGGCCACATGATGGGTGACATCGTACTCAAGACCGTGGCCCAGACCATCGAAAAAAACATACGTACCGCCGACTATCTGGCACGTTACGGCGGAGAGGAATTCATCCTGATCTTGACCTATCCGGATGTCGAGGAGGGATTGAAATGCGCCGAACGCATCTGCCGGATCTGCGCCGAGCTGAAGTTTGCCGGGTTGCCGGAATCTTATTCTATCACCATCTCCGGCGGCGTTACGGCCTACCGGCCCAGGGAATCCGTGGACGAGCTGGTGAAAAGGTCCGATGAGGCGCTCTATTGCGCCAAGGCCAGAGGGAGAAACCGGATTGAGTATCTTTAGGCACCTCTCAGCGGATGAAAAGATTGCATGGGAACATACATGGTACGCGGCAGGCGATAATGGATCATAGATTTTCCATCATACCCGCCGACGATCCGGCCCAGACGCTCAGGATCCGCCGATTTCTCATGGCTGCGCAATCCTACCTCATATGGATCCTCCTGGCATGTTATGGGTATGCAAGGGGACTGACCTCCATCACTTTCGGTACATTGTGCTTCTGGCTGTCGTTGGTGGTGCTGGCCAATCTCGTCCAGTACGCGATATTCAGACTGGGTTTTAATAAGCGTTTCAAAGATCCCAGCCTGACCATGCCCCAGATGATGGTCGGTCTTTTTTTTGGCCTGGTTGTCGCCTATTACGCCGATGCGGCCCGGGGGGCCATGCTGCTGGTGTTCATAGCCATCTTCATCTTCGGGATGTTCCGCTTGCAGGTCCGCCAGTTCATGATTCTGACCTTTTTTGTTGTGGTTATGTATGGAGGGGTCATCTTTGCCCTGGCACGCTTCAAACCTCATCAATTCAACCTGACGGTGGAAATGCTGGCATTAACGGTGCTGGGGGCCGTGCTCATCTGGTTTTCTTTTATCGGAGGCTACATCAATCGATTGCGGGAAAGCGTTATCAAGGCCAACAATGATCTGAGCAGGGCCATGGGCACGATTGCGGAACTCGCCATCCATGATGACCTCACGCAGGTGTTCAACCGCCGCCACATCTTCACGGTATTGCTGCGCGAGAAATCGCTGTGTGATCGCGGTCAAGCCGCGTTCTCGCTGTGTATGATCGACCTGGATCACTTCAAAAGAGTCAACGACACCTATGGTCACATGATGGGCGATATTGTTCTCAAGACCATTGCGCAATGCATCCAGAATAATATTAGGGACGTGGATTACCTTGCCCGCTATGGGGGTGAAGAGTTCGCCCTGGTGCTTGCGTATCCCAATCTTCAGGACAGCTTGAAGTGCGCCGAGCGTCTCCGGCAGCTCTGCGGCGCGTTGGTCTTTGAAGGCCTTCCCGAATCGGTGCATGTCACGATCTCCCTGGGTGTGGCCTCATATAATCCGGAGGAATCCATTGATGAGCTGATACGCAGGGCCGATGCCGCCCTTTATCGCGCCAAGGCCGGCGGCCGCAATTGCGTCGAATACCTGGCCGCACGATCGCTGTAATACTCCGACATAAATTTTATCGGTTCACGAGAATCGCGTATTGGGATTGCTCCTCCCCGAGGAATTGTAATACAATATTACTAAAATGTTTTGAGGGGGGTAGTCATTATGTACCAATCGTATGCGCAGGCCTATCGGCGTGCGTTGGAAGAACGGGACGGTTTTTGGGCCGAGGCCGCTGGCGCGCTCCAGTGGGATCGGCGATGGGACAAGGTTCTGGATGAAACGCAGGCGCCGTTCTATCGATGGTTCGCAGGCGGTCGGCTGAACACCTGTTACAATGCCCTTGATTACCATGTGGCCTCAGGCAGGGCCGGACAAACCGCGGTTATCTATGACAGTCCGGTAACCGGGACCATCCAGATGATCACCTACCAGGAATTGTTGAACGACGTGGCGGTTTTTGCTGGGGTATTACGGAAACTCGGCGTGGAAAAGGGCGACCGTGTGATCATCTACATGCCCATGATACCGCAGACCATGGTAGCGATGCTGGCCTGTGCGCGCATCGGCGCCGTGCACTCGGTGGTCTTCGGAGGATTCGCTCCCAACGAGCTGGCGATCAGGATTGATGACGCCAAGCCCAAGGTCGTGCTCTCCGCCTCATGCGGCATCGAACCCAAGGGGCCTATTCACTACAAGCCGCTCCTGGACAAGGCCATAGCGTTGGCCAGTCATAAGCCTGAGCGGTGCATCATCTTCCAGCGTCCCCAGGTCAAAGCCGCGCTCATTCAGGACAGGGATATCGAATGGAACGAAGCCCTGCAAGGCGTCAACCCGCAGGCATGTGAGACACTTATGGCCACTGACCCGCTCTATATCCTTTATACCTCGGGGACGACCGGGATACCCAAAGGCGTGGTGCGGGACAACGGCGGCCATGCCGTGGCCCTGAAGTGGAGCATGCGGCATATCTATGACATCAATCCAGGCGATGTATTCTGGGCGGCCTCAGACGTGGGCTGGGTGGTGGGGCACTCGTATATCGTCTATGCTCCTTTGCTGTTGGGCGCCACCACGGTCCTGTATGAAGGCAAGCCCGTGGGTACGCCCGATCCGGGGGCGTTCTGGCGGGTGATATCCCAGCACCGGGTCAAGGTGCTTTTCACGGCGCCCACGGCCTTCCGGGCCATCAAGAAGGAAGACCCCCGCGGGAGTTACCTGAAGAGGTATGATATCGGCTGTCTGAAGTACCTGTTTCTGGCCGGTGAACGGCTCGATCCGGATACCTACCACTGGGCCAGTGACCTTCTATCCATCCCGGTGGTCGACCATTGGTGGCAGACCGAAACCGGCTGGCCGATTGCGGCCAATTGCATGGGGATCGAAGCGCTGCCCATCAAGGCCGGATCGCCGACCAAGCCCGTGCCGGGGTTCGATGTGCGCATCTTGGATGAGAATGCCAAGGAGCTGCCCGACGGCACGGAGGGCGTGATTGGGATCAAACTGCCTCTGCCGCCCGGTTGTCTGCCCACATTGTGGCATAAGGATGAGGGCTTCGTGTCATCATACCTCATTGAATACCCCGGCTACTATGCCACGGGTGATGGTGGGTACAAAGATGCCGAAGGTTATCTGTACATCATGGGCCGGGTGGACGACGTGATCAACGTGGCGGGACACCGGCTCTCCACGGGCGGTATGGAAGAGGTGGTGGCCAAGCACCCGGATGTGGCCGAGTGCGCGGTGATCGGGGTCAACGAAACCCTCAAGGGTCAGGTGCCGGTGGGCTTTGTGGTCCTCAAAGCCGGTTCCACCAAGGCTCATGACGATATCCAGAAGGAGATCGTGCAGATGGTGCGCACCGAGATCGGAGCCCTGGCATGCCTCAAGGATATTAATGTAGTGACGCGTCTGCCCAAGACACGCAGCGGCAAAATCCTGCGCGCCACCATGCGCAAGATCGCCGACGGGCAAGCCTATAGCGTGCCTTCGACCATTGAGGATCCAACCGTCCTGACCGAGATTGAACAGGCCATCAGAGCCATGCGGGAGAACTCCTAGCCACACAGGTATCGACTGCAGATAAGAACATCGCGTGGGAACCTTTTCATGTTGAAAAGGTTCCCCTTTTTTGCTTCACAGGTAAACTACATGCGCCGAAAATGGAAATCAAAAGTTGTATAATGCAATGATTAATGTTAGAACAACTTATAATTTGACGATCGTTTTATTGGTAAAAAAATGATTATGAGGATGGAGCATGGAATTGATTCCCCATGAAAAATTTAATGACCTGCTTTTCTGGTTGCTGCGGGAACTTCACCAGTTCGAATGGCACGATGTGGCGCGCTTCAACCTTTCCTGGTATGATATGCATGTCATGAAATATCTGCTCGGATCACCCGTCAGCCGTGTCAGCGACATAGCGGGGGAACTGCGTCTGCCGCTCTTCAAGGTGTCCCGCCTGCTCAATGACCTATCCGACAAGGGATTTGTCAGCCGTGAAAAGGTGGTCGGCGATAAACGCAACACCTGGATACGTCTGACGGCGAAGGGTCACTCAACCATTCGAAAGGTCCAGGACTATCATTATGAGTTGATCATGAACAATCTTAAGGAGCTAACCCCGGAAGAGGCACTGGAAGTCCTGCGCGCCTTGGAAAAGGTCTCCAAAGTGATGAATTTTGAAATCCCAAACAGACGCCCCGCGCGGCAACGGCGGACAAAAGTTACGTGATCACCACCCCGCCTCTTACGTATCGGATTGTGATATGAACCTTTCGCGGCAATGATAAAGGGTATTTTTCGAAGTTCTCTCCATGACAAAACCGAATGGAGAAGAAATTAAAGCTTAAGATGCAATGCAATCGTGACGATGAGAAGATTTAGGAGAAGAAGATGGCTGGACCATCTGACATAGCTTCAATATTATCGCAGTCTGGTAGGATCGAAAAGATCAACCAGAACCCGTTTACGCATGCCGATGTTTCCAAGCAGATCCTTACGGAACAGGAGGCCCGCGAGAGAATGCGATTCGCCAGGGAGGTTAATGAGAGCAAGCGCGTGCAGGAGACCTCCGAACACCAGCGTAAAGAGCAGAAGCGGCAGTCAAAACAGGCCGAGCATGGGAAAAAGGACGCTGAACTCGAGGCCGAGAAAGACGGCGAAGAAAAGGAAGTCAAACATCTCATCGATGTGGTGATCTAACGTTGAGTCCGGATAAGATACTGATCTACGCCCAGATCGTCATCCAGATCTTTCTGGTTCTTCTGGTTATCTTACTTATTTTAAGGGACCGCCAGAGGTCCGTTTCATCCCAAGCACTGGACAACCTTAAAAAATTGCTCGAAGAGACACAAAAGATTAATGAGGAATTCGCTGATGCAATCCAGCAGAAAACTTCGATGGTGCAGCAACTCATGGATGAGCTCGAAAACAGAATGCAGGCGGCCCAGAACCTCAAAACCGTCTTGGGCTCAGGGGGTTCGAACAAACCCCCCGAAAAATCTCATTCAACCGCGGATGTTCTCAGATTGTCAAAAGATGGGCACGATGCCCTTGAGATATCACGGATAACCGGCATCCCGGTGGGTGAAGTCCATCTCATGATCAAACTTGCCGGCCAGTCAGAAACATGAACCCTGTTCAAGCCGCGCAAATCCAATTCCAAACCGGCAACATCGTCCTCAAGGACCAACTGCCGTCGCTCTTTATCGGCCGAAGCCTCATCGCCACCGTACTGTCGAATCCGAAAGACGGCATGGTGCTCGTGTCCATGTTCGGTAAACGTCTGCTGGTTGAAACCACCATGGATCTGGGCAAGGGTCAAGTGCTCAACCTCAAGGTCCAGGCTTTGCACCCCAAGGTGGTTCTGAAAGCTGCCCAAGGCCAGAACTTACCCAAGCTGGCATCGTCAGAAGCATTGCAGAGCTTTGTGCAGGAACTGGTCGGCACGTTCGAGAAAGCTCCGCTCAAGGCCTTTAATTTAAGCACCATGCTGGAAGAGCATCTGGACGGCAAATCCGGAGATGCTCAGAACGCTCAATTCGTGGCCGGTTTGCTGGATGAAGCGGCCCAATTCCCCCAGGCGCTGGCTTTTTTCCTCATCCCTGTGATTCAGGATGAATCGCGTGGGCATGCCAAGGTTGCTATCGAAAAGGGGGCTGATGACAGCTATATCATCACCTTCGATCTTCAGACCGATCATATGGGCACCATAGGGTGCACGGCGCGTATAGGTGGAGGCATAGAGGTCGAGATTCGCACTGCTTCCGATACCCTGGCGGGCTTCTTCAGATCTCATCTCCAGGAACTTCATGAAGCCCTGTCCGGATTGGATATCGTCAGACGCCTTGATGTGGTGGCGAACCGCCATATACCCGCCAGCGTGGATACGCTCGTATGAGAAGGGAACATCGTCCAAAGGCGGTTGCCATGCAGTATGAGCGTGGCAAGGATAGGGCCCCCAAGGTCACGGCCAAAGGCCAGGGCAAACTGGCGGAAAAAATACTGGCCATGGCGCGTGAACACCATATCCCCATCCATAAAGACAAGGCCCTGCTGAACGCATTATACCGCTTGGACCTGAATGAAGAGATCCCCGAGGAACTGTATCAGGTGGTCGCCGAGGTCCTGGCCTTTATCTATCGTATGAACCGCCTGCGCGCGGAGGGATGAACCATACGCCTCTTCACAGAGGCTCCCGTAGTCCTTCGAGAAAGAATCGTACCCGGCCCATGTATTGCCTAATTCAATAATCTTCTTATAATTTATATTGACGATTGACCGAACGGTTCGAGTGCCGCAGCATCGGGTGGTCGAACGGGCAAGGATTACGGAAGGTTGAGCGCTGTGAGAGGGGGTATCAGAGAAGCATTGCCCATTTCGGAGA
>JBDKSM010000214.1:0-23019 GCA_039680665.1 Syntrophaceae bacterium | reverse complement strand
TATATCTTCTATAGAGACTTCAACTTTCTCATGGGGGGGTTACAGCTTTGGAAGATCTCGGGCGGCTCGTCCGCCAGCGCATCGAAAAATATGAGCAGCTCAAAACCGAAATGGGCCTGCCCCATTTCCCCAACACGTACCGCAAGGACAAGGATATCGCCGCCTTTGCTGGCGCCTACCAGGCGCGCGACGTCGAGGACCTCAAGACCGTCACCGACATCCACCGCATGGCCGGCCGCATCATGGCGGTGCGGAGCTTCGGCAAGGCCGCCTTCATCCATTTCCAGGACACGAGCGGGCGCTTGCAGGCCTTCTTCGAAAAGGCCACCCTGGGCGAGCAGGCCTATGAGATCTTCAAGAAGCTCGACATCGGCGACATCATCGGTTTATGGGGCACGCCCATCAAGACCAGGACCGGCGAGCTGACGCTCTACGTCAAGGGCTTCGAGCTTCTGACCAAGTCGTTCCAGCCCCTGCCCGAGAAGTGGCACGGCCTCAAGGACGTGGAGACGCGCTACCGCCAGCGCTACGTGGACCTGATCATGAACCCGGAGGTCAAGCAGACTTTCCTGACGCGCACGGCCATGATCAAGGCCATGCGCGCCTACATGGACAACCTGGGCTTCATCGAGGTGGAGACGCCCATGATGCAGAGCATCCCGGGCGGGGCCACGGCCAAGCCCTTCAGGACCCACCACAACGCCCTGGACATGGACCTGTACATGCGCATCGCGCCCGAGCTGTACTTGAAGAGGTTAGTGGTGGGCGGCCTGGAGCGCGTCTACGAGATCAACCGCAACTTCCGCAACGAGGGCATCTCCACGCGCCACAACCCCGAGTTCACCATGATGGAATTCTACATGGCCTATGCCGACTACCGCGACCTGATGAAGTTGACCGAGGACATGGTTTCGCGCATGGCCATGGACGTGCTCGGCACCATGAAGATAACGTATCAGGGCCAGGAGATCGACTTCACCCCGCCCTGGAAAACCTACACCATGCGCGAGGCCATCACCAGTGTGGGCGGCGTGACCTCCGATATTATCGATTCCAAGGACAAGGCCCTGGCCTTCTGCCGTACGACCCTGGGGGCCGAGGTGGACGGCAGCGAGTCCTTAGGCGACCTACAGACGCTCATCTTCGAGGAGACCTGCGAGGTCAAGCTGATCCAGCCCACCTTCATCACGGCCTACCCCATCGAGGTCTCGCCCTTGTCGCGCCGCAACAGCGATGACCCCACGATCGTGGACCGCTTCGAGCTCTACATCGCGGGCCGCGAGATCGCCAACGCCTTTTCCGAGCTCAACGACCCCTTTGACCAGAAGACGCGCTTCGAGGCTCAGGTCCTGGCCAAAGAAGGACCGGCCGAAGTGGACGAGGACTATATCCGGGCGCTCGAATACGGCCTGCCGCCCACCGCGGGCGAAGGCATCGGCATCGACCGCCTGGTCATGCTCTTCACCGACAGCCCCTCCATCCGGGACGTCATCCTCTTCCCCCTGCTGCGTAAAGGAGACCAGCCCTGAGATTCCAGTTCTTTGTCGCCAGGCGATACCTGCAATCCAAGAAGAGCCAGGGGTTCATCAGCTTCACCTCGGGCCTGTCCGTGTTCGGCATCGCCATCGGCGTGATGGCCCTGATCGTGGTCATCGCGGTCATGAACGGCTTCGAGGAGGATATCAAGGACAAGCTCCTGGGCACGCAATCGCATATCGTGGTGGCCAGTTATACCGACGGCCTGTCCCACCCTGAAGCCGTGGCGGAAAAGATCATGCGGGACCCCGAGGTGCTGGGCGCCACGCCGTTCATCCTCTCCGAAGGGCTGTTGACCACCCCCGGCGGGGTCAAGGGCGTGGTGATCCGCGGCATCGAAACCGGGAGCGCCTCCAGGGTGATCCGCTTGAAGGAGGTCATGACCGCGGGGTCGTATGACGGGCTTAACGCAAACGGCATCCTCATGGGTTCCGAGCTGGCCGGCAAGACCGGACTTTCTATCGGCGATACGGCCACCTTGATCGCGCCCAGCGGCACGATCACGCCCTTAGGCATGATCCCCAAATCCATGCCGTTCATCGTCAAGGGCTTCTTTTCCACCGGCATGTACGAATACGACAGCACCATGGTCTACATCAGCCTGGCCTCGGCCGAGAAACTCAGCATGCAGAGCAACCCCACGGGCATCGAGGTCAAGATCAAGGATATCTACCAGGCCGATACGGTGGCCCGGCGCCTGCAAGGCCTGTTGGGCCCGACGTTCTGGACCCAGACCTGGATGGAGATGAACCGCAGCCTTTTCTCGGCCTTGAAGATGGAGAAGACCGTGATGTACATCATCCTCCTGTTCATCATCCTGGTGGCGGTCTTTTCGATCGTGAGCACGCTCATCATGCTGGTGATGGAAAAGCGTAAGGACATCGCCATCCTGAAGTCCATGGGCACGCCGTCGTCCAAGATCCTGGGGGTCTTCATGACCATGGGCATGGTCATCGGCGTCAGCGGCACCATCTTAGGTCTGGCCTTAGGGCTCCTGCTTTCCTTTAACCTCAATCCGGTGGTGCATGCCGTGGAATGGATCTTCCACGTCCAGGTCATGCCCTCGGATGTCTATTACATCACGGGCCTGCCCACCAAGGTCTATGCCCGGGAGGTCGCAGGCATCGCCCTGGCGGCCCTGGGGCTGTCTTTCCTGGCCACCATTTACCCTGCCCGCCAGGCCGCGCGGCAGGACCCGGTCGAGGTGCTGCGCTATGAGGGCTGAGACCGTGATCAGGGTAACGGATCTGCATAAGTCTTTCAGGCGCGGGCCCGAGGCGATCCATGTGCTCAAAGGTCTGAACCTAGAGGTCGGCGCGGGTGAAGGCGTGGCCGTGATCGGGGCCTCGGGCACGGGCAAGAGCACCTTGCTGCATCTCTTAGGCGGTCTGGAGCGGCCGGATCAGGGCCGCATCCTCTATGACGACGCCGATATCTGTGCCATGCGCCCCACTGATCTGACAAACCTACGCAACCGCAAGCTGGGCTTCGTGTTCCAGTTCCATTTTCTGCTGCCGGAGTTTACGGCCCTGGAAAACGTCATGATCCCGGCCCTGGTCGGCACTTGGAACAGGCCTCAGGCCCGCGCGCGCGCCCTGACCCTGCTCGATATGGTGGGCTTGAGCGCCCGCGTGGAACACAAGCCCGGCGAGCTCTCCGGCGGCGAGCAGCAGCGCGTGGCCCTGGCGCGCGCGCTCATGATGTCTCCCGCCGTCATCCTGGCCGACGAACCCACCGGAGACCTAGACCCACACACGGGGGAAATGATGCAAGAACTCTTGGTGCAGTTGAAAACATCGCTGAAAGTGACCATGATTATCGCCACTCACAACCACGACCTGGCGCATGCCATGGATAGGATCCTGGAATTGAAGGAGGGCGTGCTTGAACCGTATCATGTCTAGGCTCCTGCCGTTTCTGTTTCTGATGCTTGCTCCCTTCTCACTCATGGCCGCGGATATCGAAGTCGCCGTGCCGGATAAGGAGCTTGTCGATCTGCTTAGCGATGTCCCGTGCGTCACCATCAAGCCCGACGCCGGGCTCACCCTGAGCCTGGAGAAAACCGAGGCCCTCATGACCGTCAAGGACTCCGAGGGCCTAAGCTACCGGGCGACAAGCGTTGAGGAGGCCTTGAACGGCTACCTGAGGATGAAGGATGTCTGCGTGATCAAGTCAATCGCCATCGACGGCACCAAGCGGATCACCAGCGACGCCATCCGCTTCCGCATCAAGGCGGCCCCCGGCGATATCCTGCACAAGCTCGGCATCAAGAAGGACATCGAAGAGATCTATGCCATGGGATATTTCGAGAGCTGCGACGCCTCGAACGAGGCCGGGGTTCTGACCTTCCACGTGCGCGAATATCCGGTGGTGATCAGCTTCGAGTTCAAGGGCAACAAGGCCGTGGACGAGAAAAAATTGCTCGAGACGCTGGGCATCAAGAAGTTCGATATCCTGAACACCCGCACCCTGAAGGCCGGCATCGACCGCATCAAAGGGGTGTACCGCGAGAAAGGCTACTACGACGTGGAGGTGGTCTCGACCACCAAGCCCACCGAAGGCGGGATCACTTTGGCCTTCGACATCAAGGAGAACGAAAAGCTCTTCGTGCGGGGCATCACCTTCGACGGCAACAAGGCCGTGAAGGCGAGCACGCAGAAGAAGGCCACCAAGACCAGCACGCGCAGGTGGTGGAACCCGCTGGACTGGATCCAGGATAAAGGGGCGTACACCGAGACGGATATCGATACGGACCTGCTGCGCATCGAGCAATATTACGGAGATCTGGGCTACATCAACGCCAAGGTCGGGCGGCCCATCGTGGATATCCGGCCGGGCAAGGGAATCTATCTCACCATCCCCATCGAGGAAGGCCAGCTCTACCATGTGGGCCAAGTCGACGCCGAGGGCGACCTGATCGTGCTCAAATCCGAGATCCTGGATGCCTTCGGGATCAAGACCGGCGATGTGATGAGCAAGCTCAAGATCCATACCGGGATGGAGAAGGTCCGTGACATCTATATGGACAAGGGCTACGCCAATGTGGACATTAACCCCGTGACCCGCGAAAATGGCACCGTCATCGACCTTACCCTGCAGATCAAGAAAGGGGATCCGGTCTATATCGACGAGATCCGGATCAGGGGCAACACCAAGACGCGCGACAAGGTCATCCGCCGCGAGCTCAAAATCCAGGAAGGACAGCTCTACTCGTCCACGGCCTTGAAGCAGAGCCGTGACAAGCTCAACCGGCTGGGTTACTTTAAAGAGGTGAACATCAACCCAATACCGGGTCAAGACGACAATACGTCATTGCTGGTGAACGTGGAAGAGAATCCCACGGGCGCGTTCACCTTCGGCGTGGCCTATTCCAGTCTTGACCGCATGATGGGCACTTTGGAGATCAGCGAAAACAACCTCCTGGGCAAGGGCCTCAGGGCCAGGGCCAGCCTCGAATACGGGTCCCGCAAGAAGACCTACATTCTCGATTTCGAGGAGCCCTGGCTCTTTGATTACCCCCTCACCTTGGGGGCCAGGCTCTACAACGAGGAGCGCACCCTGCTCTACTATACCCGCGAGGCGCGCGGCGGCAATATCCGGATGAGCTACCCCCTGTTCGAAGAGGTGCGCCACAACATCACCTACACCTATGACGAGGTGGTGGGCTTGACCGATATCGACCCCGCCTATCGCTACCTCCTGACCCAAGACGACATCGACGGCGGCCTGACGAGCAGCATCACCAATACCCTGTACCGCGATACCACCAACGACTTCTACCGGCCCACGCGCGGCAATGATTCCGCCGTCTCGATCGAATACGCGGGTCTGGGCGGCGATTACTTCTACACCCGTACCTCGGCGCGCTGGGCACAGTTCTTTCCGGTCTACAAGGATAGCGTGGCCTTGATGTTCAAGCTCAGATGGGGTACGATAAACGGCAGCAGAGGTGAAAAGGTGCCGACGACCGAACTCTTTACCTTAGGAGGCATGAACTCGATCCGCGGTTTCCGATCGGGCGAGGTCGGCCCCATGGACAGCTACGGCAATACCATCGGCGGGCATCGCATGACCGTTTTCAACACCGAGCTTACCTTCCCGATCGGCAATGTACCCGGCCTGTCCGGGGTGTGCTTCTTCGACGCCGGCAACGCCTTCACGAAGGACGTCGATCTGAACAATCTCAAGAAATCCTATGGGGCCGGTATCCGCTGGGTAACCCCCATGGGGCCGTTGCGTCTTGAATACGGCAAGGTCATCAACCCCGAAGAATGGGAATCCAATGGTCGCTGGGATTTCACCATCGGGACGTTCTTTTAAAAAACAGGGAGGACTTAAAGCATGAAAAAGGTTTTGTATGGAATCGTGGCAGTGCTGGCAGGCGTCCTGATTGCTCAGGGGGCACAAGCTCAGGAGAACAAGTTCGCGTACATCGACGCCCAGCGGCTGCTCCTGGAGAGCGTGCCCGGCAAGGCGGCGGCCGGCCAGATGGAAAAGCTCCAGAAGGATAAACAGGCCCAGCTCGAAAAGATCGATGGTTCGATCAAGAAGCTCGGAGAACAGCTGGCGGCCAAGACGCCCGCCATGAGCGAAAAGGCCAAGAACGATCTCGAGGACCAGTACCAGCGCGAATTGAGGGACCGCGAGCGATTCCTCAAAGACGCCCAGGATGAGCTGCGCAAGAAGGAAGCGGCCCTCATTAAACCCATCCGTGACGACCTGGACAAGATCATCGACGAATACGGCCGCAAGAACAATATCGACCTGATCCTGGACGTCAAGTCGCCGGGCGTCATCTATGCCTCGGACCGCATCGATATCACCTCGGTCATCCTGGAGATCTACAACAAGCAGGCCCAGGCCAAACCGGCCGCGGTCCCGGCCGCAGCTGACAAGGGGAAGAAGAAGCCTTAAACGTATGCGTCTGTCTGCGATAGCCACGCATGTGGGAGGTCGTCTCATCGGCAAGGATAAGGAGGTCTCGGGCGTCTGTACGATCGATGAGGCCCGCGGCCACGAGATCACCTTCCTGTCCAACCCCAAGTACCGGGATAAGGCCGAGCGATGCGCGGCCGGGGCGATCCTGGTCAAGGAGCCTCTTGACACGGATCTGCCCCAGATCATCGTAGACAATCCCTACCTGGCTTTCGCCGAAACGCTCTCCTTGCTCTATCCGCCCCGGCGGCATGCCCCGGGTATCTCACCGCAGGCCTGCGTCGACAGCCGGGCCGAGGTGAATCCCGGCGCGACGGTGCATCCCTTTGCATATATCGGCCGCGGGGCTAGAGTCGCCCAAGGCGTCGTGATCCACCCCGGATGCTTCGTCGGTGAAGACGCGCGCATCGGCGAGGGCACGGTCCTGTATCCGCATGTGACGCTCTACGACGGCTGCGAGATCGGAGCGCGTTGCATCATCCACGCCGGCGTGGTCATCGGCGCGGACGGATTCGGCTTTGTATGGGACGGACACAGACACCGCAAGATCCCCCAGATCGGCCGCGTCATCATCGGCGACGAGGTTGAGATCGGCAGCAATTGCACCATCGACCGCGCCGCGCTGACCACCACGGTGATCGGTTCGGACGTCAAGATGGACGACTTGGTCCATATCGGGCACAACGTGACCATCGGCGATCACACCATTATCGTGGCCCAGACCGGTATCGCCGGCAGCGCCCGCATCGGCAGGCATTGCGTGCTGGCCGGACAGTGCGGCGTGGCCGGCCACATCAGCATGGGTGACGGCTGCACGGCGGCCTCGCGGGCCGGTATCACCGCGGACCTGGCGCCCGGCAAGGTGGTCTCCGGGTATCCGGCCATGGATCACCGCCAATGGCTTAAGTGCCAGAATGTCTTCAAGGAACTGCCCGAGCTGCTCAAACGCATCCGCGCCTTGGAAAGGAGACTCGATGACAAAGATTGACCCCAGCGCCCTGGTTTCCCCGCGCTCCGTCATCCACGATGGGGTCGAGATAGGCCCTTTCAGCATCATCGGAGATGAGGTCGAGATCGGGGCCGGCACCCGTATCGGGCCCCACTGTCTGGTCCAGGGCCCGACCTCGATCGGTTCTGAATGCACCCTGACCGGCTATGCCAGCATCGGCGGCCCTCCCCAGGACCTCAAGTACAAAGGCGAAAAGACGCGTCTGGCTATCGGCGATCACAACACCATCCGCGAATTCGTGACCATCAACCGCGGCACGACCCATGGCGGCGGGATCACCACCATCGGCAGCCACAACCTCTTCATGGCCTACACGCATGTGGCCCATGACTGCCGCCTGGGCGATTACATCGTGATGGGCAACCTCGCCACCCTGGCCGGACACGTCGAGGTTCAGGACCATGTCATCTTGGGCGGTCTGTGCGCCGCGCACCAGTTTACGCATATCGGGGCCTTTGCCATCATCGGCGGCGGCTCCATGATCAGCCTCGATATCGTGCCGTATGCCAAGGCATCGGGGGATCGGGCCAGGATATTCGGCACCAACACCATAGGCTTGAAGCGGGGTGGCTTTTCGGAAGAGGCCATCAAGACAATAGCCAAGGCCTACAAGATCGTCTTCAAACAGGGCCGCACCCTCAAGGACGCCCTGGAGACCCTGGAGGCCGAGTACCCCGCTCAGCCCGAGATCGAACACCTGACCGCCTTCATCCGGGCCTCGTCACGCGGGATAGCCAGATAAGGTCGGTAACAGGTCAAGGGTAAGGGTAAAAAAGCTAGAGGAAGAAGCATGGACAAGTTGAAGGTGGTGGTTATCGGCGTGGGGTATCTGGGACGTTTCCATGCCCAGAAGTACGCCGCCATGGACGACGTGGAGCTCGTCGGCGTGGTGGATGTCGACCCTGCCCGCGCCGCCTTGGTCGCTGAGGAGGTCGGCGCCAAAGCCTACGGCGCGCTGTCCGAGATCCCCGTGGCGGTACAGGCCGTGAGCGTGGCCGTGCCCACGTCCCTGCATGCGCAGGTGGCCGTGCCGCTCTTGGAGAACGGCATCAGCGTGCTGCTCGAAAAACCCATCGCCGCGGACATGCCCGCGGCCAAGGCCATCATAAACGCGGCCCACAGGGGGCAGGCGCGGCTCCAGATCGGCCACCTGGAACGCTTCAACCCAGCCATACTCAACCTGAGAGAGCGTATCACCAAACCCATGTTCATCGAGGTGCACCTCATCAGCCCCTTCAAGGAACGCGGCACGGATGTGGATGTCATCCTGGACCTCATGATTCATGACATCGACATCATCCTCTCGCTCGTTAAATCGCCGATCGTCTCGGTCGAGTCCGTGGGCGTGCCGGTCATGACATCCTCGATCGACATCGCCAATGCGCGCTTACGCTTCGCGTCGGGCTGCATCGCCAACATCACCGCCAGCCGCATCTCGGCCGACGTGATGCGCAAGATCCGCATCTTTCAGCCCGACGCCTATATCTCCATCGACTATGCCGCGCACGCGGTCGATGTCTTCACCTTAAGCGCGCAAAAACAGATCCTGCACACGCGGGATGAAATCTCCGAGTCGGACGCCCTACAGGCCGAGATCCGCTCCTTCGTGGACGCCCTCAAAAACGGCTCCGCCATCCTGGTCGACGGCGAGGCCGGACTCAAGGCCTTCGAGGTGGCAGAGATGATCAAGAATACGATGATCCTTCCGGAAGGCGCATGAACCCGGTCAGGGTCCTGATGACGGCCGGCGAGGCCAGCGCGGACAAGCATGCCGCCCTGCTCATCCGGGCCCTGAAGGATCAGCTGGGGCCGGCGGAGTTCTATGGCCTGGGCGGACCGGAAATGGTCAAGGAAGGGTTCGATGCCCGCTACCCCATGACGGCCGTCTCCGTGATGGGCTTTTCCGATGTGCTGCCCAAGCTCCTGCGTATCCTCTCCATCTCGTGGGGGCTCAAGGGTCTCATGCGCCGACGCCGGCCCGATATCTTCATCCCCGTCGATCTGCCGGAT
Organism: Syntrophaceae bacterium; assembly: GCA_039680665.1. Classification (GTDB taxonomy): domain Bacteria; phylum Desulfobacterota; class Desulfomonilia; order UBA1062; family UBA1062; genus JAKQBR01. The sequence continues at coordinate 13,529 of JBDKSM010000214.1, read as the reverse complement.
TTCAATATGCACTTGGCCGCATATGCCCACCACCGAAACATCAAGGTGCTGTACTACATCGCGCCGCAGGCCTGGGCCTGGCGCCGCGGGCGGGCAGCAACCCTGGCGCGCACCACCCACGGCTTAGGCGTTATCTTCCCCTTTGAGGAAGACTTTTTTAAGGGCTACGGCGTCAATGCCCGCTATGTCGGACACCCGGTTCTGGAGCACGCCCCACGGATAGAGGACGTATTCTGGCCTCCCAAACGGGTCGCCATCCTGCCGGGCAGCCGCTGGGACGAGATAAAGCGCATGTTGCCGGTCATGCTGGAGGCCAAGCGCCAGATCGCGTCGCGCCATAAGGACCTACGCTGGTTCCTGCCCGTGGCGTCCGGACTGGATGCCCAGCAAATCCGCGCCATGGTGGATCCGGATATCATCCTCACCGATACGTTGCCAAAGGCCGATCTGGCCATGGTGAAGTCCGGCACGGCCTGTTTCGAGATGGCGCTCAAGGGCGTGCCCGAGGTCATCTGCTATACCACTTCCAGCCTAAATTACCGGCTGGCCAAGACCTTCATCACCATCGATCACATCGGGATGCCCAATATCGCCGCGGGCCGGACTTTGGCCCCGGAACTCATTCAAGACTCTTTTACCAGTCATAATCTGGCCTTTCTGATGCTGCGCTACATCAACGACAAGACCCTGTATCAGGAAACCCGCGGCGCCTTCTTGACGCTGCGCGCGACCCTGGGCGGCAAGAAGGCCTCATGCGAGGTGGCACAGTGGGCAAGAAGTTTGCTCTAACCAACAAAAAAGATCTGGAGGTGTACCGGCGGCTGACCGGCTACCTGAAACCGTATTTTGCCCGCCTGGCCGGCGCGGGCCTGCTCATGATCGTGCTCTCGGGCACGAGCGGCCTGCTGGCCTTCCTGGTCAAACCCGCCATGGACGACATCTTCATCGCCAAGGACGTCACCAAGCTGCATCTCATCCCCCTGGCCATCATCCTGATCTTCGTGGTCAAATGCTTAAGCGACTATGGGCGCTACTACCTCATGGCCGATGTCGGCCAGCGCATTATCCTGGATATCCGCAACAAGCTCTACGGCCATATTCAGACCCTGTCGCTCAAGTTCTTCCAACAGACCCCCACCGGGGTGCTCATCTCGCGTCTTACCAACGATGTCAACATGGTGCAGGCCTCGGTCACCAATGCCATTACCGGTTTCATCAAGGAGGTCTTCTCTATTCTGGCCTTGATCGGCGTGGTCTTCTACCGCGACTGGCAGCTGGCCATCATCGCCATGTTCGTGTTCCCGGCCGTGGCCGTGCCGATCAACCGTTTCGGCCAGCGTTTGAAACGCTACTCGACCAAGAGCATGCACGTCATGGGCGACATCATGACCATCCTGGACGAGGCCATCTCCGGGATACGGATCGTCAAGGCCTACAACATGGAAGACCACGAACGCGAGCGCTTCGAGGTCGAGAGCCGGCGCTACTACCGCAACTGGATGAAACGCCTGGCCGTGCGGGCCATGTCCGCGCCCTTAATGGAGCTCATCGGCGGGTTCGCCATCGGTTTCCTGATCTGGTACGGCGGCATGAAGGTTATCCAGGGCGTCAAAACCCCGGGCGACTTCTTCTCCTTCATCACGGCGGTCTTCATGCTCTATGCCCCCATCCGCAAGCTCAACGACATCAACATCGATATCCAGGAAGGCATCGCCGCGGCCAAGCGGGTGTTCAGCCTGATGGATTTGCGCCCCGACATGGAAGAAAAGGTGGACGCCGTAGTCCTGGAGGGCGCCCGCGGCGATGTCGTGTATGAGCATGTGCGCTTCAGCTATGACGGCGGCGAATACGCCCTCAAAGGTTTGAGCTTCGAGGCGCCGCGCGGTCGCAAGGTGGCCTTCGTGGGCGAATCCGGGGCCGGCAAGACCACCATCATCAACCTCCTGCCCCGCTTCTATGACGTAAGCTCCGGCCGCATCCTGGTCGACGGCCACGATATCCGCGACCTTACCTTCACGTCGCTGCGCGCCAACATCGCCATGGTGACCCAGGAGATGGTGCTCTTTAACGACACGATCAGGGCCAATATCGCCTACGGGACGCAGAACGCCTCCCTGGAAAAGGTCATCGAGGCGGCCAAGGCCGCCAATGCCCACGATTTCATCATGGAGATGCCGGACGGCTACGACACCATGGCGGGCGAGGCCGGGGTCAGGCTCTCGGGCGGACAGCGCCAGCGCATCTGCATCGCGCGCGCCATCATCAAGGACGCGCCGATCCTGATCCTGGACGAGGCCACCTCCTCGCTCGACACCGAGAGCGAGAAAGAGGTGCATACCGCCCTGGACAAACTCATGGCCGGCCGCACCACGCTCATCATCGCCCACCGGCTTTCGACCATCTTGGGGGCGGACCATATCATCGCGCTGAACCGCGGGGTCATCGTGGAGGAAGGCACGCATGCCGAGCTCCTGGCGAAAAACGGATACTACAGCCGGCTGTACAACCTGCAGTTCGGGAACGCCTAGGGTCATGTGCTTAAGCGCCGTCCTCGCCTCCCCGTACCGGCTGATCATGGCGCTGCGCAATTACGGCTATGACCTCGGCATCTTAACGACCGTCAAGACGGCCCCGCTGGTGGTGAGCGTGGGCAACATCGAGGTGGGCGGCACGGGCAAGACCCCCTTCACCGTGGCCCTGGCGGGTGCCCTGAAAGGCCGCGGATACACGATCGCCATCGTCACGCGCGGCTACAGGGGACGCCTGGAGGGACCGGTGCAGGTAAGGCCCACACATACGGCACGGGAGGTCGGCGACGAGCCCATCCTCATGGCGCGTCTGACCGGTCTGCCGGTAATCAAATCACCCGACCGCGTGGCGGGCGCGGAGTTTGCCCACCGGCATCTGGGGGCCGACCTCGTGGTCCTGGACGACGCCTTTCAGCACCGCCGCATCCACCGCGACTATAACATCTGCCTGGTGTCCCGCGATCTTGAGAACGCGCGTCTGCTGCCCTGCGGGTACTTGCGCGAACCGGTAGAAGCTCTGAAGCGCGCCGACCAAGTGGTCTATACCAAGGACGCCCCGGGCAAGGGCTTGCACGCCAGACTGGCTATAGACGGCCTGGTGGACCGCTGGGGCAAACGGGTCGATCGGCCGATCAGCGGGCGGGTGCTCGCCTTCTGCGGGATAGCCCGGCCCGAATCCTTTTTCGATAGCCTGCGCGCAAGCGGCGCCGATATCGCGACCATGACCTTCGGCGACCACCATGCCTACACCGGGGCCGACCTCGAACGCATCACCACCGCGGCTAATGGCAAGGATCTGATCATCACCACGGAAAAGGACCTGGCGCGGCTCGATCCGAAGCGGCTGGACGAGCGCTGGCACGCCTTACGGGTCGGGATGGACATCGAGGGCCTTCAAACCATGGTTGAGGAGATCGAAAGACGTGCTCAAGAGCGCCGTATTCCTCGATAGGGACGATACCATCATCCGTGATGTGCCCTACCTGAACGATCCGCAGGGCATCGTGCTCCTGCCCGGCGCGGCCGAGGCCATCCGGCGTTTGAACGAGGCGAAGCTGCCGGTCATCATGATCACCAACCAGAGCGGCATCGCGCGTGGGCTACTGACCGAGGAGATCCTCGACTCCATCCATGACCGGCTCATTCGCCTGCTGGCCGACCGTAGCGCGCTGATCGACGCCGTCTACTTTTGCCCGCACCACCCCGAAGGCACGGTGAAGGCCTTTTCCATGGAATGCGCCTGCCGCAAGCCTGCACCCGGCATGCTTTTGAAGGCGGCCCTGGATTTCGGCCTGGACCTCAAGCGCTCCTACCTGGTGGGCGACAAATCCATTGACATCGAGACCATAGCGGCCGTGGGCGGATCAGGCATCCTCATCGCGCCGAACGGATCGGGCGTAACCGGCGCGGACTATATCGCCGCGGACCTGCCGGACGCGGTCCAGTGGATCCTCGGGGATCTCCAGAACAAGGCTGTCCATCATTGAACAGGGAGCATCGATGCCAAAAATCAGCTATCATATCCTGCGCGGCCTGATCCGCCTCGTATGCGCCCTGCCCTACCGGACGGCGCTGGCGTTCGGCCGCGGCTTAGGACTACTGGTCTGGGTCTTCGACGCCTTTCACCGCAAGACCGTGGCGGTCCAGATGCGCGCGGCCTTGGGCGGCGCATACCGTCCCGACATGAGCCGGGATGTCTTCAAGCACCACGGCGACATCCTGATTGACGCCGTGCGCTACGCCTACTTTGATGACGACAGCATAAGGCAAAAGGTCACGGTGCAGGGTCGCGAGCATCTCGATGCCGCGCGCGCCACGGGCCGGGGCATCATGCTCATCACCGGGCACCTCGGCAACTGGGAGATCCTGGCGCATATCCCGCGCCTGTTGGGCGTGGAGTTCTGCGTCATGGCCGACACGAGGCGCGACCCCCAGCATGAATCCATCGTGGACGAGCTGCGCTCCCGCTCGGGCGCCACGATTCTGCCGCCTAAAGGCAAGGCATTGATGCTGATGCGCGAGCTGAAGAAAGGCCGCACCATCGGGTTCGTGGTCGACAACCGCGGAGACCGGAAGAGCGGCATCTTCTGCCCGGTCTTCGGCCTGCCGGCCCTGACCAACCCGGCCCCGGCCGTGATCGCCCTCAAAGGCGACGCCCTGATCGTGCCGGTGTCCGCCATCAAGGAACATGGCGCCTACACCTTAACCTTCGAGCCGGCCCTGGATGTCCGCACCTGCCAAGACGATCCCATTCAGGAGATCAGCAATTGGATGCAGGCCTGGGTGGAATCCGTGGTGCGGCGCTGCCCGGTGCAGTGGTTCTGGCTCTACAGCCGCTGGATCAGGCGCTCCGAGATGCGCCACGTCATCAAATGCGGCACCGATTTCCCACACTATGTCCTGGAGCACAACAGAACGCGGGAAGCCCAGAACCGGACGGGTAGCCGGGTCAAGGATAGGTAGAATAGCGACGCTGGGCGCCATGGGCCAAGCGCAGCTTGCCCGTAATCTATTTGCCAACAGTATACATCGAGTGAAATCCTCACATTCCATCCATACCTCCTCCATCATTTCTCCATAGTGGCATGCTATGGTGGTAAGATAACCATTCCTATTGGGGAGGAAATCATGCAGGCCCGGACATTCTTGAGTATCCTTTTCACGATCATGCTTTTCGCGGGCGTCAGTGGATGCAACGGCTCCAGCAGCGACTCGTCGGATTCATCTTTCCAATCTTCATCGAACGACTCTGACAGCGCGGATAACGATTCTTCGGATGACTCGAATATCCCCGACGACACCACTCCCGCAACCGAGTATGCCGTCACGATCAATTTCACGGCCAATACCGCCCAGATCTCGGGCGGAACGGCCCAGGCCATTACCACCGACGGGGTTGTCCTGGTCACGGACGACGGCACGGCGGTAAGCGTCCAGACCGCCGCGTACGGCATAACCATTACCTCTACCGTGGACGCCATGGTCACCTATACCCTCACGGGCGCCTTGAACGGCACGCTCACCATTGAGAGCGACAGCGTTTATCAACTCAATCTGAACGGCGTGGCCATCACCGCCTCAGCCGGGCCGGCGCTCGATCTTGAATCGGCCCGGAAGGTTTTCATCGTTGCGGGGTCAGGCACGACCAACACCCTGGCTGATTCAGCCACGCGCAGCCTGAAACTGAAGGCCGCCCTGTACGGCAACGGCCCCATGATCTTCAGCGGAGCTGGAACCATAAGCGTAACCGCAAGCTACAAGCACGGCATATTCAGCAATGATTATATCCACCTCAAGGGCGGAACGCTCACTGTAAACGTCAGCGCCAAGGACGCCGTGCGTTCGGTCAACGGCTTCATCTTCGATGACGGGGATCTGACGATCAATGCCACCGGTACCACGCGCGATGATGAAAGCAAGGGCATCAAGGTCGAAGGTGATGATGATACGGTCAATGGCGCCGGTAAAGGTTCTGTCGTGATCAACGGCGGCACCCTCACCATCACCTCGGTCGGCAAGGCCATCACCGCGGGATGGGATATCGACGAAGATTTAGGTGATAATACGTCGGGCAATCCCGATCCGTACGTCGAAATCAATGGCGGCGCCATCGATATCACCACCACGGGAACCCCGTATGAAGATACTACAACCGGAGAAAGTTGCAGCCCAGAAGGCATTGAGGGCAAATCCAGGGTCACGATCACCGGCGGCACCATCGTCATCGATGCCACCGAAGACGCCATCAATGCCGGCGATGCCATCAATATCAGCGGCGGTTATATCTATGCCAAGAGTACCGGCAATGACGTCGACGCCTTCGATTCCAACGGCGACATAACCATCTCGGGCGGCGTCATCGTCGCCGTCGCTTCCAACGGTGGCACGTGCAACGCATTCGACAAAGGCGACGACGCCGGTAGTACATTCTCCATCACCGGCGGCACCGTCGTGGGTATCGGTGGCGTGACATGCCAGCCAACCAGCAGCGCCTGTACGCAGAACATCGTGGTCCTGGGCAGCCTGACGGCAGGCAGCGCCATGGCGCTCAAGGCCGCAGACGGCACGGCCGTCTTCGCCTTCGCGATCCCACAGTCTTATGCCACCATGGTGATCTCCGCGCCCGATATTGTAACCGGCGCAAAGTACGACATCTATAACGGCGGGACCGCCTCGGGCGACGACAGCTTTTTCGGTCTGTTCCTGGGCGGACTGAATTATTCGGGCGGCTCATCATCGAGCAGCTTCACGGTGTCATCCAGGGTCACCCAACTGGGCGGTTCATATTTTTAAGCTTGATCGATAAAGTCACCTTGGCAAAACCCTGGGGTCTTTTCCTTGCAAAAGATCCCAGGGGTTGCCTGTATCAGAATGCCGTTTCATACATCCCGGCCCATGTTTTAAGCCACTTGCGCATCCGCCGGTACGAGGGCGTGGGTGATCACCTGAGCTCGATACTTGATATCCAAAACGATTTCCTTATTATTGATTGAACCAGCATGTATCGATCTGCGGAATACGGAGTCTGGAATGCGCCGGATCATAATATCTTTATGCTGCCTCATGACATTTTGCCTGATCCCCCCGTGCGCTCCTGCCCGACCCGTTACCACGGACGCCTCACCGGAGTCCATAACCGGGGCCAAACATGTTCTCATCCTGTACTCCTACAACTTCAACCAGCCCGCGCAACAAGAGATCGCGGCCGGTCTAGAGACTGCCAGAAGAATCGCCCATCTGAACACCGACGACTGCCTGCATGAATTTCTGGATATCTCGCCTCCCAGGAATCCTCAGCAGCGTCTCATGCTGAGCCGACTGTTGCTCAGAAAATATGCCGGCAGGAGATTCGATCTGATTATCACCGTATTCAACGACGCCCTGGATTTTCTCATGAATGAAGGCCAAGACCTCTCACCCGACAGCCCCTGCCTGGCCCTGTATGCCCAGAAAAGGCCGCACCTGGAGCGCGCAGGTAAACCGGTTTTCCAGAGCCCTTTGTACTATGATATACCCGGCACCCTGAATCTGGCGCTGAAACTTTTCCCCCGCACCCGCACGGTCCTTTTTGTCTCGGGGACGAGCATCCTCGATATGGCCTATGAGCATACGGCCCGTGCCGATTTCCTAGCATGGCGGCAAAAGCTGGAGTTCGAATTTACCAGCGGCCTCTCCATGGATGAACTGCTGCGACGGGTCGGCCGCCTGCCGCCGGAGACCGTTGTCATCTACGCGCGTATCTCGTCCGATGTCACGGGAAAGGCATATCTGCCTATCGATGTGGCGACCGAAATCGCCAAGACATCCAACGCACCGGTTTTCTGTCTGGCCACGTCACAACTCGAAACAGGCGTGGTAGGCGGTTCCATGGTCGACGTGAAGGATCTCAGCGCCATGTTGGGCAAGGTCCTGCCTTCGCTCATGGGTGATCATCCGCGGCCCCTTGAACCGGCTTCGCGCTTTATAAAACCCATGCTCAACTGGCAACAGATCAAACGCTGGGGCATCAGCACCAGCCGTTTACCGGCCGGCAGCGTCATCATCAATCGCCCGCCGACGCTCTGGAGTCAACACCGGCGGGCCGTTATCCTGGCGATGATGGTGTTTCTTTTCTTGACCGGCTTTATCATCGCGTTGGCAATGCAGAGTAATCGCAGGAAGAAGGCCGAACAATCCTCGCGCGAGAGCCAAGCCCGTTACCGTATCTTGATCGATCGGGCGCCCGACGCCATCGTCGTATATGACGTCGATCTCGGCCGGTTGGTGGATGCCAGTGCCAGCGCGGAAAAGCTGTTCGGATGCAGCCGCGATGAACTGCTGCAAGCAGGGCCGCTGCGTTTTTACCAGCCGGAACAGCCCGATCAGCGCAAGATCGAGGAGAGTTTCTCTGAACATAACGAGCGGGTCTTGGCGGGGGAAGAGCTTCAATTCGAGCGATCAATTCACAGCGCCAACGGCCGGGATCTTTTCTGCGAAGTTTGCCTGATCCGTTTGCCGCCCCCCAACAGAAGGTTGATTCGCGCCAGCTTCGTCAACATCACCGGCCGCAAGCGCTCAGAGGAAGCCTTGAAGAAAAGTGAAGAACGGTTCAGAAGACTGGCCGAGAATGCCAAGGACATGATCTACCGCATGTCCCTGCCGGGTGGGAACTATGAGTATGTCAGCCCGGCTTCCCTGGAAATAACCGGATATAGTCCCGCGGAGTTTTATGACAATCCCCTGCTGATTCAAAAAACGGTTCACCCGGACTGGTCCGAATTCTTTATCCAGGAGTGGGAAAACCTCAAAAAGGGCTCGATGTCCCCTTCCTATGAATATAAAATCATCCACAAGTCCGGAGAAGAACGGTGGTTATACCAACGCAACGTCCTTATTCTCAACGAGCAGGGACAACCCATGGCCATCGAAGGCATCGTCACGGACATCACCGAGCGCAAGCGTCTGGAGGAACAACTGCTTCAGTCCCAGAAAATGGAGTCCATCGGGCGGTTGGCCGGCGGCGTGGCGCACGACTTCAATAACCTCCTGACCGCCATAGCGGGCAATGCCGAGCTGGCGCTCCTGCAGGCGGACATCGGTCCCAGGGTCAGCGGCCGGCTGAAGCTCATCCAGCAGGCCGCTGACCACGCGGCCGAACTGACCAAGCAATTGCTGGCATTCTCCCGCAAGCAGATCATCGAACCGCAAGTGATCGACCTCAATGAACTGATCTGGAACATGGGCAAGATGCTCTCACGCGTGATCGGCGAGGATATCACGCTGCGCTCGACCAACCAGCCGGGACTGCACCACATCAAGGTCGATGCGGGTCAGATGCAGCAGATCATCATGAACCTGGCCGTGAATGCCCGCGACGCCATGCCCGACGGCGGCATCCTGAACATCGAGACGGCCGATGTCGTGCTCGATGAGGCCTACTGCCGGCGGCACGAGGGCTGTAAGCCGGGTGAGCACATCATGCTGTCGGTCAGCGATACGGGCATCGGTATGAGCGCCGAGGTCAAACAGCACCTGTTCGAACCGTTCTTCACCACCAAGGCCATGGGCAAGGGTACCGGGCTCGGGCTGGCCACCGTGTACGGCGCGGTCAAGCAGAACGGCGGGACCATCGAGATTTACTCGGAGCCTGGCATGGGCACGTGCTTCAAGATGTATTTTCCCGCGGTCGCAATCGATACGGCCCCGTTACCCAAGGAACCTTCCGCGGAGAAGCTTTCCGGCGGCAGCGAAACGGTCCTGCTCGTGGAAGATGACCCCGGGGTGTTGGAATTCACCCGCAGCGTACTGGAGATGCTCGGCTACCATGTCATGGCGGCCTCCAGCGGGGAAGAGGCCCTGTCCATGGCCCGCGACTATGCCGGCCCGATCCAGCTGCTCATGACGGATGTGATCCTTTCCGGCATGAACGGGCGTCAGGTGGCGGAAGCACTCACGGCCGATCGTCCCGGTCTTAAGGTTTTGTTCAACTCGGGCTATACCAAGAATACCATCGTGCATCACGGCGTCTTGGAGCATGATCTGCACTTCATCGCCAAGCCCTTCACCGCCCAGGCCCTGGCGCGCAAGCTTCGCGAGGTACTGGACGAGGTTTGACGCCCGTCTCCGACCACCCGTGAACAACCTGACCGGCAACCAGTGTCTCCATCCATGGTGCGAGCGCCCGGCGCAAAAGCTTTCGCAACTCTGCCTGGCGGGCGTGACCAATGGTCCCCGCCTCGCCGCATCCGGCTGGATGTGCATTCATCCAAGAAACCGTCTATACACGGGTACGCTTCTATGATTTAAGGGTATCGAAATGACGCGAAAGGAAGATCATCCGTGAAAGGTACGCTGGTAAATGCCGGGACCGTGCTGGCGGGCTCCCTGATCGGGATAGGGGCCGGGCGGTTTCTCTCGCAGGGCATCCGCACCATCCTGATGCAGGCCCTGGGCCTGGCCGTGATGGTGATCGGGCTCAAGATGGCCCTGTCCGGCGAGAATGCCATCGCCGCGGTGGGCTGTCTGCTCCTGGGCGGCATCACGGGCGAGCTGCTGCGCATTGAGGACGGCATCGAACACCTCGGTCTCAGGCTCAAGAACCGTTTTCATTCCGACTCCGCCACCTTTGTGGAAGGCTTTGTCTCGGCCACCATCCTGTACCTGACCGGCGCCATGACCATCGTGGGCTCCATCCAGGACGGCACCGTGGGCGACGCCACTACGCTCTATCTGAAAGCGCTGCTGGACGGTTTCGCCTCGGTGGTGCTGGCCTCTTCGCTGGGCGTGGGCGTGGCCTTCTCGGCGCTCTCGGTCCTGATCGTGCAGGGCGGACTGACCCTGCTGGCCGGGCAACTCGCCTTTCTGAAGGAACCCGCGGTGCTGGCCTCCATCACGGCCGTGGGAGGCATGATCATCTTAGGAATAGGCATCAACCTGCTGGAGCTCAAACGCCTCAAGGTCGGCAACCTGGTCCCGGCCCTGATCTATGCCATCATCTATCCCCTTTTATGGGGGTAGTCCTGATGCCCTCGTTTGCCAATACCATGCTCGTGTGAAAGGAGGAAGCATGTCGCGATTCCAATTCAAACCGCAGGAAGCGCTCCTGCTGGTGATCGACATCCAGGAAAGGCTGCACCAGGCCATGGAAGAAGCCCGCCGGTCCGCCTACGTCAAGAACAGCGGCATTCTGATCAAGACGGCCCAGGCCTTATGCATGCCGATCGTGGTCTCGGAACAGTACCCGCGCGGGCTGGGTTCCACGATCCCGGAGATCGATGCTTTGCTGGGGCAGGCAAGCAAATATGAAAAACTGGCCTTCAGCTGCTGGGGCGAAGCGCCCATCCGGGCCTCGATCGAGGACAGCGGCCGCGCCGCCGTGATCGTGATCGGCATCGAGGCCCACGTGTGCGTGCTGCAGACCGTCATGGACCTCATCGCGGCCGGCTACAACGCCGTGGTGTCCACGGACGCCGTGTGCTCGCGCAATGCTTCGGACCGCGTCACGGCCGTGCAGGCCATGGCGGAGGCGGGCGCCGTGGCCTACTCCACGGAATCAATCGCCTTCATGCTGCTTCAGCGGGCCGGCACGCCGGAGTTCAAGCAGGTCTCGCCATTGTTTAAATAAGGACAGCCTCAGGTGCACACATCCACCCACTGCGCCCCGGTGATGCGGCGGAGCTCGTCGGGTGAGATGGCGATACAGTTGTTGTGGGCGCCCGCCGCCGGGTATACCAGCTTAAAGGGCTTAAGGCTCTCATCGATATAGATATCCATCGGCGTTTTAAGCCCGAAGGGGCACACCCCGCCCACCGGATGGCCGGTTATGTCCACGACCTCGCCGGCGCCGAGCATGCGCGCCTTGACGCCGAAGCGCTGCTTGAACTTGCGGTTGTCAAGCCGGGCATCGCCCTTGGTCACCAGGATCATGGCCTTTCCACCGACCTTCAAGGCCAGGGTCTTGGCGATCAGGGCCGGCTCAACACCTAAGGCCTTGGCCGCCAACTCCACGGTCTGGGTGCCCTCATCGAACTCACGGATGGCATAATCCAGTCCACGGCCGGCAAAAAAAAGCCTGACATCCTCCACTCCCATGTGCATTCCCCTTTTTACGCCGTTAAGGATGACATTGCTATAGCACACACGCCGGTTGCCTTCCAGACCGTGAGGCGCCTAACCGCATGGCCTGTTTTCGACAATTTTGTCGATCGGAACGCTCTTTGTCGAACCTGCGCCGGCCTCCTCGTATTCAACCAGCTGATATTAAGTGACTTATATTTGGCACAGCCCTTGATAATGATTTTGCATCCTTTAAAAACACGTTGGCCGCTTAACCGGCCGTATATGAGGAGGGCTTGTGGCTACACAGAGGTATTACAAACGCCGGCTGATCGGGACGTTGGCAGGTCTGATGATGATCCTCGGCGCGGCCTGCTCGTCGGGAGGAGGTTCCTCGTCATCATCCGGGGACAATGATTCATCACCAGTTAACGGCATGAGTGAGTCGGCCATGGTGGGTTCCGGTTTCCAGCTCATCGATCAAGGCGATGCGCCCGCGGGCGTGGCCTGTTTCGCGATGATCTTCGATTACTACCAGGACCAGGGCCGTTACAGCGATGCGACAAGCGGTACGGCGGTGGCCCTGGATACTCCGACCGGCGCCACGATCACGCAGGCCTCCCAGATCTGGAGCTGGATCAACGGCGGCGCTGCCGCGGTGACGCTCAAGCACCTGTACAAGGCCGCCTACAACCTCAACGAGATCGCCGGCGGCAAGGCCCATTATTTCGTGAAGCTGCAGGCCGAGACATCCACCCTGAGCGACACGCAAAGCCGCCGGGAGCAGCTGGAAGCCATCGTCAAGCATTTTCTCAGGCAGGGACGGCCGGCGATCATCCAGATGAAGCCCTACAATGCGCTTCTGTGGGCCACCTTCCACCTGGTCGTGATCGGATACGATGCCGACGCTCAGACCGTAACCTACGCCTGCCCTTTCGACGGCGGCTACAAGGCCACGGTAAGCGTGGACGATTTCATAGGAGATTACTTCTATAAACCGGGCACCCTGGAGCAGGCGCGCTGGGACGGCGCGTGGCTGGGCTTTTACCACGGCCCGGCCCTGACGGGCGACCACCGCTACAGCTTAGAAAACCAGGGCTACGATCGCGCCTATGAGCTGCATATCCCCGCAAGCTATTCCGGCACGTCGCCCGTGCCGTTGGTGCTCGACTTCCACGGCATCTACATGAGCGCCGCGGTCGAGAGAAAGACCAGCGGGTTCAAGGCCCTGTCGGAAACCGAAGGCTTTATCGTGGCCTATCCGGAGGGCATCGGCACCCTGGAAACGACGGCGCTGTCGCAAACCTCCCTGGGAGGACAGAGCTGGAACGCGGACACCACCGGCTTGCAGTGGTACAGCTGGGCCAACCTCAGCGATGTCGATGACGTAGCCTATGCCGTCACGGTCGTCGATGACGTCAAGCGGCAGCTTGCCATCGATGCCGCGCGCGTCTACCTTACCGGCCT
>JBDKSM010000213.1:0-1691 GCA_039680665.1 Syntrophaceae bacterium | reverse complement strand
ATCAATGACGGCGCCATCGAGATCATCGGCCCGGACGTGGACGAGGTCGCTCAAGGCTCGGCCCTGCCCCTGGCCATCTGGGTCGAGGTGGCGGGACGCAAGATGCAGGTCGATTTCGAGGCCATCTTAGAGCGCCAGATCCACCACCTGATCAACGGCGCCGAAGGCATCTGGCACATGGGACAGCGCGACATCGTCTGGACCCGTATCTCGAAGAGCGGCTATGCCAAGGGCCTGCGCCTGAGGCACTACGGCGAGATCCTCCATGCGAAGTTTCTGGGCAACTACCCGGCCATCGTGGACAAGGTCAAGGTGACCTTGATCACGGATAAGGACGAGGTGGAAAAGCGTCTGGCCATGGCGCGCGCCACCTATGTGGAGCGCAACCGCCGCCTGGAATCCATGACCGACGAATCGGTCGAGATATTCTACTCCTGCCTGCTCTGCCAGTCATTTGCCCCTAACCATGTCTGCGTGGTCACGCCCGAGCGCCTGGGTCTCTGCGGGGCCTACAACTGGCTGGACGCCAAGGCCGCCTACGAGATCGACGAGAACGGGCCCAACCAGCCCGTGAAAAAGGGCGTGTGCCTGGATGCCCGGCGGGGCGTCTGGAAGGGCGTGGACGAGTACGTGTACGCTAACTCGCATAAGAACGTCCCCAGCGTGTGCGCCTATTCCATCATGGACCGGCCCATGACCAGCTGCGGCTGCTTCGAGGTCATCTGCGCCTACGTGCCCGAATGCAACGGAATCATGGCCGTCAATCGCGAGTACACGGCCGACACCCCGGCCGGCATGACCTTCTCGACCTTGGCCGGCAGCGTGGGCGGCGGCCAGCAGACCCCGGGCTTCATGGGCTGCGGCAAGGTGTTCCTGACCTCGCGCAAGTTCCTCTTCGCCGAGGGCGGCCACAAGCGCCTGATCTGGATGACCCAGCGCTTGAAGAAGGAGCTGGCTGAAGACCTTGAGCGCCGCTTCGCGGAAGCAGGCGCGCCCGATCTCATGGACAAGATCGCGGATGAGTCCGTCGCCATCGACCCGCACGCCATACGTGAATATCTGGAGAAAGTCGGCCACCCCGTGCTGACCATGCCCGACATCGCTGATCTATCGGCAAAAGAAACGCAAAGTCCCGGAGCCCCCTTTTCCGCGGAAAAGGGGGCTCCGGACCTCTCCCAAAAGACTTCAGCCTCTTCCGATCAAGTTTCAGAGACGGCGGCGCAAAGCGCCGTGGTCTCTGAAGGGGAAACAACCCTGTCCGCAAGCACCTTAGCCCAGCTCAAGACCGAGCTCATGCGCGAGCTCCGCGCCGAGATCCGCCAGGACCTGACCAAAGAGATCGTCACCGAAATAATCGGCGTCTTAAGCGAACGCTTCCTGGGTGCCAAGGCCGCCGACCCAGCCTCGCCTGCGATTGTCGATCCGGAACCGGCGGCGCTTGAACCGGTTATGACCTTGCAACCCACAGCCAGTGAGCGTCTGTCCGCCATCAAGACCGTACCCATCCGCAAGGAAGCCGCGGAACTCAGCATCCACACGGTCACCTTGGGCGCCACTAAGGCCCAGGGCGGCACGCGCGGCCGTACATGCACCATCGGCGGCGATTGCTGCATGCCCTTCCACCTTTGGGAAGGGTCCATGCCCAACCGGCCGCTGGTGGCCATGGAGGTCTTTGATTGCGTAAGCCCCAA
>JBDKSM010000212.1:0-22881 GCA_039680665.1 Syntrophaceae bacterium | reverse complement strand
CATGGTTTTCGCTCCTGTCCGGCAGGCAGAAACTCGTCCTGTGCGTTACCCTGATCGTGGGGCTGGCCATTGCCGCCATCGGTCTCCTGGCCGATGGCGGTTCTCAGCCGGGCGAAGAGCTCCATCTCACCACCGCCCTGCCGATAAGCCGCATCGCACCTGCACTGGGGGTCACGGGAAAGGCGCTGGCCAGGGAGCTGCATCTCCCGATCGACATCTCCAAGGACAGGCCGCTCAGGGAGCTCAAGGTAATGGATGCGGAGCTTGCCCATGCAGTCGATCACCTGCTCTCGCACAGAGATGCTCCCGGGAAATATTACCTGTACCTTGCATTGGTGCTGGTAGGCCTCGTCTACCTCAATGCGCTCGGGCGGCCCGAGGCATCCGACATACACCGGAGGAAGAGCTGGTATCCCCGGTTCCCGTACATCGCGGTCCTGCTGCTCTCCGTCCTGCTGGCCGGATTTTATTTCGGGAAATCTCCGAATCCCATGGAAGGGATCGTCAAGGTATTCAAGTCCATGGCGGGCCTCTATCCGGACCCCGCGGCCAAAGCGGCGGCCTTGCTGTTCTTTCTCGTCCTGGCCGTGGTCGGCAATAAGGTGGTCTGCGGTTGGGCCTGTCCGTTCGGGGCACTCCAGGAGCTGCTCTACAGCCTTCCTCTGTTGCGGGGGGTGAAGCGCTACAAACTGCCATTCGCCGTGACCAATACGGTCCGCGTCGTGCTGTTCCTGTCCGCGCTGCTGATCCTTTTCGGGGTCGTGGGCGGCCGCAAAGGGCTTGTCCTGTATCATTTCATCAATCCCTTTGATCTGTTCAATCTGGACCTCGGCACAACGAGTATCCTGATCACCCTCATCCTTGCCCTTGTCCTGTCGCTGTTCATCTATCGTCCGTTCTGCCAGATCATATGCCCTTTCGGCCTGTTATCCTGGGTATGCGAACGCTTCAGCATGACCCGCGTGCGGGTCGATCAAGGACGGTGCATCCGGTGCGGGGCCTGCATCAAGGCTTGCCCATGCGAGGCCGCCCAGGGCCGTGTCTACGAAAGGCCTCTCCCGGCGGACTGTTTCAGCTGCGCCCGCTGCCTGAATGCCTGTCCGCAGGATGCCATTTCCTATGGTCCGGCCGCGATCGTCCAACGGATAGCAGAGAAAACCCTGAGAAAGCAGGAGGGCAAGCCATGAAGAGGTGGGTATGCGGCGCCTGTCTGCTGCTCATTTTAGTCCGGCCGAACCCCAGTGGTTCATCTTTCAGGGGAGATAGCTCACTACCGAGGCCTCTCCGATCATCCTCTTCATGATGGGCAGCAGGGGGACCGAGGCCTTGTCGGCCGCACTGAGGTGGGGAAGTACGCTCATCATCATGGCGATTGCCCTGGCATGGGCCGGCGCAAACCACGGTGAGCCGATATCCTTCAGGGCGTCCTTTTGCATGGCATCGGCCAGATTGCGGGTGAAACCTCCTACACGCTCCAGGTCTTCCCGGCTCGGGCGGCCTTTGCCGAGCGGGTTAGCTGATTTGAACATGAGCGAATGCTCGGCAGGCACTTTTATCGCGCCGACCACCGCATACCCCTTGCGCCTCAGGATGCGGGCGGCCTGTGCATGCAGCCCGCCGGAGCAGACCTCTCCAAAGGTGGAGAAAGTCACGGCCTTGCCCCCATGCCGAATGGGGAGTGCTTCAAGGTAGTTCTTCACGATGGGGGCAAGGTGGAACATATAGGTCGGCGACCCTACGCAGAGGATTTCGTCCGCTTCAGGAAAGACCCGGTCTTTGGTTGTATGGCAGCGGGTTGCGACCCCTGCCTGCCGGAGCGATTCTTGAATGGCCTCGGCAACGGTCCTGGTGCTGCCCCGGGCGGAAAAATAGCTGATGAGCGCCTTCATCGATAAGTTCCTTTCCTTTGATTTTTGCAGCATGTGCTTGTACGCGAGCGCAAGACCGTGAGCGATCAATGCATGCGCGATGCATTGAAATACTTTCGCACAATCACCGGCGCATGTCTAGCGAATCACGGTCCGGGAAGAGAAACCGGGGGTCCTTGTTTCAGCAAGGATCCCCCTTAATAAGGTTTGACTATCAGGGTTTCCAGATCTCCCAGACCTTGCCTACCAGGGCAGGGCCAGGTTTGAGCGTCTTCTGCCCCGGCTGCCAGCCCGAAGGCGTGACCTCGCCCGTGGCCTTGACGTGCTGGAAGGCCTTGATCTGGCGCAGCAGTTCTTCCGGGTTGCGGCCCACCTCGGGGGTGAGGACCTCCATGGCCCGGATCACGAAGTCCGGGTCGATGATGAAGCGGCCGCGGATATCCACCCCGGCGGCCTCGTCGTAGACTCCGTAGAGCTTGCCGATCATGCCTCCGGCATCCGACAGCATGGGGAAGGGCACTCCGCCTTTGACCATCTTGGAGAGCTCCTCGGCCTGCCAGATCTTGTGTACGAAACGGCTGTCCGTGCTCATGGACAGGACCTCGACCCCTAGGGCCTTGAACTGATCGTACAGGGCGGCGACCGCCGCCAACTCGGTCGGTCAGACAAAGGTGAAGTCGCCGGGGTAGAAGCACAGGACAATCCATTTGCCCTTCAGGGACGAGAGCTGGACGGTCTTGAAGCCCTCGTTCTCCACATAGGCATTGGCCTCGAAATCGATCGCTTCCTTCCCGACGCGCGCCTGGACCATCGCTCCCTCCTTGACTGGTGCGGCCTGTGGTTCGGCCGCGCTGGCCGGTGCGGCAATCGGACCACGGGCCGGCTTGACGCATCCATCTTTCTGTTCCGCCATGGTTCCTCCTTGTTTCTTGATAAAAAGCGTTCCGCTCGTGGGACGAACGTCTGTTCGTCCTAATGTAAGAATAAGGAAGGTCGGTAAAGCCCGCAAGGGTTTTCAATGAAAAAAGTGAATGGTCAGGGAACCGCCATGCCAATAAGCTATTTTACAGCCGCCGAGAGTTGATCATATACTTTCCAATCATAACAAGGGATCATCGATCGTGCGGAGTCTGTTCCATCAGCACCATCAGGGATGCTCGATCGCTGCCCAGGGGAGGTTTGATGTTGAAGGTTCGTAACGTCTTGGCTACGGGGTGGGGCATTATCGCCGTGGGGGCGCTCATCGGTATCCTGGCGCCCCTGCTGCAGAAATGGGGCAATCCCGGCAATATGGGTATATGCGTGGCGTGCTTCGAGCGCGATATGGCCGGGGCACTGGGCCTACACCGCGCCGAAGTGGTGCAATACATGCGGCCAGAGATCATCGGTTTCGTCCTGGGATCACTGGCCGCGGCCCTGATCTTTCGCGAGTTCCGCCCCCGCGCCGGCTCGGCCCCCATCGTGCGCTTTATCCTGGGGGTCTTTGCCATGATCGGGGCACTGGTCTTTCTCGGCTGCCCCTGGCGTGCGCTCCTGCGGCTGGCCGGCGGGGACGGCAACGCCATCCTGGGCCTGGCGGGCCTGGCCTTCGGCATCTTCATCGGGACCCGGTTCCTACGGTCCGGCTATAACCTGGGGCGTACCGAAAAGAATCATGCGGCCGCCGGGCTGGTAATGCCCCTGATCATGCTGGGATTCCTGGTCCTGGCCCTGGTTTTTCCGGCCATCGCCGGGCAGCTCAAGAACGACGTCCTTTTCTACAGCATGAAAGGGCCTGGCTCCATGCATGCCCCACTGATCATCTCGCTCGTTGTGGGTTTGGCAATCGGATTTTTGGCCCAGCGCAGCCGGTTCTGCACCATGGGCGCCATCCGTGACCTCATACTCTTCGGGCAGACCCACCTGTTCATGGGTATTGTGGCCCTGGTTGTGGTGGCCTTTATCGTCAACCTGGCCCTGGGCCAGTTCCATGCCGGGTTCGTGGGCCAGCCCGTGGCCCATACCATGCATGTCTGGAACTTCCTCGGCATGGCCCTGGCGGGTCTGGCCTTTGCATTGGCCGGCGGATGCCCGGGACGGCAGCTCTTTCTGGCGGGCGAGGGCGACGGCGATGCCGCGGTCTTCGTGGTGGGCATGATCGTCGGCGCCGGCATTGCCCATAACTTCGGCCTGGCAAGCTCGCCCCAGGGCATCGGTATCCACGGCATGGCCGCCGTGATCGTGGGCTTTGCAGTCTGTCTGACCATCGGCTTGACCATGCGCCTGCGCACGGCCTAAGGAGAATCGTATGAGTACAACCACCGTAGATGCAAGAGGTCTGTCCTGCCCCCAGCCGGTCATTCTGGCCATGAACCAGATGAAGACCCAAGGGACGGGCGAATTCTGCGTTCTGGTCGATACCGACACGTCCAAGGAGAACATCTCCCGCGCCGCCAAGAGCAAGGGCTGGGAGGTTGCGTCCATTGAGCCCGAGGAGGACGGCTACCGGCTGAAGCTGAAGAAAGGCTGAGCATGGCCTGGTTCAAAAGGTGCACAGCCGTTTCCGCCGAGGTCCAGGCCGTGGATCTGGGTTTCCTTACCTTTCAGAACACGAGCGAAGTTCTGCGAGCCCAGAAGGTGTTGAGCAGGGCGGGGTGGAAGATCCGCGTCATGGGCCCGCCGCCCGAGGTCCGCACCGGCTGCGACCTCGTTATCGAGTTTCCGCTCATGGAGGAGTTCCGGATCGTGAAGACCCTTGCGGACGCCGGGGTGAAACCGGAAAATGTGGTGCCGGTCGCAAGCCCGCTGCTCAAACCCGTCGACCTGTACACGATCACGGATTTCCCTGAGCATCTGATGGTCCGGGCCGCCAACATGAAGATCACGGTGGACAGGCACAGCCTCGTCATCGTCAATATCTCCGGCGGCGGCTGTCCGGACGTGCCTTTCCTGGCGGCCGCGATGACCGGCAAGCACCTCTCTAAGGCGCCCCAGCCCAAGGATATCGGCCACACCTTGTGTGCCTATGCCCTTCAGTTGGCCTATGAGGAGATGCTCAAGCGATGCTCGCCATAGTTGGAACCGTTCCCGCGGCGGATTTCCCCTTAAGCCACGGGACGCTGGCGTACACGCCGGCAGGGCTTACCTTGAACGACGATCACCTGGAGGTGCAGCGCGGCACCCCGGCCCTGATGGCTGCGGCCTCCTGCGCCTGCGAGGCCCTTGGTCTGGGATCGCCCTATGGGTTTCTTGTGGGCGACATCGGCCACGGCAAGGGCAGTCGCATGCTCTATCAGTATCTGGCTGAGCATATCGCCGAGTTTGCCTGTAAGACCATGGTCTTTCATTACCTGCAGCCCATCGCCCACTGGCACAAGCGCGTGCTGGATGCCATTGACGCGCTGCCTTCCCGGCCGCGGCTAATCGCCGACGCCGGGTTCATGTACGCGGCCAAGATGGGCGGACAGGCCGTGGCCTATGACCTCTTCACCCCCGATATCGGCGAGTTGGCCTTCCTGGCGGACGAAAACGCCCCGCATCCGCTGTACACCCGCGGCTTCATCCTGCACGAATCCGCACGCGCTCCAGAGCTGATCGCCAGGGCCTATGCCCACCGGAACGCGGCCAAGCATCTGTTCGTCAAGGGGCAGACGGATTATGTGGCCGACCAGGGTGGCATCATCGCCGCCATTGATGAGCCCAGCGAGCCGGCCATGGAGGCCATCGGCGGCACGGGGGACACCGTCACCGGCATCGTCGCGGCCCTGATCCAGGCCGGGTACGCCGTACCGGAGGCCTGCGCGGTAGCCGCGCGCGCCAACCGCCAGGCCGGCCGCCTGGCGCGGCCCAACCCGGCCACGTCCGTCAAGGAGATTATCCTCCATATCCCGGCCGCGCTCGAAGAAGCGCTTTTAGAGAAAGGGGAATGAGGCCAATGCCGGAAACAACCGCTGAGCCCCGCATCACTTCGGACATGACCGTGCTGGATGTGATCGCGGAACACCCGGCCACCAAGGCGGTATTCCACGGCTGCGACAACCGGACCGGTGCGTGCACATGCTGCGACCACCTCTTCGAGGCTTCTTGCGGAAGTCGCACCCATCGTTTGGGTCTGAACCTCGCGGTGTTGCTCAAAGGAGTTGATGACCCTCCTCACCCTGAGATGGAACAGGGTATATCCCCTGCCGCTCTAGGCCATGACGAGCGTAGTTTTCGTAGGATCATAAACGATTAGGTGAAACACGGGCCTTTGCCGCTGGCATGGCAGTCTGTGCCGCAATCGCTTTGCGTGAGAAGTACTCCTTTATGATGAGCCTTGATAGCATGTCGGCCTGAATTCGAAAGCGCTCCCTCAGCACCAGGACACAGCCGATTGTTATTGCCTCGCCGCTCTGCTGATCCGATGCAAAACCCACAAACCAGTTGCGCCTGCCGTCTGGATCGGTGCCGTCGAGGCTACCGCTTTTTCCGCCGATGGTAAGTCCTTTTAGAACCCTGTCCGATGCGGTTCCCCGGAAGTGTTTCGCCACCGTGCCCGACTTTACCGTTCTTTCCATCATATCCCGCAGATGTTCAGCCGTATCCATGCGCATCGCCGGAGTTTTTTCACATCGTTCCGTCTTGATAAGCCGCGGGCTGACCAAGTAACCCCCGTTTAGGGCCGCGGTCACCATCTCGGCGGCATGCAAAGGAGAAATTCTGGTTGCATGGTTAAAGCCGCTTGCCAACTCTGCAAGGTTGTATTCATTCTGGGGGGAAAAGAGCACCGATGCCGGGGCATCGAGAACCCGTAGAGGCGACCTTCCGAATCCCAATCGCCGGGCGGTAAGAGCAATGGGCGCCTTCCCCAGATATTCAGTGCCCAGCTTGGCAAAGACAACGTTGTTGGAACGGGCGAAAGCCTCTGTGAGGGTAACATCCGTGCTCCACCGGTCACGCTTTTTTGTGAGTTGATTTGTATACAGGGTATGGGCATTGCCGGCATAAAAAAACCTGGAGCTGCCGTTAAAACCGCACTGTTCCATGGCCGCCGTGGCGGTGACAAGCTTGAAGACACTGGCGGCAATCTCCGTATCTAAAGCCAGGCGGCAGTCTTCCCCGGAAAGCGAATTCCCATAGAGCGCCAGGATATCTCCTCGGCGTGAATCCATGACAGCCACGGCCCCGTAATAGATATGATACCTCTCCGAGATCTCAGAGATAAACCGCTGGAGTTCCCAATCAATCGTGAAGTTATGTTTCCTGATCGTATCTTCCGTGATGTGCGCCAGATCATGCTTGGTTAGGTCCGAAGCGGCTGCGGGCCCGGCAGTTGCGGGATGCGGGCCCGTTTGCGCCGACATTTCCCCGGGACTTTTCCGGCTGTTCGCCATTTTTTCTCCTGATGCCTTAGCTCCTTGGGCTACATAAGGTTCATTACCGTTCGGAGCCTGGAGCAGCCATACGGCAACAAGCACGATAACGAGTAAAAGATACCGAAGGCGTGGGAACCGTCTTCTTTTCTTTCTCAGCTCACAGGTGCCACAGTAGTATTTGTCCATAAGTAGATAATCAATCGATTTGCTTGCACAGGCAACCAGTCGGTGTCAATGAAGATTTGCTTTCTCAACGCTGCTTCTTCTCATCTACCGCTCGGAACTCGGGGGTATGGTGTTGAGATTGATGGTCAAGAAACATAAAACGCATCATTTTTTCGGCTAGGGGAGGAGTTCATGTTGACGAAGGGAGTCTATCGGGAGCATATCAATCCGCTGAGAGAAAAGAGAAGCGACTTGATCAGTTCCGGATAGTATAGAGAGCATGAATCCAACAGCGGGGCGAGCAAACGAATTCCTTTTTCGCTGGGTGCAATTTATAGGCCCAGGCCCTGCCCGCGGATTTTAAACGAGGGCGTATTTATGAGTACCGATGATGAAAAAGGAAAACCTCAGCGAATTATGGTGTTCCAACAGAAAGGAAGCGGAGAAAATAAAATCAGAGGAATTCATCAAGTTGGAGGGGATCGTTTCATCACCGAGACCTACAATATTGATATCCCTCTGCCCGATTTAATCGAAAACAGCAACGATTATCTCCCGCAAACCATTGATGCGGATATCGTCCTTGATTATCTGGAACATCTTGACCTGTCCAACGACCTCTGGTTGCTATGCGAAAAACTTGGAATCTCTGTGGTTGCTTCAAATAAAAAGAGTGCTGGAAAATGGGCTGTCACGCCACGAACCTGTTGCGCATTGCCTCAGAGGGATGATCTAGGCGAGTACGGTAAACTTTTCGGCGCTCCGGAATTTAAGGTAACCATCAGCGATGGTAGCATTGCCGGAATTTCGGTATTGCATGGGGCTCCATGCGGTGCGACTTGGGAAGCGGCAAGGCAGACGATCGGGATTCGTGTTGAAGAGGCCCCTGTGCACATGGGTCTTAAAACCCAGTATTATTGTACGGCCAATCCCGCCGCTTGGGATGTGATGTATGGCAAAAGCCCTGTACATTTTTCAGCAGAACTCCATAAGACGGCTTTGAAAAAAGCCATAGATCGATCAATCTTAAAGGAATAAATACAATGTCAAAAACCGATTATCAAAAGAGCGACAGGATCGCCGGAGATCTCAAAGCAGTATTTCATGCCAAGGATAAGCTCAATCATCCCGGTCAGTTTGTACAACGCAAATTCAAGGATCCCTTCCATTTTCTGCGCAACCTGTTCGACCTGCTTACGTACACCCCCGATCTGATCCTCGTTTACTTTGGTAGATCGATATCTCCTCGCTTTCGCGAAATGATCATGTTGACCGTAGCGAGTACCAATGAGTGCAATGCCTGATCCAATGCGCACTATCGATTCGGTCGAATCGCGGGTCTAAAAGATGAAGATATCCAGCTTCTTGGCCGCCTAAGAAAAGAGGATTTCGACGAACAGACATGGGTCGCATTAACATGGGTCCGTGCCTATATTCTCTTTGAAGGCAATTTCCCGGATAAAAGCGTCGATGCGACTTTTCGCAGCGTTTATCCGCTTAGTAAACAAAAGGCCATATTTGCCACACTGAAACTCATGCTCTTTTTTAACATGCTCATGAACGTTTTTAATACAAAGGGCTCATCTCTGTTGAGAACGTAGAGATGGCCCGACAAATGCCCTGTGTTTTTCGTAATTTTTTAGTGATGGTGTTCTCCACATCCTTCATGGGCTGAGCAGGCCAAACCGGAGTCATTCAAAGAACCGCTTAGCCATTCAGTAACTACGTCTCGCACAGTACCGCTGCACCCGCGTACAACATTTATCCCATGAGACATCAGTACATTGACTGCACCCGCTCCCATATTCCCGGCCAGCATCACTTTTACCCCCATGTTCGCGAGGATCTCCACTATGTTGGACTTACAGCCGCAACCCGCGGGGGGTTGGATAATTTCCTGATTCACGATATTTTTCTGATCGTCGACCGTGATAACGGTAAAATACTCGCAATGACCAAAATGTGCATCAACCATGTCTCCGCTTGAAGGCAGTGCAATCTTCATATCTTTCTCCATTCTTGAATTTGTAATCCTAGAATTTTTACAAATATAACCAACATAATAAATTGTCAACTGGGCATACGATGGGATTGCCTGGGATGCGGCCTGTGCCTGGTAAGTCGCCCCAACGAGGCGCACGCGCTCTCTGCGGATGATGACAAGGAGCGGCCCTTGGACACGGCCGAGGAGCGCGCGCGGCTTATTTCCAGTTAAGAGCCGGCATCCGCCCCGCAAGAGACGGCCGGATTATGTGGCCGATCAAGGCGGCATCATAGCCAGGCCGAACAGTATTTTTCGGGAAATCTTCCGGATTTAGGCCTCACGACGCTTTCGGGCTATGTGCATGGTATTCTTCACCATGCAGCAGATCTGGCCCTGGGCGTCGATGAGTTCGACGGCGAAGACTCGTTCGATGGCGTGGTCCTGCTCGAGCGCCCACCTGATCTCCTCGATCTCCTCGGGCGGGATGCGCACCGCGCCGGTAATCGTCGTCTTCGATGGCCTAAGAAAGCGCACGCTGGATGCCATGAGCGCGACAAAGTAGCGCGGCCCCAGGAGACGCATCGGCATCGCGCCGGGCAGCCCGGCCACGTCCGTCAAGGAGATCGCCCTGCATATCCCCGCGTGCTCGAAGAGGCGCCGGAATCCGAGGGCAAGGAGGCCTAAGCCGGAAACGTCGACTGAGCCGCGCATTATGCCGGACATGCGTATATGAGGCAACGCGGGCACGCCCATCCCCGTTCCTCGACGCCAAGGGCTTTGTAATCAGCCGTGAGTCGTGATAGAAGATGTACAGTATATCCATCACGGGAGAGAAGATGAAACCGGTTCCGGCAGCGATTCCCTTGACGAACAATCTCAGATCCGCCTGGGAGCAGTTCATGGCCAAAGGCACGGCGCCTCCAGGGGCGATCCGGAAAGAGGTCCTGGCATCTTGGCGGCGCTGTCGGGCGTCTCAGCTCGATCCCTACACCCAGACGCTGACCGCTGCCTTTTCTGAAAAGGAGAAGGCGCGCATCCTGAAGGATAACGCCGCCTTGATCTCAACGGCACGCCCCTTTCTCAAGGGCATATTCGAGCTGATCCGGGATCTGCACGGGGTATGCTTTCTGACCGACCATGATGGTTTTATCCTGGATGTCATGGGGACCGGCTTGAGCTGGGAGTACTGCCAGCTCAAGAACGCCGTGATCGGCAGCAGCCTGCACGAGCGCTATGCCGGCACAAACTCCCTGGCGATCGCCTTCCATGACGACAAACCGTTTCAGCTGATGCCCGGCGAACAGTACCTGGAAATCCACCATCTCGCCACCTGTGCCTCGGCGCCCATCCACAGCGATGCCGGAATGATCATCGGGGGGGTGATGGTCGCGGCGCCGGCCGGGACCCAGACAAAGCTCCCCCATATCCTGTGTACCGTTACCACGGTAACCCAGGCCATCGAAAACCATCTCTGCATGAAGAAACACTCCTACTCCTCCGTAACCGGCACGCTGATCAATGAGGCCATGGGAGGGATGTCCACGGGGATCATCCTGCTGGATGATCACCACCGCATATCCAATATCAACCCGGTGGCCGAACGCATCACCGGACATACGCTGGCCGAAGCCGTCGGGCGCGATCTCCGTGATCTGTTCCGGCACGAGGAGATTATCTCCGCCCTGGAACAAACACGGGAACTCAACGAGGAGGAGCTGATCCTCCAGGAGTTCGAGGGCATGCCGCGCTGTATCGTGAGCATCAAACCCATCCTGGACCAGGACAGCGGTTTTATCGGCAATGTCCTGCACCTGCGCGAGGTGCAGGACATCAAAAAAGTGGTCGGCAAGATGGCCGGGTCGCAGGGCCGCTATACCTTCGATGACATCCAGGGCAAGAGCCCTCAGATAAAGAAGGTCATCAATCTCGCGCGCACGATTGCCTTAAGCCCTTCCACGGTGCTGATCTACGGCGAATCGGGCACGGGCAAGGAGATGCTGGCCCAGGCCGTCCATAATGCCAGCGACCGCGCGCAGGGCCCCTTCTTCGCCCTGAATTGCGCGGCCATACCGCATGACCTGATCGAGAGCGAGCTTTTCGGCTACGAGGCCGGGACCTTTACCGGCGCGATCAGGGGCGGCCGCTGCGGTAAGCTGGAGCTCTCCGAGGGCGGGACCCTCTTCCTGGACGAGGTCAACGGCATGAGCCTTGCCATGCAGGCCAAGCTTTTGCGCGTGCTGGAGGAAAAGGAGTTCCTGCGCTTGGGCGGCTCGCGCTATATCCCGCTGGATGCGCG
This sequence comes from Syntrophaceae bacterium, assembly GCA_039680665.1. Lineage (GTDB taxonomy): Bacteria > Desulfobacterota > Desulfomonilia > UBA1062 > UBA1062 > JAKQBR01. The sequence goes on along the minus strand of JBDKSM010000212.1, from coordinate 11,235 downwards.
CATCATTGTGGCAACGAACAAAGACTTGCTCGAAGAGGTGGGCGCCGGCACCTTCCGCGGCGACCTGTACTATCGGCTCAATGTTCTGGAGCTCAAGATCCCGCCCCTGCGCGAACGCGCAGGCGATATCGAGCTGCTCACCCACATCTTCATCCAAACCGTGAGCCGGGCCTTGGACAGGCATATCCGGGGCATCACCCCCGACGCCCTGGAATTTCTCAAGTCTCGTCCCTGGCGGGGTAATGTGCGCGAGCTCAAGAACTGGATCGAGCGCGCCGTCAACCTGGCGTCCGGTCCGCTCTTAATCCGCGAGGATTTCCCCGCCGAGCCGGACATGGCCGAAAGGAAAGGGCCGCAGTGTGTGCTCGCGTCATCCCCCATGCCAGCCTCCCTGCCCCAGATGGAACGGCAGACCATCCTCAGGGTGCTGGAGGAGAGCCGGGGAAATGTGAGCGAGGCCTGCCGACGGCTGGGCATCAGCCGTACCACGCTGTACCGGAAGGTCAAGAAATACTGATTGTAAACATCCGGAATGGATGTGTCACGCCTGACCGTATCATAAAGTAACACTGTCGCATAATGTAACACTTGGTGGGCCTGGTAAAACGCCCCGCGCATCGCGTTGATATCCGATAAAACAGCTTAACTCCGAGCTCTCAAGCCGCTGGAGAGGGGTATGTCCCTGCTGGCATAACGATTGCTTTATCGCTGGCATCAAACTTCTTAATGAATGAGGAGAAACTATGATTAAGGAACTCTTGCTTTACCAGAATTACGATCCGCAATTGGAGTATGACGTCATCGTCTGTGGAACCGGCCCCGGCGGAGGCACGGTGGCCCGCGAGATGGCCAAGGCCGGGAAGAAGGTCCTGATGCTGGAACGCGGTCCCGAGCAGCACTGGCTCGTGCAGAACACCATGGGCTGGGCGCTCAGTATGAACAACCTGGGTTTCAATATAAGCAAAGAGAGGGTTTCGGTGGCCATGCCCAATGTATACGGGGGGGCATCCAATCTGACCTGTGGGGTTGCCGGCCCCCCGCCGGTAAAGCTCTTTAATGAGGTCGGCATCAAGTTCAACGGCGAGATCGAGGAGGCCAAAAAGGACATCTGGGCCAATGAGCTGCCGGACAATCTGGTCGGCACGGATAATCTGCGCATGCTGGAGGCCGCCAACGAATGCGGTTTCAACTGGACCAAGATGCCTAAGATGATCGACGCCAGCAAGTGCGTGCCCAACTGCGCCGACTGCATGTTGGGCTGCGCCCGCCGTGCCAAGTGGACCTCACGAGTCTTTTGCGACGAAGCCCTGCGCAACAATGCCGACATCATGCTCTATACCAAGGTGACCGACGTCATCGTGGAAGACGGCAAGGTGGTCGGCGTCCGAGGTACCCGGCTCGGCAAGGAGATCAAGGCCTACGCCAAGGTAGTGGTGCTTTCGACCGGCATCTCCAATGTCGGCATCCTCAGGAATGCCGGCATCACCGAGGCCGGACGATCCTTTGCCTGTGACGAGGTGGTCTTCGTGGGCGGTGTGGCACCTGAGACCACCAGCATCAGGGCCAACCCCATGGCGGTAGGAACCCTGGAAGACTGGGAAGATGGTTTCATCATGACCCAGACCGGTCCCAACTGGTCGTCCTTTGCCGCGTCCATGCTGTTCTCATTGGAAAGCCCCAAGCAGTGGCGGCATTTCCTGGATAATCACAAGATGAGCTGGATCATGGTCAAGATCCAGGATGAGATGGGCGGCAAGATCTACCCGGAGAAGCGTTTCTTCAACTTCTCCAAACCCGTCACCAAAAACGATCAAATGCTTCTCGACAAGGGCGCCGACAAGGCCAAAAAGATCTTGCGCAAGATGGGGGCCAAAGAAAGTTCAATCTACGCCTGCCCCATCGTCGGGGCCCATCCCTGCGGGACCTGCCCGGTCGGCACTGTGGTGGATGCCAACCTGGAAACAAAAATCAAGAACCTTTACTGCTGCGATGCCAGTATCGTGCACCGCTCCATGGGGCTGCCCGTGGTCTGGACCGCGGTCTCCCTGGGCAAACGCCTCGGCAAGCACCTGAACGCCACCACCTTCAAGGGCAAGGCTGCGAAATAACCGATCACGTCACGCCAACACCCGAGGAAGGGGCGCCGCGGCGTTCCATGTGCCCGGGTGTTGACGTGGCCGGCGGTCAGGGCCGCCCGTGCCAGGTAGGCACGGGCAATGCGGCGGATCATGCCGCCAGGTGTACAGACTTTTTACTCAAAACAACATATGAGGAGTGTTTCTATGATGAGCGTTATCAAACCATTTCTAAAGGTGTTTAAGACCTCCATGGCCTATTCCATGTATATCGTGGAAAACTTTCCGAGCCAGGAAAGCGTCATCCTACAGGGTGCCGGAAGCGTCAAGAAGCTTCCGGCATTGATCAAGGCCCAGGGAATCAGGAAGCCGCTGGTGGTTACCGATTCCGTGCTCATGCAGCTCAATCTGCTGAAAGGGCTTTTCGAGTCCTTCGATGCCATCGATATGCCCTATGCGGTGTATGACGGTGTGCAGCCCAATCCCACCATCGACAACATCGAGGACGCCTATGCCCTTTACCGGAAGGAGGGCTGCGATGCCTTTGTGGGCTTCGGCGGGGGTTCCTCCATGGACTGCGCCAAGGTTGCCGCCGCCAGGGTGGCCAAGCCCGAACTGACCACGGACCGGTTGGGCGGATATTTCAAGGTGATGCTGCCGATCCCGAAGAGGCTGCCGCGGATCTTTGCCGTCCCGACCACTGCGGGCACGGGCGCCGAAGCCACCAGCGCGGCCGTGGTCACCGATCCGAAAAAGAACATCAAATACACGGTCAACGACTTCCTGATTCATCCCCATTTCATCGTGCTCGACGCCGAGCTCACCCTGGGCCTGCCGCCCTCTATTACGGCCATTACGGCCATGGACGCGCTCTCGCATTCCGTGGAGGGCTATATCGGCGGCGCCCACTCCAGGCTCTCGGATATGTATTCGGAGTCCGCGGTCAGGTTCATTTTTGAGAACATCGACACGGTATACCATGACGGCAGTGATCTCCAGGCCCGCGGCAACTTGATGCTGGCGTCCTATTATGCCGGTTTCGTGCTCAACCGGGCCTTGACCGGCTATGTCCATCCCTTTGCCCATAAGATCGGCGGCAAGTACCATCTGCCGCATGGGCGCGTGATCGGCGCGGTCATGCCCCATGTCTTTGAGTATTATGGAGAGACCGCCTATAAACGCCTCGGCAAGCTGGCCGACGTCCTCAATATCACCGACCCGTCCATGAGCGACGACGAGAAGGGCGCGGCCTTCATCGAGGCCATCCGCGGGTTCAACCGCAAGTACGGCATCGCCGAGACCATCCCGGAGATCGAAGAGGCTGATTTCCCTGAGATCGCCAAGTCCATCCATTGGGAATGCGTGCCGTATCCCGTGCCCAAGATCATGGACACCCAGGATATCTTTACGCTGCTGAAACGCATCAAGGGTTGATCCGGCCAGGCATGCTGTCTTCGGCATCGAAACCGGATCGCGGTCGGTTAAAAAAAGGGTTTTCGTTCGTCAGGCTTCGTGGCGCCGGCGGGCGATATGCATGGTATTCTCCACCATGCAGCAGAGCTGGCCCTGGGTGTCGATGAGTTCGACGGCGAAGACCCGTTCGACGGCGTGGTCCTGCTCGAGCGCCCGCCTGATCTCCTCGATCTCCTCGGGCGGGATGCGCACCGCGCCGGTGATCGTCGTCTTCGACGGCCTAAGAAAGCGCACGCTGGATGCCGTGAGCGCGACAAAGTAGCGCGGCCCCAGGAGACGCATCAGCATCGCGCCGGGCAACCCGGCCACGGCGCTGTAGATGCTGCCGCCGTAGATGGCCCCGTGGACGTTCAGGTTCCGCAGGCGCTTGGGCAGCGCGATGTGCAGTTCATGGCCGTCGCCCGACAGGTAGGTGACCCGTGCGCCCGTGGCCCGGAAGGCCGGTACGAGATTGCAGAGCCGCCGCACGATCGGCGTCTGCCACGACCCGCTTAAGCTGAAGATCCCGGTCATGCCTTTGGCGAGCAAGGCGCTTTGTGATCTGACGCTCATAATCCCCCTTTTTCGAAGATAACCCGCCGTCACCGACGCCGGGGCCATATCACGTTGCGGGCGCCGCGTACGGCGCCAGGAACCATGCCATGTCGGTTAGCGTATCCAGGGCATGTTCGTCAAGTGACAAGCGTACCGCTCTACCGGCCAGGGATGGGCCTCTGAGTCATCCAGGGCCGGGGGCGCCCCCATCGTCCTGTGCTGGGGGGGATATTACAGGTTCATTTCCAGGAATCCGCGGACAGGTGGTGGCGGATGGCTTCCAATGTCCGTATGCGTCTGTTGAGGGCGTCAAGGCAGTCTTCGATCTCTCTGGCCTGGCGTTGCAAGGCGGCCAATCGGTGTCCCGCTGCAGGGCCCTGTTCGATAGGCCGCCCGGCGTATCCGGCGTATCCGATGACGCCCTCTCCGGGTTTATCCGGGTGCCTCAGGATGCAGAATCCCCTTGCCCCGCCGCTCATTGGTCCCATTCCCCTGGGTCCGGTTCCATCAAATTCCGGCATGTAATTCACCTCCTTATCCTGGGCGTACAAAGATTGCCAGCGGGACGCCACGTGTGTTCCCGCCGGGAGCTCCACAGGGTAGAGCAACAACAATGCCAAGCCGTTGAGTTTGGGCATGCAGTTGTACATGGAGTTGATATCAGAAAGATTTATTGATTTTCCCTGCCGCCTGGCGCGCCATTCAAACCCGGGGATCGGGACGCAACCGTGCATTTTGCATTTTTTTAGCAGGCGCTTTGGTGGCTTGGCTCGGACAAGGCCATAGACCATGAACGCCTTCTCTGAACCACGGTGCTTGTCTCGATTCCGATAGCTTTGCGGGCCGGTGATCGTGCGGCGATCTTCTGTGGCGATTTGCCACGATTGTAGGCCATAAACATTGCAATACGCACGATTAGGTCAACACGAAAAGGAAGCGAAGTTGCCTATCATGCTGAGATTATGATGATTCTTTAGATTGTGGTCTCGTGGCACGAGAAATGCTTTTATCTTTTTTAAGCCCGCCGTATCCGCTGCTTGAAGCAGGGGACACGGCGGAACACCGCCAAGGCTTTGATCCGTCGAGAAAGACCGTCACGGACAGACAAGGCTGTGAAAGGAGGCTTCAGCCATGCCGCGAGGAGATGGTTTTGGACCGCCCCGCCGGGGCGGTGGGGGAGGCCTTGGCATGATGCCCGGTATGGGGCGGGGCCAAGGAGGTGGACGCGGTATGCGCGGGGCCGGGATGGGCAGAGGTGTGGGAGTTTTCCCCATGCCCCAGCCGGCATCTGCCGGAAATCCGGCCACCAAGGAAGAACTTGACGAACTGACGAGGCAGGCTCAGGGCCCGGGCCGACAGCTGCCGCAGGTTCAACAACGGATAAACGCGATAAGTCCGGCAAGGAAAAGGCCGGCGGTTATCGATGAGGCGTCATGCGTGGGTTGCGGGGCATGTGTGGATAGTTGCCCGAGGGACGCGATCCGCATGGACGGCGGCGTGGCGAAAGTTGCTCAAGATGCGTGCATCGGGTGCGGCGCGTGCGTGGGGGGTTGTCCTTCAGGCGCCATCAGCATGGCCTCATGACGAGGATGAAAGTGATCAAGCCCGGGTTAGGGAGCGTTCATGAAACGTGAATCCGGTTTTACCCGATCGGCCGGGGAATCCGAGGGAATATGGACGGCAAGGCCGCTCAGTCTCAAGGTCTATCCCGACGCTATATTGCGGGAATTGTGCGCGCCGGTGCAGCGATTCGACGGCTGGCTTCTGGATGTGGCGGATGAGATGTTCGCGCTGATGCGAAGGCATGATGGCATTGGCTTAGCCGCGCCCCAGGCGGGGATCAACCAACGTTTTTTCGTGGCCGAAATCGATGGTCGGCGGCTCTGCTTGGTGAATCCCACTATTATGTCACGTGCCGGCCGCGAGAACATGAACGAAGGCTGCCTCAGCCTTCCGAGCCTCTTCCTTGATATAAAGAGGAACGCGCGCATTGAAGTGAGCAGCTATGGACTCCTCGGGAAGAAACGGCAGGACGTCTTCCAGGGATGGTGGGCGCGCGTGATCCAGCATGAGATCGATCATTTGAACGGTGTTATGATCTGCGATTATGCGGACCTGCGAACTGAAAAGACCGGAGGGTCCTGAAACGGCGACGGCTGGAATTATCGCCGTACAGTTGAGGCTGCATGCTGAAAGCGTGCGTGACGCGGATTTCATCTCCATCGCTTGACGGTCATGGGACGTATCCGTTATGATCGCGTTGTTACACAGGCGCACATTCACAAGCGCGCCTGTGTGGGATACCAGGCCGCGGGGAGCGCCAGGGATATACGCGCGGCCCGGCGGCGCGTGGAAACGGTGTTGCATGGACCGGAGGCGTCTGGAGACTAAAAAGACTCTTGATGATTGCATGGATAAAATGTTGAAACCAACCACAGGCACGCGGTTCGATTTCGGACCGCTGGCCGGGGAATACGAGAACTGGTACAGCACGCCTGCCGGTCAGGAATATGACCTCGTTCAGCGGCAAGATGTGCTGAAATTACTGCGAACCGACACTGCGCGCGGGCGCCTGCTGGATGTGGGCTGCGGCACCGGGCATTGGAGCCGCTTCTTTCAATCGAGGGGCTATAAGGTCCAAGGCATTGACATCTCGGAAGGCATGATTCGCGAGGCAATGTCGGTCGCGCCGGAGTGCGCGTTTGGTATCGCCGATGCCCGCGCTTTGCCCTTTCGCGCTGCATCCTTTGACGTGGTGGCATGCATGGCCACGCTGGAGTTTATCATCGCGCCAGGTACGGCGGTGCGGGAGATGGCCCGCTGCGTGAAGCCGGGCGGCAGTCTGATAATCGGCACACTCAACCGCCTCTCGGAGCTGAACCGGGATCGGCTGTCGCGGGGTGAGCAACCCTATGCCTCCGGGCAGCTTTTCTCGCCCCGGGAGCTGTGGGACCTTCTGTCTTCCTGGGGCCGGCCGCGCATGCTCGCTTCGTCATCGAAGGGAAGCCCGGACCGGATTGTCACCGATCTTCCTCCCGACCTGACTTCGCCTTTTGCCGGCGCGTTCATCATCGCGGAGGTCAGGCGATGATAGTTCAGGTGGAAGTCAGCCTGTATCCGCTGGGGATGCCCGAGCTGGGAAAGACCATCGAGGCGTTCATAGAGCGATTAGTCCGCCCCGGTGTGAACATTGTGAAAGGAAACATGAGCACGATCATCGAGGGCGAGCTCTCCGGTGTCTTTGATGCGCTGAATGAGGCCTTTGCCCATTGTGCCAAGGACAATGCCGTTGTCATGGTCCTCAAGATGTCCAATGCCTGTGGCGCCCCGCGGCATGGGGCGCCTGCGCATAACCCCCACAAATCAACCAAGGAGGTACCTGATACCCATGGCTCGTGATCCACTTACCCCGTATGGCAACCGGCCGATGGTCACCCCCATCGTAAACGCCGTGAATTATGAATATCTCTCGTTCGAGGTGCTGCGCCAGATTACGGACGGCGAGATCGACGGCTACACCTACCACCGCGACGACAATCCGACCGTGCGCGAGGTCGAGCACAAGATCGCCGCCCTGGAGCAGGCCGAAGACTGCATCGTCTGCACCACCGGGATGGCGGCCTGCACCATGGTATACCTGACCTACCTGCGATCCGGCGATCATCTCATCATCTTCCACGACACTTACGGCGCCAACTACAAGGTCTCCCTCATCCTGGAGCGCATGGGCATAGAGATCAGCTGGCTCGACGCCGATGAGGCGGCCGGCATCGGCGCTCACCTCAAGCCCAACACGAAGATGATCTTCCTGGAAAGCCCCACCAATCCTCTCTGCAAGGTCATCGATATCAGCGTCGTCCGCCGGGCGGCCGATACCATCGGCGCCATGGTCGTGGTCGACAATACCTTCGCCACTCCCTATCACCAGAATCCGCTTAAGTTAGGCGCCGACCTGGTCGTCCACAGCGCCACCAAGGCGCTCGGCGGTCATAACGACCTGATGGCCGGCGCCATCGCCGGATCCAAGGAGCACTATAACCGGCTGTGGTTCACCCGCCAGGCCATCGGCACCACTTTGGATGCCTACTCCGCCTTCCTGCTGGAGCGGGGCTTGAAGACCTTCGAGCTGCGCGCCGAGGCCATGGCCCGCAATGCCCAGAAGGTGGCGGAGTTGCTCGAATCCGAGCCCATGATCTCGCGCGTGCTCTATCCGGGGTTGGCCAGTCATCCCGGGCATGGCGTCGCCGGCGCTCAGATGCAGCGCGGCTTCGGCGGCATGCTGGCCTTCGATGTCGGCACGACCGAAGAGGATGCCCGCAGGTTCATCGCGGCCTTGAAAACGATCCGGCATGCCGTCAGCTTAGGCGCGACCGAATCCCTGATCTGCATCCCCTACCTGACGACCATGCTCTACCTGCCCCCCGAAAGGAGGACGAGCTTCGGCGTCAATACGCATACGGTCCGCCTTTCCGTGGGCATCGAGCCCGTCGAGCAGCTCCTGGCGGATCTGAAGCAGGCCCTGGCGTGTCTGGACCGGGGCGTGGCGGCGCATGCCTGAGCGCCGCATCACGGTCCTGGTCGAAAACACCGCCGGCGGCCGCGGGCTCCTGGCCGAGCATGGTCTCTCGTTCTTGATCGAGCTGGGCGGGCGGAAGATCCTCTTCGATACCGGGCAGGGCTGGGCGCTTCAGCACAACGCCCGGCGCCTGGGCCTGGGTTGGAAATCGATCGAGGCCGTCGCGCTCAGTCATGGGCACTACGACCACACCGGCGGCCTCTGGGAGGTCCTGGCATCGGCCGCGCATCCCCGCCTCTATGCGCATCCGCTGGCCTTCGCGCCCAAGTATACGCGTGGCTCCGACGGCGGCACCCGCGCCATCGGGATGCCCGAAGCGGATGAGGCCCGGGCGCGATCCTGGGCTGATCTGATCTGGACCGAGACCCCGACGGAAGCGTTTAGAGGGCTTATGCTTACCGGCGCGATCCCGCGCGCGAATGCGTATGAAGACACGGGCGGGCCGTTTTTCACGGATGAACAGGGCCGCGAGCCGGACGAACTCCTGGACGATCAGGCCGCGTTTTTCGAAACCGAGGCAGGAACGGTCGTTATCCTGGGGTGCGCGCATGCCGGCATTATCAATACCGTGTGGTACATCCGGTCGCTGACCTCCAACCGTCCCATCCACGCCATCATGGGAGGCATGCACCTCTTGCATGCGAGCCCGCAGCGCATGGAATTCACCATCGCCGAACTTACCCGCCTTCAAGTCGGGTGCCTGATGCCCTGCCACTGCACCGGGGCCGCGGCCGTAAGCCGCCTGTGGAACGCCTTTCCCGGCCGATGCGCGGCCTGCCCCGTCGGCACGGTTCTCAGCTTTTAAGGCTTGAGGAGTTTTACAATCTTCTCTCAAGACTGACAATTGTCTTTTTTACGCCTTATGTTCAGATAAAAAAATTGCAGGCCATTGGCGGCCTGCGAAAGAGGAGGTTACGTTTGGTGATGTTTCCTATACCCCCTCATAGGGATGCCTCTTTCGCATTTCAAGTGTGTCTCATGCGATAGGTCTTGCTTGATCCAACATGGGTTGGTTTTGAGTCTGGAACAAATCGGAGTTCCGTGAATTCGGCTGTGGGCAGCTCTTTGTATGGACTTGTACTTGACATATAATCAGCTATCTTGGGATGTAGAATCGTTTGAAACCGAGCTCAGGACAGTGTTGGCGTAAGAACGTGGGCAAAAAATTTCTGAAGGAGGGTTTGATATGAACAAACAGGATCTGGTGGCAGAGATTGCAAAGAAAAGCGGTCTTACCAAGGCCTCGGCTGAGAAAGCCGTTAATTCCTTCATCGAGGTGGTCAGCAAACAGTTGGCCAAAGGCGACAAGATTTCGCTGGTCGGCTTTGGCACGTTCGGCGTGACAAAAACGGCGGCCAGGACGGGCAAGAACCCCCGCACGCAAGAGACCATCAAGATCCCGGCTGGAAAACGGCCGAAGTTCTCCCCCGGCAAGGCACTGAAAGACTCGGTAAATAAAAAGAAATAGTCTTGCAGAGGGAGGCGGTCCGGTTGCTCCGGACCGCCTCCCTCAAGTTAGCCTGTATGGGCAGCCCTCTTTGGTAGACATCAGTCCTCCACGCAGATCTCGCGCGTTGCAATGGCTATGACGGTCTTCACTGCCAGGAAGGCGATGAGCAGGCTCAAGGCGCTCCAGAGCACGGCCGCCAGGCCGAAATACAAAGTATCCCCGCTCAAGCGTCCCATGAGCACGCTGGCGATGGTGAAAGCCGCTATGGGGAAGGTATAGGCCCACCACGAGAGGTAGAAGCGGATCTTCCTGAAGCGGTTGAAAAAAGTGAACAGGAGCATGAGCAGGAAGAGGGCAAAGAAATAGAGCACCCGCGCGAAGGCGTCCAGGGAATCAGTGAGCTTCACGTAGGCGATAAAGCCCACGGCCGGCGGCGCCACGAGGATAAAGAGCGTGGGCAGAAGTCGTTCCGGTATGGAGCGGTGGAAAATCATGCGGTACAGGACAATGGTTAAAAGCACGATCCAGAAGATGATGCCTACCGCGAAGAAGAACCACGATATATCTGCGGGCGCATGGCTGACGCCGGCGATCGGCACCAGGATGTTGCCTACCACGGGGATGAACCAGGCCGGGTTCATGTGCTGGATCTCATAGTGTTCCTGACAGATCCAGTCCTTGAGGATGTACAGGGTGAAGGCCAGGTGCAGGACCGTGCCCGTTGCCCATAAGAGGCGCGAGGCCGGGGCGCTGATCTCCATCAAGGCAATGCCCATGAGGATGAGACCGATGGAGATCGTGGGAAAGAAGCTCAGCTTGACCGGGTTGCCGAGCTCCCGGGCTACCGCGTCGCCGTGAACGAAGAGCTTGGCCGCATAGAACGTGGCCATGATGATAAAGACCAGGACATCGAGCGCCAGGATCGCCGTGCCCGCCCAGCCGGGAAGTGAGAGCATGCCGGCCAGCTTTTGGGTCGCGATGGCCCATCCGCCCAGCCCCAAGGTGATGGAAAAAAACGAGATCGGAAAGAGAGCCAGACGGCTCTGGGATTGCGGCTCCGTATGCATGTGATTACTCCTTTCGCATCGGTATCATCGTCCCGTTTGCTCCGGGGCGGATGTGCTGAG
>JBDKSM010000211.1:0-9983 GCA_039680665.1 Syntrophaceae bacterium | reverse complement strand
TCCCCAGACCAGCCGGACACCATCATTGTGCCTGCTGATCGAGGAAAAGGAACATTTGATTCTGGTGGATTCCGGTTTCGGCACTCAAGATATGGAGGACCCCAAACGCCTCGGCCGCACCAACTATCTGCTGAATACCCAGTGCAGCAAAGAGAAACCGGCCGTGCGCCAGATCGAGCGCCTGGGCTATAATCCGAAAGATGTGCGGCATATCATCTGCACCCATCTGGACCGCGACCATGCCGGCGGGTTATCGGATTTTCCGCACGCCCAGGTGCACGTGAGCGCGGCTGAATGCGCGGCCGCGCTCAAACCGCAGAATCACAAGGAACGCGACCGTTACCGCCGCTGCCATTTCGCCCACGGCCCGCGCTGGGTGACGTATGAAGGGTATTCGGGCGAACCATGGCTGGACCTTGGCTGCGTACGCGATCTCAAGGGCCTGCCGCCCGAGATCGTGCTCGTGCCCCTGCCCGGCCATACGCGCGGCCACTGCGGGGTAGGCGTTGAAACAGGTTCGGGCTGGCTGCTGCATTGCGGGGATGCCTATTATTTCAAGGACGAGGTACTGCCGAACAAACCTGTGCCGCTCTTTCACAAGATCTTCCGGCGGCTGGCGCATGTCAACTATGCCGGCGCCATGCACCAGCTCGAACGCATCCGGGAGGTCTGGACCAGGAACCGCGAACATTTAAGGATCATGGCCAGCCATGACCAGCTCGAATATATGGATTTATTTGGTAGAGCCATCGATTAAGGAGCCTTCATGTTTCGAAACGAAATGCAGACCTCCATCGAAATCCACGCCGACGCGGAACGTGTCTGGCAGGTACTGACCGACTTTGCGGCGTATCAGGAATGGAACCCCATGATACGGCGGGCCAATGGTGAAGCCAGGCTCGGCGCGCGTTTGAAGGTGCACTTCCAACCCGAGGGTCGAAAAAGGGCGCAGATCTTTTGGCCCAAGCTCATCACCGTCATTCCGGGCCGGGAACTGCGCTGGCTGGGGTGGCCGCGCTTCCCCGGGATATTCGACATTGATCACTATTGGATCATCAACCCCTGGGGAGATTGCCGGACACACCTGCTCCACGGTACGGCAATCCTGGGCTTGTTTGCGCCCATTTCAGGTCCTTTGCTGGAAGGCCCCACCCGCCGGGCCTTCATCGATATGAACCTGGCCCACAAAGCGCGTGCCGAACAGCGTCCGGAGGTGTAAGCCATGTTCAGTTTCCGGGAGGATATTCCATGCCGATGAATAAAGATACCGTCCCGCTCAAGAGTTCGCGTTGGTCATCCCAGCGCGGGGAAGACCGTTTCGTAGTGGAAAACCCGGCCACCGGCGAGGCCATCGCCATGGTGCAGGGCGGCGGCGCAGCCGAGATCGATGCCGCGGTGCAAGCGGCCCATCAGGCCTTCAACGCGCACTGGCGCTGGGTGCCGGCCCAGGTGCGCGGACAGCTCTTAAAGGATTGCGGCCGGCTCATACGCGAGTACAGTGATGAACTGGCCAAACTTGAATGTCATGAGAACGGCAAACCCATCTGGCAGGCCTATATCGATATTGACAACTGTGCCACCTCATTCGAGTATTTCGGCGGTTTGACCGGCAACCTGCCCGGTGTGTTCCTTGATTTCGGCCCGGTGCACTGTTCGGTCTTTCTGGAACCCTACGGCGTGGTGGGCGGGATACTGCCCTTTAACTGGCCGCCCGTGCATACGGCCGCCAAATCCGCGCCGGCCCTGGCTGTCGGCAACACCGTGGTCTTAAAACCGGGCGAGCAGGCCCCGCTGACGGTTATGCGCATCGTGGAACTGCTGCAGACCGTGCTGCCCCCGGATGTCATCCATGTGGTCCCCGGCGTCGGGCCTATCGCCGGACAAGCCCTGGCCGGCCATCCCCTGGTGCGCAAGCTCTCCTTCACGGGCGCCACCAAAACCGGCGTGGCCGTGCTCAAACTAACGGCTGAAACTATCACGCCGGCTATGCTTGAACTGGGCGGCAAAAACCCGCTCATCATTTTTGATGATGCCGAACTCCCTGCGGCCGTTAATGGTGCCGTCGAGGGCGCCTTCTATAACCAGGGCGAGGCCTGTACCGCCACCGCGCGCATCATCGTGCAGCGCGCGGTGCATGATGAGGTCGTCCTGCGCATGTCCGAGATCGTACGTCGCTTGCGCGTGGGTGACGGAGCCGACTTTTCAACCCATGTCGGGCCCATGGTCACGCGCTCGCAGCAACAGCGGGTACTTGAATATATTGGAATCGGCCGGAAGGAAGGCGCCATTATCGCCGCTCAAGCCGTATTGCCGGCTGATGAACGCCTCAAAAACGGTTTCTGGGCGCCACCTACTCTATTCATCCAGGTACGCCCGGATATGCGCATCGCCCGGGAGGAAATCTTTGGTCCGGTCACGTGTGTCATCCCCTTCGATACCCCGGAAGAGGCCGTCGCAATCGCCAACGCTACCGACTACGGGCTGGTGGCGGGCGTGTATACCCGCAACCATGAACTGGCCATGCGTGTTGCACGGCGGATCGAGGCCGGCATCGTATATGTCAACAACTACTACCGCGGCGGCATCGGGGGCCCCTTCGGAGGCGTCAAAGGCAGCGGCTTCGGACGCGAACACAGCATCGAAACCCTTTCCCAATATGGTTACAGCAAGGCTGTTCGGTCGCCCTCCGGTATTGGTCCTATCCCGCAGTGGATCATCGATTAGGCTTGGCAAAATATGCAAACCATCGACATACACGCCCATATCGATGTCCCGCAGGTCGAAGCCCATGTAGGCAAGCGGCCGGAGTGGCCTTTCATTCAGGAATTCATTCGCAAGTCGCTGGGTGAACAGTCCTATCGCTACAATTCCGAACAGGAAGCCCTCAATCTGCCCAAGTCCACGGATCTAAGCCTCAGACTCAAGGACATGGACCGCATGGGAGTGGACATGCAGGTCATCAGCCCCGCGCCCATGCATTACCACTCTTGGGCGGATCAGGAACTGGCCTCAGAACTGGCGACAATCCAGAACGACCATATCGCCGGAGTATGCGCGTCCCACCCTGAACGATTCGTCGGGCTGGGCGCCGTGGCGCTGCAACATCCGGAACTGGCGCTTACACAGCTCATTGAATGCCTGCGCACGTATGGCTTCATGGGGGTCGAGATATCCACCGCCTATCCGGGCCTTGAACTCTCGGATATGCGCCTTGAGCCATTCTGGCGTCTGGCGGAGGAATTAGAGGCCATGGTTCTCATCCATCCTCTGGGCTCCAGCCTGGGGGAACGCACGTCCGCTTACTATCTTTCCAATATCATCGGCCAGCCGCTGGATACCACGCTTGCCTTGGCGCACCTGATCTATAGCGGCGTGTTCGACCGCTACCCACGTCTCAAGGTCTGCGCCGTACACGGCGGCGGTTTCCTGCCGTACTACATCGGGCGCTTCGATCACGCCTTCTCTGTACGGCCCGAGTCACAGAGCATGCCTTACCCCCCCAGCCGCTATCTCAAGCGCATCTTCTTCGATACGGTCGTGTTCCGGCCTGACATGCTCGCCAACCTCATTGCAACCGCGGGTATCGAACAGGTGGTCCTGGGAAGCGATTACCCTTATGACATGGGCGAATACGATATCGAAAACTTGCTTGAATCGATACCGGGTCTTGACAGAAATGGGCGCGACGCTATCCTTGGCGGTAATGCCGAGCGGATGCTTGGGCTAACTAATCCAATTTAGACTCGTTGCGGGGGTCTAGATGTTATGAAAAAGGAGGAAAATTCATGGGTAAGGCAAAACCGAAAACGAGTAGTCATCAGCTATGGACAGTAGAAAAGTTGCAGCAATTAGGCACGTACGGGTTGGTGGAATTATTCAAAACCTTATCGGCTCCGACCGTGCGCGATATGGACGGTGAGTACCGCGGCCACTATTTCGGCGCGGACGGTCATTATATCAGCAATATTCTGTGGCAAATCACCTGCAATAGGAATTGGACCAGTGGCATATGGCTGGGCAAATCCTTTCAACCTATCTCGGATACCGAAGGTCATGGGTTCAATAATCTGTCGAGATTCGGCATGAGGCTCCGCCGCTGGCCCATGAAAACCGGTCTCGGGACTTCACTCTACGACGGCAAGGATGTGTATGCCCTGAATTACCGCTATTACTGGTCCGCGGCCGGCATCGTGAGCATGCAGGATGAGATCCGCAAGCTTGAAGAAGGCCTGTACCTGGCGGTCGGACATTGGCGGCTGCCCATGGACATCCCCATGGCCTCGGTCTGGTTTGCCTTAACCGGGCCTGTCGGACCTTTCGACACCACCGGCGCGCTCTTGTGACCATGCCGGATTCCCTGATAAGAACATGCAGAGGAGCATGAGATGCCCAGCGCCATGAGCCTGGTCGTGCGTGTCCTGGCGAGACTTGGAAAGCCGATGGCAATGAACACGCGCCTGTCCATTGCATGGCAGCGCGCGCAATTCGAATATAGCGCACGGATCGGTATCCTTCCCCATGGAACCAGTATCCTGCCCGCCGTTATTGGTGGCGTTAAAGGACGATGGATCACGGTCGGAAAAACACCGGACGATATGGCCATCCTGTACTTCCACGGCGGGGCCTATACCATCGGCTCATCCTATACGCATCGAACAATCGCCGCGCATGTGGCGCATGCCTGCGGAGTAAAGGTCTTGATTATCGATTACCGGCTGGCGCCGGAACATCCCTACCCGGCCGCCTTGGAAGACGGCATGAACGCGTATCACACCTTGTTGGATAAAGGCTACAGCCACGGCAAGCTTGTGATTGCCGGCGATTCGGGTGGCGGTGGTCTGGCCCTGGCGACGCAGGTGGCACTGCGCGATGCCGGCACGGCCCTCCCCGCCGCAGGGGTATGCCTTTCTCCCTGGGCGGACCTGGAATGCAGCGGTGATTCCTATAGCTCCCGATTACGGGAAGATCCCGCCCTGAGTCCGGAATGGTTGCACATCATGGCAAGACACTATGCCGGGGGGCACGATCTGCGCACGCCCACCATCTCGCCCATTCATGCCGATCTGGGCGGCCTGCCGCCGCTGCTCATCCAGGTCGGCTCGGATGAGATCCTGCTCAGCGACGCACACCGTTTGGCGGCCCGCGCCAAGGAAGACGGTGTTGACGTTGTTCTCAATGTATTGGACTCCATGTGTCATTTCTGGACACTGTATGCCGGAGTGCTACCCGAGGCGCATCAGGCGGTCCAGAATGCGGGTTTCTTTCTAAGACAGCATCTCGGCTGTCAAACGGACAGGGATGTTTTATAACAGACTAAAATGGATATGGAAACGAAATCTGGGAAGTCATTCCTTATCTTCATGCAGGTACTGCTTGATCTTGCGCCGGATGGAATCCGGCAACCGGATGCCTATGGCGTTCAGGCGTGATTCATACTTGCGCAGTGACCGTATATGCTCCGAGGTGGTCGAGAAGATCTGGAAATACGATTGGATGCTGCCTTCGACCTCCTTGCGGAAAATCATGTCCTGATTGAGCATATCCTCGATCGGGGCGATGACACGGTAATTGATCGGCCGGCAGATGGAGCGGTAGGATACAAAGCGCTGCAGGGTTTCGCTCTCAAAATTTTTTTCACGGATGCTCTTTTCAACCTCATTCAGATCGACGCAGTCCAGGATCTGAAATTCATAATTCGCGCCTAATATCTCATGGATCATTGACTGCGCGTTCTTGAACAGATCGCATCCCTCAAGCCCGGTGTCGCAACCCTTCTCGCAGCGCATATAAAGTACGAAATCGATGTCCGAGTTATCCTGCGAAAGCCCCACATTGACCGAACCCATGACGTCCAGCGCGATATCTCCTTGGATGCGTGTTTCCATGACACGCACCACCTCTTCGAGCTTGTCGATCCTGTCTTCGGTCTCCTGGGTCTGGAAGGTACGGAAGAACTCCTTGATCTCCTTGAAAAGCTGGATCTCGGGGATATGGGAGTACTTGACCACGCGCGTGTCGTAGTTCTCCCCGTGTTTCAGGGCCTGATAGCGTTCCATATCCACGATGTCTTCCACCCAACCCAGCGGCATGCGGTAATAGTCGGCGATATCGAATATCCTCTCAGAGCTGATCTTGCGGAATATCACCGACGTCACCTGTTCGTCTTCGATCTCGATCTGATAGAAAAACCCTCCTTCCGAGACCTTGCCCGTGGCGTCCGTGACCTCGCCGAAATTGGACGGATTGAGGTATAACGTGTTTTCGACTTCCTTGAGCCCCCAGGCGTCGTGAATGTGTCCGGTCAGACACAGCATCACCGGGTGGGTGTCGCAATAGGTGCGCAGCGTCGGCGAACCAAAAGGTCCTCCGGCCGCCATGCGGTCGTGCACGCCGTAGGCCGGTTGGTGGGTAACGATGATATGCGGCTTAACGGCCCGGAAGAAGTGAAACATCTCATTTTCCTTCACGCCCTTGCCGATCCCGGCCTGGTACCGTACGACATACCGCTCCGGGATGCCCGGGGTCCAGACATCCGCCCCCCCATACCCGCAAATGCGCACACCGTTTACCTGATGCCAGTGCAGGTGCAGGTCATGCTCATGCAGACTGGTGTACTTGAGGTCCATGTCGTAATTGCCGGGCAGGCAGAACATGCGTGAGTTCTGCCGGGTGGAAATGATATTCTGCAAAACCTTGTACTTCTGCTGCATCACCCGCCGGGCCCTAATGGTGTACTGCTGATAGCGCGTACCTTTGTCCTGGATCTCCTCCAAGGCATCCGGCTGATCCAGGAGTTCGTCCACGAAATCCTCAATCTGGGTGTCAGCCTTATCCATGCGCAATCTGAGACCATGAAAATAGGACTGCAATTCATGATAGCGGATAGAGGTTTCCATGCTGTAAAAGGGGATGTCGATCAAATCACCGGCGATGACATAGACATCGGCCCGCGTTTCCGCCAGCAGCCCTTTCAGTTTTTCGAAATCGCCGTGAATGTCGGTAAGGAAAATCAATTTCATGATATGCCTATCGGACAAGCGTCCGATAGAATTGATATTCTCTGGGGCGCTAAAGTCATTGGCAGCATAACTAATTGATAGTAATTATATTTCCAGAACAACATTGCCATAGCCGCGCATGTCGTATATAAACATTGGTTAAGCACATAAGCCTTACTTGAGCTTGATACTTTTGAATCCATTCATGAGGGAGACTGTGCGTGGGAATGAATAGCAAGGAAGCGCTTGTCTATGCCGCGATAACCTTCCTGTTGGTCATGGTGATGCCGGGCGGGAGCGATAGACTATCCGCCTATCCGGCTCGAATGAACGCGAGCGTATATTCCACCCCTGTCAGGGGCGGTCTGACCTCGAACCACCAGGTGCCCTCTCAGTACGCCATGCCGCTTGACCAGGAGGTTGCTCCGTCTTTCGATCCCAGAGAGACCGAACCCATTACCACCAAGCCGTTCACGATAAAAATCCGCCGGGGCCAGACCCTTTCTACCATCTTGAACCGACGTGGTGTCAAAACTTCTGAAATAGCGGCTCTGGATCGATCACTCGAAGGAGTTTATGATATCCGCGACATCAAGCCCGGCCGAACGTTGTGCTTGTGGCTCACCCCAACCGGACCTGCGCGGGTGACAAAGCTGACCTATCAGATTGATGCGGCGCACCGGCTTGAGGTGAAGAGCCATCAAGGCGCCTTCAACACCCGGAAGATATCCTTCAATGAGCAGGCTTGCGCCGCTCCCTCCACGGCCGACACCCCACAGCTTCAGGTGCTCTCCTCTGCGTCCGCTCTGACGATGCCGGATGTGTTCGTGCCTGATTGGACCGAGCGCGACGCGGCGCTCGACTTTTTATCAGCACCCCCTCACAAGCCGGACGATGACTCCCCGGAACATCGCCGTACACGCCGGGCCGTGGCACACAAAAAAATGTTTCTCATGGCTCCGCTGCGCTACAATAGGATCTCATCGGGCTATACCCACAACCGCAAACATCCCGTCTCTCACATACGCAGACCACATCTCGGCATCGATTATGCCGCGCCCATGGGAACCGCGGTGTTTGCCGTCGGCCAGGGTACCGTGGTCTACGTGGGCTGGACCAGAGGTTTTGGCCGTTGTGTTCATATCCGCCATCCGCATGGGTACACGACCTATTACGGCCATTTATCACGCTTCGCCAAGGGCATGTCGGTCGGCAAGCGTGTTGCCCAGGGCCGTGTGATCGGTTATGTCGGTATGAGCGGGGTCGCCACCGGACCGCACCTGGACTTCCGGGTCAGCCATAAGGGTCGCTTTATCAATCCACTCTCGCTCGGGGCGATCAAAAAACCGGTTTAAATGGAGCGTCCAAGGCATATGCATGCCAACCGTATCTTGACCCGGACCTTCGCCCTGACCCTGATCGCCATGACGCTCAGCCTTGTCTTGCATGCCGAGAGTGATACCGGGGCCGGCAACGCCGAGCCCGTCCACACCGTGGTGGCCGTCGGCGATATCATGCTGGCCGGCAGCGCCACAGACCTACTGAAAGAAAAGGGTTATGCATATCCTTTCCAGGATCCTCACCTTGCCGGGATCATATCCACGGCCGATATTGCCTTTGCCAATCTTGAGCACCCTATTACGCACCGAGGACAAGCTTGTGCGGGCAAGCAATTCACCTACAGGGGCAGCGGGGCTTCCCTAATCGCCATCCACCTGGCCGGCTTCGACCTCCTATCGCTGGCCAACAACCATATCATGGATTATGGCGAAGAGGGGTTGGCGTCTACCATACGCGCCTGCAAACGTCTGAAACTGACATATGCCGGCGCTGGAATCCGACTTGATGAGGCCCGCCGCATGCGCGTCATCAAGAAAAACGGCGTGCGCTATGGTCTGCTGGCATACTCGCTGACCTACCCCAGGGCATTCTCGGCCACGGACGAGAATGCCGGCACGGTCTACGGCAAGCGGAAATACCTGGAGCAGGATATTCCGCGTGCGGCCAAAGAGGTCGATATCCTGATCGTTAGCTTCCATTGGGGCGAAGAACTGAATCCCCAACCACGGGCGTACCAGATCGAACTGGCGCATATGGCTATTGATCTTGGTGCCACGATCGTCCTGGGCCACCATCCCCACATCCCCCAGCCCATCGAGATATACCGCGGCGCCCCCATTTTTTACAGTCTCGGAAACTTCGCTTTCGGTTCCAGGAGCGTAAACACCCCCTTCAGCTTCGTGGCCGAGATCAAATTTAACGGCTCAAAGCCCACACGCGTAATGCTCCACCCCATTAACGTCAACAACCATGTGGTCCTTTTTCAGCCGCGCGCGCTTAAAGGAAACGCCGCCCGTGACATCATTACCTATCTTAAAGATATCTCAGCCCCTTACGGCACATCCCTGACGATGGCCGAGGATAACGGCGTTATCGAGCTAAGGCCCCCGGAATACATCGCCGCCCGGCCTTCTCCCTGACGAGAGAACAACAGGTAAAACCTGTCGGTTCCAAATCAAATGCAAGAAATCTCGCTCAAATGCCGAATATGTGAGGTATGTTCGCGCCCATCGACATAACGCTTTTTTTGAAGTTCGGCGTGGCTCTCCTGATCGGCTTCCTGATCGGGATGCAGCGGGAATATTCCTTCAACCAGCCCGACCAGGAGCATCCGGCCGGCATCCGCACCTTCGCGCTCATGTCCCTGGCCGGCTGCGGAGGCGCCTTCGCTAGCGCGATCCTCGCCTCTCCCTGGCCATTTGTGGCCGTGCTTCTGGTAGTGGGGATCTCTTTCGCCGTCACGCACTATGTCGCCTGTCAACGGGGGCTTACCGGACTGACGACCGAGATTTCATCCCTCTTAAGCGTGCTGTGCGGCGCCATGGCTTACTGGAACCAACTCACGCTGGCGGTGGCGCTGGGAGTCATGACCACGGTCATCCTCTCGTTCAAACCCGAGATGCATAACTTCGCCCACAAAATCAC
>JBDKSM010000210.1:0-11078 GCA_039680665.1 Syntrophaceae bacterium | reverse complement strand
ATGTAACAGAGTGCCCTGCCGTTCACTACCTGTATTGCTCCAGTAATGCCCTGACCTCACTGGATGTAACAGAGTGCCCGGCCCTGACCTACCTGGATTGCTATTTGAATGCCCTGACCGAGTCGGCAGTTGATGCCGTGCTGGTGGCGCTGGTGGCAGGCAGTGTCGAGGCTGGTAACTGCGGATTATCGGGCAACGCTGCCCCAAGTGCAACAGGATTGGCAGCCATTACTACGTTGCAGGGACGTGATTGGGATTGCTACGCAGGTGGACAACTTGAGTCACTTTCTATCATCGAGGAGGATCCGCTTACCGTGTATGTCGGCGGAACACTCAACCCAAAAGTGACCGCGACTTTTGATGATGATTCGACATTGGGGGCGGCTCTCTATTTGGATTGGTCATCAAATCACCCTGAATACGCCACGGTATCCTCAGAGGGTACGGTTACAGGCATAAGCGAAGGTGAGGTCATTATTACGGCCTCGCATGGTGCAATATTTGACACGGCAACTGTGACGGTATCGGCCGCACCTTAAGGAGAAATTTATGATCACAGTAGATGATTTGGCAAAGGTTTTGTACGAGTCGCAAAACGCCGGGAATGTAGATTTGTTGCCGGCTCGCGGTGCAAAAAGAAATAGTAATCCCCGTGTCTCAGCCCAGCTCGATAAGGTCACCCAGGAGATCACCGGGCAAAGCGTTGCCTCATTACGGCAGGCAGCCCAGGAGGCTGTCCAAGTCAAGGGCATGAAAGCCGCCAATAAGCTTGAAGCGGCCACTATCGCCGCCTATGTGGATCTACCCACCGAGACCAAGGCCGCATACCGCAAGCAGGCGGTGTATGTCATGCGGCGGTTCGAAGTGCGTTAAAAGGACGAAGATGACGAACAAAGAACAAATGGCGGCCCAGCTGGGCGGAAAGGTCTCAGATATGAGCTTCTGGGGCAGGTTCAAGGCCGGGGTAAAGTTTGCCATCACCGGCGCGTCCGATGCGCCGTTCGGGCCGTCCCAGCCGTTACCGCCCGTTTTCCAGGAAATGGAGGGTCGTCAGTTTGACTATCCCACAGGATGGAACCTGACATACACACCCCGGCAGGACGCCGCCATATCGTTTGCACAGCTCCGGGCCTTGGCCGACAACTATGACCTGATGCGCCTGGCCATCGAGACCAAAAAAGACCAGATGGCTAAGCTGGTCGGTAACGTGGTCCCGATCGACGCGGAGAAAGACCCCGATAGCCGGTGCAAAGACATTATGGCCTTCATGAGATACCCGGATCAGGAACACGACTTCATGACCTGGCGACGCATGCTGCATGAGGACCTCTTCGTGATCGACGCCCCGACGATCTACCCGCGCATGACCAAGGGGGGCAAGCCGTATGCCCTGGAAGTCATGGACGGGGCACTGATCGCCCGCAAGCTGGCACCGGACGGCAGGACGCCCAAGCCGCCCGATGTCGCGTATCAGCAGTACATCAAGGGCGTACCGGCCGCCGATTACACCCTGGACACACTGATCTATCAGCCGCGTAATCCGCGCCCGCACAAGGCGTATGGATTCGGGCCGGTCGAACAGGTCATCGTGACGGTCAATATTGCCATCCGGCGCCAGATCCACCAGCTTGGATACTACACGGACGGCAACACCCCGGATCTGCTTCTGAGGTGCCCGAAGGAATGGAATTCTGATCAGATCGCGCAGTTTCAGAAATGGTTCGACAGCCTCATGATGGGCAACCTTTTGGAGCGCCGCAAGGCCCGTTTCATCCCGGACGCCGAACCCTATGACGTCAAGGCCGCGGCTATCAAGGACGACTACGATGAATGGCTGGCGCGGATTATCTGCTTTGCCTTCAGCCTGCCGCCCACAGCTTTTGTCAAACAGATGAACCGGGCCGTGGCCGACAATCAACGCGAGGTTGCCCTTGAAGAGGGGATCATGCCCCTGATGGTATGGGAAAAGGCCCTGCTCGATAAGATCATCTGGAAGTATTTCGGGCATACCGACCTGCATTGGAAATGGGAGGACATCAAAGACGTCGATCCGCGCATCCAGGCCGAGATCGACAAGATCTATCTTGATGCCTACGTTGAGGACCGCAACGAGGTCCGGCAGCGACTTGGCCTCAAAGGACAGGCCCCCGAGAAACCGGAAGCGCCCATGCTGCTTGGTCTGGGTGAAGAAGATGAAAAGAAACCCGACAACCAGGCCATAAAGCCGAAGGAAAAACAGGAAGTGGGCGTCGCCGATGAAATCAAAGTCGATAATGTCGAACGGCTGAAAAAAAAACTATCGTGTATCGACCGCAACCGGGAAGGCATAAGGCAGAGCAGAAATAAGATGGAAGCCGCATACAATGATTTTTTCCCCGTAGCAGCCGGCGACATGGCCGACCAGATAGCCATCGGCTTCGCCAAGGTGGAAAAAGACATCGTCACGGCCGAGGCCGTTGAGAAGATCATGCGGGACCTCGACTTCCAGGGCTGGTCGTTACTCATCGATCCAACCGAAGCCGTTTTAACTGAGGTATTCAAGGACGGGGCAGGGGAAGCCCTGCTGCAAATAGGCTTTGATGCAGGCTCGGCCGAGATGACGTCATTCTTCAACGAACGTGCATCGGCATTTGCCGAGAGCCGGGCCGCTGATCTTGTCGGTATGAAGAACGTGGGGACCAAGGCCGACCCGGCATGGATCGTCAACCCCGACAGTAAATGGGCCATCACGGACACGACCCGCGATGAGCTGCGCTCTATCATATCGAACGCCATCGACGAAGGATGGAGCACTGAGACGCTCAAACAGACCATCATCGATTCAAACGGTTTCAGCCCTGACCGCGCCAAGATGATCGCCGGTACCGAGACGGCCTTCGCGGATCAGAACGGCAACCTGACGGCATACAAGGCCTCGGGAGTGGTTCACGGCAAGAGCTGGATCATGGGGAGCGAGCACGATACGGGCAGCGGGTGCGAATGCGAGGCGAACGCGGCCCAGGGAGTTATCGGCCTGGAAGATTCTTTCCAGGATGGATCGGATTGCCCCCCCGCTCATCCATTTTGCAGGTGCGATCTGATTCCCGAAGTCATGGAGGGCGAATAAATGAGAAGAAAAACCGCTGATTATCGCTTTTTTGTCCCGATCACGCGCATTGATGAAGAAAAGCGCATCGTGGCCGGCTACATGACCAGGGAAGATGTCAAAGACAGCTATGGCACATTCATCGACCTTGAAAGCGTCAAGAAGTGCCTGCCGGAATACGAGAAGTGGCGCAATGTCCGCGAGATGCATCAGCTCTCAGCCGTGGGCGTCGCCGATGAAATAAAGGTCGATAATGTCGGCGTGTACGTTGAAGACTATATCAGCGATGACGTCGCCTGGAAGAAGGTCAAGGACGGCGTTTACAAGGGCTTCTCCATCGGCGGCAAGCAGGACTTTATTATCCGCAACGGCGTCCAGATTCCGCCCACGAAGAATTATCAGGATGGGGATGTGATCTACCTGAAAGAGATAACCGAGCATTCGATCGTGGACCGGCCCTCTAATCCGGGATGCACGATCGACGAGTACCGGATACACACAAACCAAGACGAGGAGGGCGAGTACATGGCCAGGCTTAAATGGACCTGTGGGCACAAAGATCACCTGCATGAAACCCAGGAAGATGCGACCCGCTGCATTAATGACACGATCGACCGGGTTCTTGCCGGAACGGAGGATCACCTGGACGAGCTGCGTGACGAGTTCTCGCAGCACATCTGGGATGATGCGGTGAAGCGGGCCGAAGAGTCCAAGGCGGCCGAACCATCCGCCGATAAACCTGCGGCCGAAGCCGATCCCGCTACAGACCCGGCCCAGCGCACCGGGGAACCCGATCTCAAGCGGTACATTGGAGAAGAGGTTTGGGATGCTAAGCTGGCCCTTCAATGTCTCGATGATATAATCTATCTGTACTCCAAGGAGATGAGCGAGGGGCACCCCGAGGTTGCCGCCCAACTGGAGGCTCTCAAGGGCGCGATCGAGAACTTGAAGAAGTTCATCATGTCCGAGATCCAGGAGGTCACGATTGAGGATAAGATCGCGATGGCGGCCGGGGCTTTGAATGATGTGGTACGCAAGGGAGCCAAGCACAGCGCCGATACCCTCAAGACCATCCAGGCCATGCATGACCAATGCGTGTCGCTGGGCTGCCGGTGTGACACGGCGAATTGCGAGGAATGCACTAAGGCCGGCGAGCCGGATCTTACCCGCTCAGCCAATGACCTGAAACGCGTTGAATCCTTGGAATCCGAGCTGGCCGAGAGCAAAACCACGATTGCAGGCTTGATCGAAAGAATTGACAGGCTTGAAGCGCAGCCGGCCGCGCCCGTGGGGGTATTGCGTGCCGTTGGCGGGGCCTCCGTCACGGTCACGAAGGAAGGCGACAACGGCGGCCAAAACGTGAAGCGTGTGGAGGAATCGGACGATTTCAAGCGGGCCAAACCGGAAGATCAGGCGTTGATGCTCATGAGGGCATCCCTGAGTAATCCGATCCCCGTAGTATCATCGAAGCCTTAAGGAGGCAAAAGCGAAGCATAATTAAAAACCGGGTTCTGCCTCAGTAGGTCGGCCAACCGAACAGGCAGCGACAAAGAAGCAACGAAGGCGGTCAGAGTGGGACCACTCCCCATTCTGCCGCCTTTTTTGTTTGCCCGGAAAAAAAAGGAGAACGATATGAATCCAGCGATCTTAACGGAACAAACCATGCAGCAAATGACGGCGGCCCTGCAGAAGCCGAACGCGGATATCGTCCGGACTTTCGTGCAGCCGGCCACGGCCACCGAGGGCTTGATCGGGTACGACCTGGAAGCCCCGGCGAAACACCTTGTCCCGGTCATCACCCCCCTGCGCAACAAGATCCCGCGCGATGTATCCGGCTTCGGCACACAAGCGAACTGGCAGGTGATCGACCAGATCAACCCTACCAATGTAAGGGTCGGGGTATCCGAGGGACGCCGCGGCGGCGCGATCTCATACCATACCGCACGGTACATGGCGGCCTTCGTGGAGTATGGCCTGGAGAACTGGGTCACCTTCAAGGCCGACCTGGCATCCAAAAACTTCATGGACCTCAAGTCTGAGGCTCAGCTTCAGCTTCTCTGGTCCCTGATGATTCAGGAGGAATTCCTGGACCTGGGCGGCGTATCGACCACGGGGCTTGGTACCACGCCCACACCGGTGCTCACCGATGTCGGCTCGGGCGGATCACTGACGAATGGCCAGACCTATAAGGTCGGGTGCGTAGCTCTCACCCTGGCCGGTTATCAGCAGATCGCCGGAACTAACATGGGCAGAACGGGCCAGACCGAGGACCTGGCTGTATCCCTGGCACAGACCATCACCCGCGCCAATATGGACGACACCACCGAGACCATTTATGGCGGTGTGGCTCAACCTTCGGCGATTGCCTCCCAGGCGGCCGGGGCTGCAAGCGACAGCATCTCTGCCAGCGTTACCCCGGTGGACGGCGCCGTAGCCTATGCCTGGTATTTCGGTCAGACGGACAGCGATCATATGTACCTGTACTCGGTTACCCCTGAATCGATCGAGGTCTTTACCGCAGTACCGGCCAGCACCCGCCAGAAATACAGCGCCCTGGCAGCCGCCGATTATTCGGCCGATGAGCTGGTCTATGACGGCATTCTCACCCAGGTGGCGAACAGCTCCATTGCCTACAAGGATTCGCTCAACGCCAAGCTGACCACCGACAATGCGGGCGGGATCACCGAGCTGATCACGATGTTTCAGTATATGTATGATCGCTTTCGCCTGAGCATCGATGAGCTGTACGTCAACAGCCAGCAGCTCAAGGACATGAACACTCTGATCATCAAGAACGGCGGCGCCCCGCTCATCCGTTATAACATGGACGTGTCCGGACATGGCGGTGGGATCGATGTCGGCGTCAGCGTGGCCACGGTCCTGAACCCCTACACGAACAAGAAGGTTCAGGTTGTGGTCCATCCGAACATGCCCCCGGGAACCATGCTCGGCTGGTCGAACAGCGTGCCGTATCCGCTCAACGATGTCGGCCAGATCATCAAGAAGAAGCTGCGGCGGGACTACTACTCCATCGAGTGGCCGCTTCGGACGCGCCGGTATGAGTACGGCATCTATGCTGACGGCGTGCTCCAGTGCTATGCGCCGTTTGCGTTCAGCCTGGTCAACTGCATCACGCCAGGCGTTTAAGGCAAAGACCGAGGGGGAGATCGCCCTCCCCCTCTCACCATAAAGGAGCGCATATGTACGCAAGATTGAAACCAAAGGGGACCGGATGCAGCTTGGCCCCCACGCAATCGGACGGGACGGTTATCGTCGAACGGACGCATGCTGATGTCCTTGTCAAACTGCACGGGTTCACGCTGATCGAGATCCTGCCGGAAATGCCAGCCCTTACGGGGGACGAAGATAAACCGGGGAAAGAAACTCTAAAGCCTGAAAAATCCAAGGGCACGA
Source organism: Syntrophaceae bacterium (assembly GCA_039680665.1). Taxonomy (GTDB): domain Bacteria; phylum Desulfobacterota; class Desulfomonilia; order UBA1062; family UBA1062; genus JAKQBR01. The sequence goes on along the minus strand of JBDKSM010000210.1, from coordinate 4,579 downwards.
AAAGTACAAAAGGGATCTGATATGACGAGCAACAGCTCGACCTCTCTTGCGATCGGGACCGGATCAAAGACCCTGACTATCGGCACGGGCCTGACCATCGCGGCAGGCACGCTGATAACGCTTACGGCATCCCTGGACCGCAAGTCCTGGATGGATGGCGTGGTTACCAGCTATACCAGCCTTACCGGCGTCTTGGTGTTGAACGTGACCAGCATCAACGGCAGCGGAACATTCACGGCCTGGCTTGTTGATGCGCATGCCCCTGACGGCAACGACCTGACGACTATCCGTGATGCGATCGGCTACCTTCCCGAGATGGCCACGGCATCGCCGTTGCTCATTCAAAGGCTCATCACGGCGGGATCAGGATTCATCCAGACGCACCTGAATCGGCTGTTTGCAAGCCAGGCCTATACCGAGACCCGCAGCGGCACGGGCACGGCCATGATGATGTTTGCCAATTACCCGGTAACAGCCGTGTCATCTCTCACGGTCGACGAGGAAGAGATCGACGCCTACACGGCCGGGGCGAATGATATCGGGTATGTGTTCGATGAGACCACGCTCTACCTGAAAAACGGCGGGGTATTTTCACGGGACATCATGAACGTGTCCATGACCTACACGGCAGGATACACCACGATCCCCTTTGAAATCGCCCAGGCCTGCATCAAGTATGTGGGGCTGGAATACAAGGAGCGGGATCGCCTGGGCACTCTCAGCCGCGGCATCGGGCCGGAAGCGACATCATACACCAAGTCGAACATGACCGAGGACATGAAGTCCCTCAACCGGCAGTACCAGAAGAGGATCCCCGTATGATCCACCTGACCCTGGTCGGTGATAAAGAGATCGCGGCGCGGTTCTTGGCTGTCAGCCCGAAGCTACACGCCGAGCTGGTCACGACCACCAAGGTCTTGACGTTGCGCCTGCTGGCCAAGATCAAGGCCGAGAAGCTATCGGGGCAGGTCTTGAGAAATCGAAGCAACCATCTGCGCGCCAGCATCCATGACGGGTACGAGATCACCGAGGACAAGGTCTCCGGCATGGCCGGTACGAATGTTGTGTATGCTCGCATTCACGAATACGGCGGGGTCACAAAGCCGCACTTGATCAAGCCCCGGAATGCCCTGGCGCTGCATTTCGTCAAGAACGGGGCGGACGTATTCGCCCGCGCGATCAATCATCCCGGGTCGAAGATCCCCGAACGGTCCTTTATGCGATCGGCCCTGAACGAGATGCATGCCGAAATCGTGCAGGGGTATCGGGCTGCTACCGCGAGGGCTCTTAAATGATGATCGTCAGCCGCGAGACAATCTATGCAGCCCTTTTTACCCTGGCTTCCGGTGCGGCAAATTTTGTCACCACCGACCGGCGATTACATCATCTCACCGAGGTCCCCTACGAGCAGTGCCCGGCGCTGTTCCAACTTCAGGACAAAGAGGTCATCGAGCGGCGTCGCGGGGTCCCTCCCCGGTACATGCTTTATCCCGAGTTATGGGTCTATGTGCATACCGGGAATGCTGAAAACGCCATCAAGCCGAGCCAGCTTCTGAACCCCCTGATCGATGCCATCGAGACCGCTCTCGAACCTGTCAAGGGGAAGAACCATATTCAGGACCTCGGATTGCCGAGCGCGGTATCGGATTGCCGCATCGAGGGAACCATACAGATTTTTGAAGGAATTATGGGCACGACCGCCGTAGCGATCATCCCTATCGTGGTCGTGACGACATAAAAACAACCCCAAGGAGGAAAAGGCTATGCAGTACGAATTTGGATCAGGCGTTTTATGGGGTATTCCGAAACAGTCCCTTACCGGCTCGACCATCACCGTACCCACGCCGGTATTGTTCGGCGCAATCCAGGATGTCACGATCGACATAGCCTGGACGAAGAAAGAGCTGTTCGGCATGTATCAGTTCCCGCTGGCCGTAGCCAGGGGCACGGCAAAGATCGATTGCAAGGCCAAGTCGGCGGCACTGAGCGCGGGCCTGTTCAACTTGATCTTCGGCGAGACGCTCAGCACCGGCGAGATCAAAGGGGCCTTCCAGGAGGCGGGGACCATCCCCGGCAGTTCGTCGTATGTGGTCACGGTCACCAACTCGGCCAATTTCGTCACAGATCTCGGCGTCACCTACGCGTTGACAGGTCTGCCCATGACAAGGGTATCCGGATCACCGGCGGCGGCCGGCGAGTATTCCGTTACGTCCGGCGTCTACACCTTCCATGCCGATGACAAGAGTTTGGGCGTGCTTATCTCGTACACCTACACGTCCAGCGCTGCGCCTGGGAAGAACTTCACGATTAACAACCAGCTCCTCGGACAGGCGCCCATCTTCCAGGTCGTGCTCAATCAGAGCTACCAGGGCAACATCCAGAACATTCAGCTTTTCTCTTGCATGAGCACCAAGCTGACCCTGGCGACCAAGCTGGAGGATTTCATGATACCCGAGTTCGACTTCTCGGCCTTCGCCAACAGCGCGCAGCAGGTCGGATCGATCTCGCTGGCCATGCCGTAAGAGGGGGATGGGAATGTTTGATGGTGCAAAAATCAATCTTGGCGGCCGGGACTTCATCGTCCCGGCCCTGTCCCTGGGGTGGATCAAGAGGAACAAGGACCTGCTCAATTCCATCGCCATACCCATCGATGGAAGCATTATCCCCCCTGACGCTGTTGATGCTGTATTGAGCACGATCCATGCAGCCCTTCAGCGCAATTATCCGGATATCACCATCGACGAGCTCGGCGACCTGATTGACCTGGGCAATTTTGCCAAGGTCTTTCGGGCGATAGCCGGACAATCGGGGTTGAGCGAGGGGGGAGCAGCGGCGGGGGAGCCGACATCGATTGGGACGATCTCTATGCCAGGGTCGTCACCCGAACCGGATGGACATGGGAGTACATCGACGAGTTCGTAACGCTTCCCCGCGTGTACGCGCTGCTGAAGATACCGACAGCAGGCGAGATGCTGTTCGCGTTTTTCGGGGCAAAGAAGGACGGGCAACGGAAGGAACCGGAGAAGAAACAGGCAAATGAAGGCGATATCTTGGGCGATTTTGGATCGGCAGGGGTACGGGCGCAGGTGGGACCCAAGCTCGAGCATCCCATCGATGCCTATGCGCCGCAAGGTGTCAGGCTCAATGATGTCCAGCGCGCACAGATCGCAAGCCTGCTGTCTCTCGTGGGGGTAAAGAATGCCTGACGATACGGTCCAGGTAAAGATAACGGCTGAGAACGCACCGTTCAAGGCGGCCATGAATGAGAGTTCTTCGCTCATGGCCGCCAAGATGGCCGAAATCAAGGCCAGCTTTGCCCAACTCCAGGGGCTGAACTTCCTTCCACAGATCGAGGCGGCCAAGCCGAGGATCACCGAGTTCGCACATCTCGCCAACCTCAATTTCGGGTCAGGTTCGTACAGCTTTCCTGCGGTCGTAAAAAAGGGAACCGAAGAGGCCGGAACGGCAGTCAGAAACTTTAATCAGGTCGTCAACAACGAGCTGTCATCGGCAAAGAACGCTTTTTCGACCCATTTAGACGGCATTATAGCAACCGCTAGAGCATTTGTCCCACAATTGATGGCCATATTCGTGGGTATCAAGCTCGCCGACATGCTCAAGGAAAGCGCCTTACTATCGGCCAGGGTCGAGACCTTGGGTGTCGTGCTTACCACGGTCGGCCGGAATGCCGGATATACGTCAGGACAAGTCAAGAACTTCGTTGAGCTGGTGAAATCAAAGGGCATCACTACCGAAGCGGCATCGCAAGCCGTTATCAGGCTTGCCCAGGCGGATATTGATCTGGCCGAAGCTGAGAACCTTGCACGGGTTGCCCAGGACGCGGCCGTAATCGGCAATATGAATTCTTCTCAAGCATTCGAGCAGATGATCTACGGCCTGCAAACGGCAAATGTGCGGGTATTGAGAACCATCGGCCTGAATGTCAACTTCGAGGAATCATACAAACGCCTCGCCAATCAGCTCGGAAAAAACACGGAACAATTAACGGCCCATGAAAAAGCCCTTGCTCGGACGCAAGTAGTTAAAGAAGCCGGCGTCAGGATCGAGGGCACCTATGAAGCCGCCATGGGCACGGCAGGCAAGCAGCTTACGTCATTATCACGTTACGCCGAAGAGGCCAAAGAAAAATTCGGAGGGCTCTTTAGGGGCGCATTGCTTACCGCTATCACAGGCGTGACCGATCTCCTTAAGGACGCCAATAAAGAGCTTGAGAAAATGACCGAGAGCGGCCAGGTGGAGCGCATTTCGTCCGCCATTGACACGCAGCTTCGGCGATCATTGCTTGATATTCAGAACGTCATTGTCGGCATGGAGCCCGCCGCTAAGGCGATCATTCCCATACTTGGACCTATCAGGGACGGGTGGGGCTATATCTTCGCGGCGATGAAACCGGTCTCTGAACGGGTCGTTTTAATCGCACAGGAGATTTATTACCTGGCGCGCATTGTTACGAGCACGGCGATTGCAGCCGGACTGGCCAGAGCATTCAGATTTGATGCGGCGAAAGAAGCCCTCGCGGACGTCAAGAAGTCCTGGGGAGAGATTCTCGATATCAATA
>JBDKSM010000209.1:0-19628 GCA_039680665.1 Syntrophaceae bacterium | reverse complement strand
GACGGCACCCAGATTGTCCCGCACCTGCACCTGCACATCCTGGGCGGACAGCTCCTGGATTCAAAGATGGGGTAAGAGCCTACCTTTAACGCCCGCTCCGTGCGTGATGCAGTTTTAAAAAATTTGGCCTTTGATGATACGAGGGGAAGATAGCGTTCAAGCGTGATTGCCCTGTACGAGCGTTATAGTCCCTTCATGAGGGGCAACCTGTAACGCATCCCTATCCCCAATGCCAGGCTTGCGCACCTAGCTGCACTATTTTTGCAAACCGAAACCACGCATAGATCTTTCACGGGACGGTCCCATACACGCTTGGATGAAAAGATTGAACGCATGGCATTACCATAAAAAACCCGCTGGAGATTGCACCTATCACGTTTCGGTAAACCCTGCCTCTCTTGCCGACCAATCGCGAATAATTCTTGCGCTTTTCGCATAGCATATTTTTCATTGACGGATTATAAAATTTGACCTATATGGACTGACGCGTCAGTCTCTTAATAGCAGCTTCAGCTTTCTTGTAATTGCTCCATTCATAAACCAAGGATTTCGCTGTGAAATCCTTAAGAACAATTTGAATTTCAAGGGAGGTGGGATCCATGGAATCCAAAGAACGCGTCACGGTATCCAATTTCAAAATCTCTCAGCAACGCCTGGAGCGCGAATCAACCGAGATCCTCAGCAAGCTGGCCATTGGCTTGTTAAAGAAACCGATTATCAGGAAGATGTTGCACGCCTCACTTCGTGAGGGGCTCTCTGCATGGTCAGGCGCGAGCCCATTGAAGCAGCGCATCTCTAATCGGGTTATGAACATGGTCTTTAAGACCTTGCCGCTCGATGCGCCTGTCCAGGAGGCAACCGGCAGAGGGGATATCGGCCGGCTTCTAACCATCATGGCACAGATCGCCAATGAGCACCTGGCGGACAACCCCACCCATCTGGCCGACAGCCTGACTGAGCCGCTCAAAGACTTCTTTAAGAATACGGATTTCGGCGAGATCAAAGAGCTGCTCGACCGTTCCGAGGACTCGACTGTGGAGTTGATGCGGCGCTTGATGGACTATGTCTGGAACACGTATCCGGCCAAGTTGGGGGCGCTCATGTCCATGGTACATCCCATAAGCAACACCGTCGTGCGATCGCTCAAGGAGATCGTCGTCCCGCTCAATGGGGTTTCTCCGGACCTGCTGGCCGACCTTATCATCAACATCGTATTCAGCATTGACGGTCGTGATCTCGGCCAACTGATGAACGGCCTTATGGAGATGGGGCGCCAGCTGCATACCGGCAGCCTGCTCCAGGGCGAATCAGGCATCCCGCAGTTTCAGATGGAACTCACCAATAAACTACGCGACATCGTTGCCAATATCGACCCTGAGCTCATGACCAAAATGAAAATCATCGAGGCCGAGCACACCGAGGAACGAGCCCATGCGCGCTCCGCCGTGATGGAAGAAAATCCCGATCTCGTTCTGGAAGTCATCGCCCACTTGGCCGAGATCAAGAATCCCGGCATCCGGGCCTTGAACCGCCGGCTCCAGGTCTTTGAGGATCTTCCCCAGGACGGCCTGGCCGCTTCCATCACTGATGGCCTCACGGAGCTCGACACGCAGACCCTGGCGGAGATTGTGAATACCACACTCTCCATGTTCAACCGGGTGCATGAAGAGCAACCCGAATTCTTTTCGCAACTCATGGGAAATTTCTTCATGAACGTCGATTCGGAGGCACTCAAGACCGCCACGCAATGGGTCGTGCGGGATCTGGTCGATGGCCTGCGTCCGCTGGCTGGTGAAGTGTTGCCCGTGCTGGCCGAAGGTTTAAGCGAGCTGAACCGTGCCTAGGATCGGGCGGACTAATGTTCTTTTCTGATTTGTTGCCATAAAAGGAGGGCCCTATGCTTAATGAATTCCACAAGATCGGCAAAGAGTTGTTCAATAACCATCTCAAGCAGTGGAAAAATGCCGGCAAGAAGGTCATCGGGTATAACTGCGGCCACGTACCGGAGGAAGTCATCGCGTCCGCCGGCATGCTGCCGTACCGGGTGCGCGGCATCGGGGCCGACTCCACCTCCATTGCGGATACATATTTCGGGCCGGTTATCTGCTCTTACCCCAAATGCATCCTGCAGCTGGCCGGTGAAGGCAAATATAACTTCCTGGACGGCATGATCTTCTCGCCTGGCTGCGATTCAATCCGCCGCCTGGACGATTGCTGGCGCAAGGCGGCCGAGGAATCGCACGGGGTTTTTCCAGGGTATCGTTTCTATCTCGGCATACCGCACAAGGTGACCGATTACAGTCTGGAGTGGTTTATCAGCGAGGTCAGGCGCTTCATTGCGAGCCTCTCAGAGCATTTCGGCGTCACGATCGGTGACAAGGATTTGCGAGTATCCATCAAGGAGTACAATAAAAGCCGCACGCTCTTGAAAAAGCTTGACGAGCTGCGTTTCCAGGATAATGTCCCGATCTCGGGTGCGGATGCCACGGCCGTTATTATTGCGGCCAACGCCATGCCGCGCGACGCCTACAACGCCGCCCTGGAAAAGCTCATCGCCAAGCTCAAGAAGAGCGGCAGCGGCCTAAACGGCAAGAAGCGCCTAATCTTAGGCGGCAGCGCCCATGACGACTCCGACATCGTCGCGTTGATCGAATCGTCAGGCGTGGTGGTCGTGGGGGATACGCTCTGTTTCGGGTCCCGCTCCTATGTAGATCTAATCGAGGAAGACGGTGACCCGGTTACGGCCATCGCCAAGCGCTATCTGACCCGTAATCCCTGTCCGCGTGTATTCGGCTCTTACAAGGAGCGGCTGGCCTACATGCGCGAGCGTGTCAAAGATACCAAAGCGGATGCCGTGATCCTGCAGAACATCCGCTTCTGCGACATGCACGGGGCGGAAAACAGCCTGTGTGAGCGCGATCTCGAGGCCGCGGGAATCCCGTGCCTGAAGATCGAGCGCGAGTACGGACCGATGGCGGAAGAAGGTCGGATCAAGATGCGGGTCGACGCATTTGTAGAGAATTTACGCGCCTAACTAAAAAAAGGGAGGAAAGCCATGTGTCAATCGGAATTAGACCGGAAATCGATTGCTATTGATGTGCTCAAGGACATTGTACTGGTCGCGGACGGTATCCTGTTCGAGCGGCAGCGGGCTATCGACGCCCTGACCCTGTTCCGGCGGCAGTCTCTGCCCGCGCTCAAGGAGATCGTCAAGAAGGTGGACTCCAAAACGCTCAAAGAGCGCGCCGCCCTGTACGTGCAACGCATCAACGAGGGTGTGGACACCAATACGGTTTCTTGATGGCGCCTTAGGATAACTAGCTATGCGAAAAGAATATAAGGAGTATCAGTTCGACAAGATGGTGCAGAGCATCGTCCACTTCGGGTCGCTGGCCAAGGACGGCACGGACAAGGAGTGCTTCGGTATGTTCCGCTATGCCCCGCACTTCAAGGAGGTTTTTGGGACGATCCTGGGTACGGGTGAACCGGGCGTGAAATTGATGAAGATGGTTGACAAATACCTCTGCGATGTCCTGAACGCTAGTGCGCAGGGTAAAAAGGTGGCGCTGTGCACCTTCAACTTCTCCCCGGCGGTCTTGAAGCCGCTGGGTGTCGTACCGCTGGTGGTCGAACCGCTCACAACCCTGGGCGTCATGATGTGGCTCAGGGGTATGGGCGAATACCTGAACTACTGCTGCGAGTTGGGGTTCACCGAGACCTCGTGCTCGGCCCAGCGGGGCGCCATGGGGGCCTATCTGGCCGGCCTGGGGGTCAAGCCCGACTTCGTGTTATGCAATTCGGTCGGGGTCTGCGACACGAACGCCACGGCCTTCAATTTCGCTGCCGAATACCTGGACCTGCCCTTCTATCAGCTCAACGCCCTGCCGCTGTTTGCCGACAAACGCACGATCGACTACCAGCATCGCGACTTTAGGGGCTTGATCAGCTTCGTTGAGGAACAAACGGGCAAGAAGCTCGATGTCGGTCTCATGCGCGAGGTGATTCATGAGATCAAAAAACAGGATGATCTCATCAATGAGATCCAGGACCTAATGCAGCTCAAGCCCAGCCCGGTGCCCGGCACGTACAATGTCTTCATGTACTCCGTTAAATTCATTTACGGCGGATATCCGGAGGGCACTGAGGTCCTGGAATCCATGCTCAAGCACGCCAAACAGAACGCCGCGCAAGGTCGGGCCGGTACGGCCTCGGGCAAAGAAGTAGCGCGGTGCTTTTCCGTGTACGTCGATCACTATAGCGCCCAATTACGCCCCTGGGCCTGGTTCGATTCCAAGGACATCTCGCATGTGGGGAGCATGATGAACGGCTTCTGGCCCGATGGCGCGCCCGTGGCCAAGGGCGAGCTCGCGGAAGGGATCTATAAATTGGACGCCACCAACCGGGATACCATGCTCGATTCCCTGTGCGACCAGATGTCGCGCATGCCCATGGTCAAGCAGATCCGCGGCCCCATGGACGATCCGCACCAATGGCTCCTGGAAACCAGGGGCTCCATCCGGACCTTTAAACCGGATTTCTGCACCTATACCGGCACGATCGGCTGCCGCAACACCTGGGGCGCGATCAAGGTCCTGGCGCGCGATACGGAAAAAATGGGCCTGCCTACTTTGATCCTTTTTGGTGATGCCTTCGACCAACGCATTACCTCCTGGGAGAGCATGCGCGAACGCATCGATGAGTTCCTCTCCATACGGGGGATCCTGAAATGAACGTCGCGGGATGTGATGTAGGGTCTCTGACCGCCAAGGCGGTCATCCTGGCCGACCGCAAGATCGTGTCCTGCTCCATCCAGCGCGCCACGTCCCGGCCCGAGGATTCGGCCCGCAATGTCATGGAGGAGGCCCTGGCCGGCGCATCGCTGAGTTTCAAGGACATCAATTACACCGTGGCCACCGGGTACGGCCGGGAGCGTATCCCCTTTATCAACGACGCCGTCTCCGAGATCTCGTGCCACGGCCGCGGCGCGCAGTGGCTCATCCCAGGGGTCCAGATGATCATCGATATCGGCGGTCAGGACTGCAAGGCCATCAAGCTGGACCGGGACGGCCGGGTGGTCAAGTTCGCCACCAACGACAAGTGTGCGGCCGGCACCGGCCGCTTCCTCGAGGTCATGGCCAAGCTGCTGGGCATATCTCTGGACGATCTGGGTACGCTCTCGTCCAAGGCCAGAGCCCCCTTGGACCTGGCGGCAGCCTGCACGATCTGGGCCCAGACCGAGGTCATTCATCACCTCAACAACGGCATGGGGTTAGAGGATATCGCCGCGGGCATTAACCAGGCCATGGCCAAGCGCGTGGCTATGATCGTAAACGGTCTGGGGCTGGAGCGCAATGTCTGCATCACCGGCGGGGTGGCCAAAAACGAGGGCGTGGTCGCGTACCTGGAGAAGCTGCTGGGAGTCAAGCTCAAACGGCCGCCCAAGGTCGATCCCCAGGCTATCGGCGCCTTGGGCGCCGCCATACTGGCGCATGAACGCATGGGAGGCCCTCAATGATCGTGGCGGGTTGTGATATCGGGTCGCTTACGGCCAAGGCCGTGATAATGAATGAAGACGGCATCGTGTCGCAGGCCGTGATGCGGGCCGGCGCGCGTCCGGAGGAGTCGGCGCAAAAGATCATGGAGACGGCCCTGGAGATGGCCGGTCTAAAAATGCAAGCCCTTGCCTATGTCATGGGTACCGGCTACGGCCGCCGGCAGATATCCTTCGTGCAGGACGTGGTGTCCGAGATCGTCTGTCACGGCCAAGCCATGCATTGGCTTAATCCCTCCATACGCATGGTCATCGATGTCGGCGGTCAGGATGCCAAGGCCATCCGGGTGGATGAAAAAGGCGGCGTGCTGCAGTATGTCTACAATGATAAATGCGCCTCGGGCACGGGTCGTTTTCTGGAGGTGATGGCCGAGGCCCTGGAGGTCGCGCTGGAAAACCTGGGGCCGCTGGCGCTTGAGTCGCAGGATCCCATCAGCATCTCCAATCAATGCGCGGTCTTTGCCGAGACCGAGGTGGTATCGCTCTTAAATGGCGGCAAGGCCAAGCCCGACATCGCGGGCGGCCTGGTGCGAGCCCTGGCGCATCGCATCGCAGCGCTGGCCAAGAGCATCGGGCTGGAAACGCCGATCGCCATGTCGGGCGGTGTCGCCAAGAACCAGGGGGTGTACGCCGCTCTGGAGAAGGTGCTCGGTGTCCAATTCAACCGCCCCGAGGGCGATCCCCAGATCAACGGCGCCCTGGGAGCCGCACTGCTGGCACGTGCAAAGCTGCAACGCTTGAATGCAGAAAAAGGATGAAGTCCTGGTCGGCGCTGCTTGTTTTTATTGACGTGAGCGGGATGGACATGATAAAAAGTGAATTGATATACGTGTCAATGTAATTTTATTGAGTTGCGTCGTTTGTATTTGATGGGAGAGACGTACTTGCATCCATGATTTTTCTTAGGCCGTGGCAAACATCAACGCTTCGGCAGCACCGGGCCCGCTTTTACATCGCCGTTCTTGATGCAAAAGGCTCCATCCCCTTTTGTGGCTGATACACACAGCTAGTGACTGTTCCTTAGTTCTTAGGGATTGAATTATTCACAACTTTTAAAGGAGGTCTTCATGAAGCTAAGTGCTGCGCAGGCAGGGCAGGTGACGGGCAGTTTTCCGTATCCACGGCAATGGCTCGATACCCAGTCCGAGGAGATCGCTCAGTCGATCGGCAAATGGAGCGATGTGGAGCTTATCGGAAAACGTCTCGAATACCGGGAGAATCTTGAACACCAGATGCGGGCCCTGACGATCCTGTCCAAGGACCTTGGGGTGGACCGCTTCATCTGGCCTGAACGCGAGGAGGATGATGGGTTCACCTTTCCCGAGGCCGCGTCCACTCTGGTGCGGGCCTATGAGGAGATCGGGCGGGGCGACGCGGGACTGGGCTTCATTTCCGCCATCAAGGTGGCCCTGGCCGCGGTTCTGATGGAAAACGGAAGGGTCGATGAGTCTCTCCGCAAAGAGATCAACGCGGTCTTTCATGCCGATAAACTCGAGCTTATCTCGCTCGTCATGCCGGGGCTGGGGGATATATCCCGCGGCGCTCGGCCCGCCTTGTGCGGGCGGGAAGTGCAGGCCGAGCTGACCCGGACCAAGGACGGGTGGAGCCTGAACGCCGCCGGGGCCCGTCCGCTCAATTCCGGCGCCAATGCCGTTCTGTATGCCGTGGTCGCTTCCTATCCGGAGGGTTTTGCACTGGCTCTGGTCCCCGCCTCAAGCCCAGGGATCAAAAAGGGAAAAACGCTCACGATGGCAGGCCTGAAGGCGAGCCAGAACGCGGACATCGATTTTTGGGGTGTATCCCTGACAAATGAGAGGGTCCTACCCCTGGAACGTTCGCCTTTTCAGCGTCTTCTGACCTGGATCGACCTGCTGTGCAGCGCCGTTGCCGTGGGAGCCGGTCTCGATGCCTACCGCATCGTGCGCGACTGGGCCGACAACCGGGTGATCAAGACCGGCGGGCTCCTCAAGGAGAACACCATGGACGCGGCCGTGCTGGCCCAGGTCACCATGGATATCCTCCTCGCCCGTATTGCCGTGCATTCGCTCGGGCGCGCCGTGGCCTATCCCGGTGAGTTCGGCGTCATCTCCGGCGACGATCTGGCCGCCTTTGCCGCCACGGTACGGGTATCGGTCATGGAGCAGGTCCTGCATGCCATCAACCGCGCCATGGAAATGATGGGTTCGGCCGGCTATGCCAAGGAGTGGAACATCGAGAAGCATTGGCGCGACGTCAATACGCTCAAGGGCACATTGGGCGGCAGGCTCCCGGTGGAGATGGACGTGGCCAGGGCCTATTACGGATCGACACGTATCTGATGACAGGAGGCATGTTATGAAAGATCCCCATCTGTTTTTGCGCAATGTATCGAACTACCCGGCCGAGTCGTATATCCGGGGCATTATCCGCGACTGGGCCGACCATATCGCCATCCCCAACCGGCGCTCCTATGACGAGGACTGGCAGGCGCACGCCCTGATCGAGCATGCCATGAAGGCCCTGCTGTATGACCTCGGATTCCAGAAGGCCATCTTCCCCATGGAATGCGGCGGGTGGAACCTCGGTCAGACCGATTCCGTGGCCACCATGTGCGGCTGGATGTTCGAGGAGGTCAGCCGGGCCGATTCGGGCATCGGTGTGGCCATGGGGGTATGCTACTGGCCGTTGATCATGATCGCGGCCAAACCGCATGTCAATATGCGACTGTGCAAGGAGTTCGCCCCGATGTTCGTGGATGCCGACGGGCCGCGCCTTTCGGCCCTGTGCCTGACCGAGCCGCAGGGCGGTGCGGATATCGAGAATATCGATATCGTCAAGGGCCGCACCCTCAAGACCACGGCCCGGCTTGTGGGCGATGAATGGGTCATCAACGGCCACAAGCTCTGGCCCACCAATACCGGGGGCGAGGCCGACCTCATGGCCGTGCTCTGCACCACCAATCCGGGCTCGGAAAACCCGGACGACATCGCCTGTATCTATGTGCCGGCCGACACCCCGGGCGTGACACAGGGCAAGCCCTACGAGAAGGTCGGCATGGCAGCGGACAAGAACGGCGACATCTGGTTTGAGGAGGTGCGGGTGCCGGCCTGGTACCGGGCGCACGGTCCGGGCCTGGATGCCCTCTATTTCCGGGAGGTGCTGGCCTTTGCCATGCTGAGCTCGTTTTATGCCCTGGGACCGCTGATCAATACCTATGAGATCCTCTATGAGTTCTGCTCGCAGAAGACCCTGAACGGTATCCCCTTAAAGGAGCACGACGCGGTCGCGGCCGAGCTCTCGGAGATCGTCGGCGGCATCGAGGTGAGCCGGGCCTCGGTCTACCGCTTGGCGGCCATGCTCGACCGGCCCGATATCCATGGCGCCCGCTGGTCACACGAGGTCGTGTCCTACGGACGCGCCACCAAGCATGTGGTCGTGGACCGATGCATCAAGGATATCGAACGGGCCATGGACATCATGGGGACCTACGGCGCCGACCGCCTGTGGGACGTGGAGAAGCACTGGCGCGACATCAAGATCATCCAGCTCTGGGTTGGGGGCAAGCAGCTCTGCCAGATGGAAGGCTCCCGCTTTTATTTCGACAGCCAGACCCTGTAAGGAAGGAGGCCCCATGTCCGAACAGATCATGCATAGTGGAGTAATGGACGCGGTACGCAGGATCGCGGCGGTCATACTGCAAAAGCCCGTGGCGAAAAATACCATCCGCACGCTGCTCTATCACATGGATCCCGAGAATGCCCCGGCCCTGGTCAGGGAGCTTTTGTGGAACGATCCGGAGTTGACCTTTTCCGTGGCCGCGGCCCTGCCTGGAATAGCCAACTGCCTTATCCGTAGCGCGGAAACGCTGAGCACGGAAGTCGGCCGCTTCCCCCCTGACCTGATCCGCCGTTTCGCCGCGCGCATCTTGGGCGACATCGACCGCGAAGCCCTGAACCATACCCTTGTCAATCTGAAGGGGCTTTTAGCCGACCTGTCGCCGGTCCTGGAAGAGTTCAAAGAAGACAGTGCCGGAACGCAAGGCATCCAAGGAGGCGGCCATGCATAAGAACGCGGAGCAGCCCCCCCAGGGATCGGTGCTGGAGGAGGTCCTGAAGACCCCCTTCGTCAAGGACATCCTGCGTGATTATCTCAATAATATCGATCCGGCCACCGGGTCCCGGATGGTCAAGACCATCCTGTGGCAGGACCCCGAGCTGGTCTTCTCTCTGGCCGGGGCCATGCCCGCCATGCTCAACACCCTCATCTGCGCCTTCTGCGAGACGGCCCGTCAGCTCTCAGCCTTTCCACCCGGCCTGGTGAACACCCTGGCCGCCAAGGTGGGGGCCGATCTCGACCGCGAGACCTTCCAGGAAGGCCGCGCGGCGTGGGCAGGCGTCATCGGCGGGATCCTCAAGGAACACCCCGCGCTGACGGATCCCGGCACCCTGGCCGACATGCTCGGAAAGGGCATCACCGCCGGGGCGCAGCACCTTCAGGAGCTGCATCGTAAGCAGCCGCAGCTGATCGAGCAATTCGTGGCGCGCGTATTGGCGAACGTAGACCGCAAGGCCGTCGATCAGGCCGCAGCGGCGCTCTTTACCGCCATCTTGAATCAGCGCCTGCCCATTGCCTCCTGGGGTCTGAAACAGGTCGTACAAAGGATTCGGTTCCGATTGCGCGGAAAAAGAAACTGAGTATGGGGCCGTTGGCAGGGTCGATATTCCGTGGCGGCCCTGCCGGACCCGTTCCGGTCTCTCGTTACGCCTGACACCCGACGGGATGGGGCTGAAAAGAACGGCGATCCGGATGTACGCTCATAGTCTACAGGATCCTTATGATAAGGAGGCAGCATGGTCTACTGCGAATCGTATCCGGATGAGTTTTTGCTTTCAAATTTGGAAGGCGTTCGGTCCGTCATGACGATAGGGTGTCCCGGTTGCGCCAATACGTGCTTCTACCTCAGGGATGCCGCATCGGGATCGGCCATGCTGAAACTTTCCCTTACCGGCTACAAAGCGGTTCCCATGCGCAGTGAATTAGACCGCCTGCAAGGTGTGTTTTCAGCCAACAATATACGTGCCGATACTTGGATGGGCACCTACCCGACCGGCATACTATGCACTCCGGACAAGCGTGGCTGCGGAAAAATCATGAGGAAATGCCGAGACTATGAGACAGTCGTCACCGTCTGCTGTGACGGCGGCACCAGGTCGCTGGAAAGAATTCTGATCGGGAAAAAAATAATCCCGGCCATGCAGGCCAGCGGGCTGATCACGGCCCACCTGCAGATCAGACGGGTCTTCACCGCTATCTCAATCGATAAATCTTCGGCGGAAATCGTGAAAATAACCCCTTAAGGCTCAAGGGGGAACATTACACGCCGAGGACTTTGTCGCAGCGCCCGCTTGAACAGCGGAAGATGGCTTATGCTCAAGCATTGCATCTCCCCGGTCAATCTGTTAGCGTGAAACGTGTCCTTGCATCGATGAACTGCACCGGCCGCAGCCTCCGGTACATCCACACATGCTTAAGGATATGCATTGAGGAGCCTGCCTGAAATGAACAAATTGGATGCCCGCATGGAGATGTTTAAGGCCAAGACCGATGAATTCTTTGCCGAGCTCGGCAGCTATTTCTCCGCCGACGGCAACCTCAATGAAAAAGAGTTCAGGCAATCCCTCAAGAAATCGCTTGAGTACATCAAAGCGCATTCGCAGGATGAAGCCACATTCTCGCTGCATGCCAATACATGGCTGTCGGCCAAGCTCCATGAGATCATCGATTATCTGCATAACAAGGACATGCCCGAGGCCTCCTTCAGACTGTTCAAAACCGCGATCGATGAATGCGCTTCCCTGGGATTGCCGGATATTGTCCTGCCAACGGACAGCCTGTCCTACATTCTCACCCATGCGCAGGATATCAAGCCCAAGCGGGAAAAGATCAATGCCTCCAACAAGAAGCGCGAACGGGTGATCGATGCGGCTCTTAAGATCTTCGACCGCGACGGCTTCCATCGCGCCACCATGGACGATATCGCCAAGCTGGCCGATGTCGGCAAGGGTTCGGTGTATCGCTATTTCAAAAACAAGGACGACCTGCTGCAATGCATCCTGATGGAACGCACGGAACAGTTCTTTGAAGACATGAATGTCGTCTTCTCACTGGAAATCGATATCGCCGAACGCATTCAGATGATCATCGCGGGTTGGGTGAACTTCATTTATCAGAATCAAGAGTTATACGGCCTTATCCAAAATATTATCCAGATCAATGACACCAATACGCGGGATATCTTCTTCAGCCAAATGGTGAGCAAGCTTCCCATGCTCAAGGAACGCTCCGTGGCCGTAGCGCGCGATGATCGGACCAGGGTCACGGAGTTGACCTTTGAGACCATCTTTATCGGCGGCTTGGGATTTGTTGATTGGGTGTACTACAAGTGGATCAGGGCCGGCAAATCATATGATCTCCTCGATGAAATCCCGATCATCGTAGACATGCTCCTGCACGGCTGCCTTGTTGAACCAAAACCCTGAACAAGCCCTGGACGGCCGAGAACACAAGAAGCGCTCATGCTAGAATGTGTATCCGAGCGAGAAATGGAAGCGGCCTTTGCTTTCGCCTTCTTTGGGTCTAAGCTTATGGCCGTAAAGCAGCCCGATGGGGCCGATCGGGGTGATATAACGCATGCCGAGCCCAACGGAGGACCGGAAATCGCCCGATCCGCCGGCTAAAAGCGTCTGACGAACCGCACCGGTATCATAGAAAAGTGAGATCTCCCAATTGCTGGTGGCCTCGAAGCGTGCCTCCATGCTGCCGACCACGGACAGGCGGCCGCCCATAGGGTCGTTATTGGCGTCGTACCTGAGCATGTTCTCTTCAAAACCGCGCACTGACATGGTCCCGCCATTGTAGAACAACTGGTCCTGAGGGATGGTGCTTTCTTTTCCAAAGGTCTGGATATAATTCCAGCGGGCCAGCCACGCCAAAGTGAGACGTTGATACGGGCTCCAATATGTGCGCAGCGTCAGGTAATACTTAAGAAAGTTGTCCAGGGAATTCTGCAGCCCCTTGGAGACATCCGTGGTAACGGTGGCGATAAGGCCCTTATGGGGACGCACAATGGAATCGCGCGTGTCATAGGTGATGGAGGGGGACAGCACGATGATACCGCGCGGACCATAGGTGTCCTCATCCTGTGGCGTTGGTTCGATGACGAATTCGTCGCGACGCTCATAGCGCAATCCTAGCGAGGTCTTAAGGTGCTGCCGTTCGAACTCGCGCAGCACGTTTACCGACGAGGTCCAGACCGTAAGGCCGAAGGTCTGGTTGAACGGTTCGCTGCGATCATAGGAGACGGCGTAACTGCTGGTGGCCGGCGTGCCGAAGATCCTGTGCTGGGTAAGGTTGATCTGGGCGTTTCTGCCGGTCTGGCTGGCTTCGCCTCCCACCCATATATGGTCGCCCCAGCCCAGGAGGTTGCGGTCACCCAGACGGGCATTGGCGAAGAGTCCGCTATCGCTGGTATATCCGGCCCCGGATTGGACATAGTATGGCGGGATCTCCTGCATGTCGACCAACAGCGTCACCTTGTCCGACTGAGACTTCAGTCCCAGGGTCTTGAACTGTACGGACTCAAAGATCCCCATGTTGCGGATGTTCTTCTGTCCCTTGAGCATGGCCTGGGGGGAAAACGCCTCACCGGGTTTGACCACGATCTCGCGGGCCAGGGTCCGTTTTCTGGTGGCGAAATTCCCCTGATAGTAGATCCGTCCCATGGTGACCCGCTTGCCCTGCGTGAGGGCGAACACGATGCTCACGCCGGTCCTCTCGGCGTTATAGAGCGTTCGAGCCTTGGTGACTACATAGGGATAGCCCTGTGCGGCGACGGTCTGGGAAAGGGTTATCTCATCATGTTTGAGAAGCTGTTCCTGAAAGGGGCTTCCTTTTTTGAGCTGTAGTGCTTTCTCGGCATCATGCCGGTCGATGACGGAAAGGCCCTCGAAGCCGATGTCCGACACCATGGTCCGAACGCCCTCTTCGATGGCCACCGTGACGACCACGGAAGATTTGTCGGCGCTCCATTCCAGCGCATGTCTTATCTCCACGGCCGCATAGCCCTCCTTGTGGTACAGGGCGCGAAGATTAACGAGATCCTCCTCCAGGATTTCGGGCACGAAAACCGTGTCACTGAAAAGATTGGTGCGTCCGGTCTGCATGACGTCCTGCAACGCCTGCTCGGTGAAGGCCGTATTACCGGTAAACGTAAGCGAGGTTTTCTTGGTGCAGGGGCCCTCGTTGATGGCAAACATCAGCTTACGCGTTATGCGGCCCTGCAGGGTGATCTTTTCCTCCAGGACATCCACCGTGGTGAATTGATAGCCGGCCCGGCGATAGCGGTTCTTGATATTGGCGATACTCCTGCGGATGCCTTGGCGGTTCAGGTTGCCATCCTTGAAGAGCACGAGGTCTTTTTTCAGGGTGGAGGACCAGAAGCGCCGGTTGCCGCTGAACCTCGCCTCATAGTGGGGACCTTCCACGATGGCTATCTCGGCCGCCACCGTAGCCTGCCGGGGATCCGGTTGGGCATTGAGGTTGATGCGGCACTCGGCGTACCCCTTCTGGCGATAGATACTGGTAAGATCCTTGATGTCCTGTTCGATCTCGGCGCTACGGTAGCGGCCGTCGGCGCGTAAAAAAAACGATGAGCGCCAGGTGCGCATGCGTGACTTGATCTCGGCCGTGGTTACGGCGGTATTGCCGTGCACCGTAAGCCGATCCAGGGTGTAGTATCGTCCCGGCCTGACGCTCGCGTTCAGGACCGCCGCGCCGTTTCCGGCATCTTTATCCGCCGAGAGACGCACCTGTGGATCCACAAACCCTTCGCGCCGGTAGAGCTCCGCAATCAATCCGGCCTGGGCTTCGAAAACATCAGGAAGCAGTGAGTCTCCCGGCGAGATACTCATGGCCTTGAGCACATCCGTCTTGAAGAGCGGGGCATATCCGCTTACCCGGATATCGCGCACCACCCAGGCCGGGGTAAGATAAAAGCTCACCACGATACCGCCCTCAACGGGCTCCACCGCGGTAAGGACCTCTTCAAACCGTTTGCTCAACTCCAGTTCTTCAAGGGACAGCTCGTAGAGCTCCAGGCTGAAGGGCTCGCCTTTTTCCAAACTGATGAGATCATGGGCCAAGTTGGCGGTCTCGACCGTGCACCACGGGCAGGCCTGGATTTCGATGTTGATATTCTGCACCGGGACACCGACATACCGCGCATAGGGAGGCGGATTCTGCGCCTGGTCGCCCCCGACGGCCTCCTGAGCGGACAGGCGCGCCGGCACCAGCCAGAGCACGACGATCAGCGCCGCCGCTCTGGCCCAGGACAGGCTGCGTACATCAGCGGAAATCATACTGGAACTGTATGTCGGCCCCATAAGCGCCATCATTACCCTGATACCCGTTGACGAGTACATGGTCGAGGAGTTTGTAGGCGGCGATACCGCGCTGTACCGCGCCGGTGGTCGAGTTTTGGACTTCATATTGGATGCTCAGGCGGGGCGTTAAGGTCTTGCCGACGGTGAGCTTGATATTCTCACCCGATTGCGCGGTGGTGAAATCGCCCGACTCCACTTTGAGGATGTCCAGGGTGGTGGCCTTCTTGATCTCCTCGCCGTAGGTGCCGGCGATCAGCTCGGCCACCATGCCGGAAGGCGACACGCGCACCCCGGTCTGGTTCTGGGTGATCTCCCGCGAGGTCTTGCCGACCAGCAGCAATGAGAGGATGTCCGCTTGTTCCTCGGCCGGCGTGGAACTCAATTCAACCTGAAGTTCGTCCGGCTGTCCCGTGATATCCAGATCGATGGTCCAGTCCCGTATCGTGGTCCGGCCTTCAATATCCACCGAGGCCTCGGTGCGGTTGGGATTGACGAAATCGATGGCGCCCCTGAGCACCTCGAAATCGTTCTTCTGAAAGGTTACCGTCCCTTGCGTGACCGTTATCCTGCCGTTTACAATGGGGTCGGCAAGGGTGCCCGTGATTTTCAGGTCCGGGTTGAGATCGAGCTCTGCCAGGTTGTTGTCGACCTTGACCGAGCCACGGCGCTTCACGACCACGGCAAGTTCCGTCATCGGCGTTAACGGCCAGGACAAAGCCATGGGGCCTCCATGCTGCACCGGTTGCGGTTTGCGCAGAATGCGGGTGAATAATCCGGTCAAGATGTTCACCTCCACGTCACGATAATAGGTGCCCTCAACCAACGCCAGATCACCTTCGATCGAGGAGCGTTTCCGGTCGGCCTTGAGTGTCATGTCTCCATCCACGCTCATGTCCATGGTGTCGGGAACCACGATGGGCAGCTTCTCGGCGTGCAGCTGTAAATCCATCCGGGAGGGTGTGAATCCCTGCAGCATTGCCCCACCTTCCACGCTAAAGGCGCCGGTGTCAAGCTGGCCCGTCACCCGGTCGATCAAGACCTGATTGTCGTTCACCCGTATGGTGCCATTCACGCCGTGGATCTGTTGTCCGTTATAGTCGATGGGGTACCCGATATCCTGAAGCGTGATCAGGGCTTTCATAACGCTGCGTGAGGCATTGGTTTTGGCCTGTGCGTCGAACGTGACGGTGCCGCTGGCGCCAGCCATACCCTGCAGTAAGGCCCCCAGCACCGCCACCGGGACATCGCCCTGGGCAGTGAAAACCAGATCCTTTTCCAGCGTTCCGGCGGCGCTGATATCGAAACCGCCACCGCGGGCAAGCCGGACATGCGTCTTGGGGACGGTAAGGGTTCGGTGGCTGTATGAGCCTTTGATCGTATCGGCCTGGATGAGCGGCCTTTGTCCGCGTGCGATACGCAAGTCCTTCAGATCGGCATCCAGCATATCGATCCCGCTCAGCGCAAATCCTCGCCCGCCGGCGCTCAAACGTCCGGTGATCTCTCCGGACAGGCCGGGCTTGCCGTACAAATTGAAGAAAGGGGTGAGATCGGTGCGCTCGAATACGGCTACGGCCTGATAGGCATCACGGGCCAGGTCATACCACCCACGGATGGCAAAAGGGAGCATCCCCTCAAAATCCACCCGCTGATCGCGCAGTTCGATCGACAGCGTTCCATCAGGAAAGGCCTGATCCTTGATCTTGAGCCCCTGTATCCTGGCATGGCCCGACAGACGCGGATGCTCGATGGTGCCCTGTCCCGTGAACGCAAGGTCCATCCGACCCGTAAGCCCGTCCTCGCTTTTGAGAAAGTCCAGGGCCGCCAGCTCAATCGCCTGCCCTTTGAGCTCAAGGGCGTAGCCCCCCTGCCGGTTTACCCATCCCGAACCTTTCAGCTCCTGCCCGGGCATGATACGAGCCCCGATTTGATCGAGCGTAAGGGTGTCGCCCTCGAAACGCGCCGTTATATCGAGTGCTTCAACCTGTTGCGGTCCCAGCTTCAATGTTCGCCCTGCCAACCCAAGCGCACCGTGCGGCTGTTTGAAGGTGCCTTGCACGGAGCCTGTCAGGGTGGTTTCTCCGGCGGCGTTGGGGAAAAAATCCTCCAGCTTCAGACGACCTTCGGTGATACGCAGATCGATGGCAGGGTCAGGCATCCACGCCAGCGGATTCTCCTTCAGGACCCGTGCCGTCCCGGTAATCGACAACGCTGAACCGGCGCGTCTCAACCCGGCCTGGCGGATGGTAACCACGCCATCCTGGAGATTGGCGCGGATATCGAGCACGCCCAGCGGCATATCGGCGTAGCGTATATCTTCACCCGTGAGCGTTATCTGGCCCGCCAGGCGGCGTTTGTTCCCCGCCGCCGTAATTTGTCCGGCCAGGCGGCCGGAAACAGGGAGGCCGGGCATGAAGTCGCGTGGCGTAACATCCTCAAGCGTGGCGGCAAAGAACATATCCATGTTCGGATCGATACGCGTAAGCTCCCGCAGGAGTCGCACTTGTCCCGTGGCATCGATATGGGAGGCCTGGTTTAGGATACGGCAGCGGCTGATGGTCAACACGCCGGATTGATCCAGCCGGCCGTCCAGATCGACCGCGCCCAGAACGATGTCCCGCCAGGCGCAGTCCTTACCGGAGAGCATGAGTTCACCCTGCGGGACTTTAAACGTGCCGGACAGCACGGCCGTGGCGACAAGCGCGCCGCGGGCTTCAGACGTGAAGGGAGGCAGGAACCCTTTAAGCTGCGGAATCCGAAGCTCCATCGTTCCGGCGATGGTCTTGTCTGAATCGAGCGTGACCTGTCCGCGGGCGGTGAGCATGGCGGCGTTCATGCGAGCCGTCAGCGAGGAGAGCATCAGGGTGCCGCCACGATACTCCAGACGCCCTTCGCTGGTCATGACGCTCTTGGATAACTGGCGACCGACCGTGAACCCGGTGGCCCCGGCCTTGAACGTGGCCCGCATGTCCATGCGTTGAGTCTCTGTGCCCTTTCCCTGGATAAGCATCGTAGCGTTCAGCTTTCCGTCAATGTCCCGCGGGAGGGCAGGCATCTCGTCGAGACGCAGATCGTCGGCTTTTACCGTCAGATCGTACGCGACCTTGTCCGTATCCATCCGACCCGTGTATCCTTGCGGGAAAACCGGTTTCAGATCAACCGCGCCGTGGGCCAGGATATGGCCAGATGCCATGGCGTACGCCAGTTCGTCACAGGAAAACACCCGGTCGTGCAATGCGCCCTTGAGCTTGATCGGTCCCATGCTCAGGCCTCGGAGCACTCCGCCTCCATATGCCAGATCACAAGCCAGATCGGGATTGTCATAGTCGCCGGAGACGCCCAGCGTTCCGGAAAACCGTCCCCGGGTTTCTCCTGGGATGCCGATCGCTTGCTTGAATTCGGCCAGATCAAGGTCGAAGTCCGCCGAGCCTTTAAGCCTGGCCTTGTGCGCCAGATTATCGACCGCGCCTTTGACGACCATACGGGAGGTGTTCTTTTGGGCGGTAAAAAGGATGTCCTGAATCCGGTCGTTGACAAGCCTAGCGGAAAAGGCGCCCATCCCGCAATCGATCGTCCGGCCACCCAGGAATATGGTAAGCTGCGCGCGGGGGATCGCGAAGCGCATGCTCGTATTTGCGGCAAAGACAGCGCTGAAATCCAGATCAAACTGTTTCAAGCGCGCCCAGGCCTTTCCATCCGGCCCGAGAAATTCAAGATGGCCTTTCCGGCAGGTGAGGGTTTGGATGTAAACCGAGAGGGCGCTTTTCTTGGAGGGCTTTTCCACAAAGGCCTTTTCAATATTGAACCGCCCCTCTTGATCGATCGTCAAGGTGCCCTGCGGTTGTTCCAGTCGGATGGTGTTGAACCGGAGATCGCCCTTGCTTAAGGCCGGGAGATCCATGCTCAGACGCAGTCGTTTAGCCCTGACGATCGTCTGCCCGTCCGGCCCGTCAAGTCTGACATCACGCATGGATACCGATTGATCCAAGAGTGAAAGCCGGATATCGCGGCCTGAGATTTTGCCCGGGATCAGTCCATTGATGGCATCGATGAGTTCATGGGCCCCGGATTCAGTCCTCAGGAACAAATGCGCGCCTACAACGATCCCCAGTACCAGGATGAGGATCGCGCACAGGCATATACCGAGCCCCGTGTAAACCTTTCGCATAGGCTACCGCACACCATTTGCCCGAGGGCTCCCGAGAGCATTGATCGCCGGGATTTCCATAGAAAACCTCTACCATAAAAACCGAGGCGATCCACAGGGATTTTTTAAGGGAAAAGCGCCCCCGTCCCTTTGATACTTCAAGGAGTGGGGAGCGCCTCTAATAATCCTTGACTTAAACCGCCGGCAAATATTAACTAACGCCACAGGCCCCCGTAGCTCAGTGGATAGAGCACAGGATTCCTAATCCTGGTGTCGCAAGTTCGATCCTTGCCGGGGGCACCAAAAATAGGCATTTTGCAGAACTCATGGTTTTCATATAGGTGGCTCAGATAGGTGGGTTGATCCCGATTCTATCCATTGCATTTTTCAGACTTGGCGAAATTGATTGAAGGTAAATATTGGTAGTTGTCGCTTTTTGATGACCGAGAATAACTTGTATATCGGTCAGCGGCACCCCTTCCGATGCCAATTTGCTTGCTCCATAGTGCCTTAA
>JBDKSM010000208.1:0-17746 GCA_039680665.1 Syntrophaceae bacterium | reverse complement strand
TGGGCCCGACGACGCCCTGCACGGCCTTCGGCCTGACCGAGATGCTTGACGACCCCTTGAGCCTCTACCTCCTGGATATCTACACCATACCCGCCAACTTGGCCGGTCTGCCGGCCATCAGCCTTCCGTGCGGCTTCGGCGACACGGGGCTGCCCGTAGGCATGCAGCTCATAGCGCCGGCGCTGCGCGAGGACCTGCTCTTAGGCACGGGTATTGCCTTCCAGGATGTCACCAATTTCCATCAGGTGAAGCCGTGATGCCGTACGATATCGTCATCGGACTCGAGGTCCATGCCCAGCTTCTCACCCGCACCAAGATCTTCTGCGGCTGCTCCACGACCTTTGGCGATGCACCCAATACCAATACCTGCCCGGTCTGCATGGGCCTGCCCGGGGTTTTGCCGGTCCTCAACCGCCACGTCGTGGACTGCGGCATCAAGCTGGGACTGGCCACCGGTTCCACCATCGAGACCTTGAACGTGTTCGCCCGCAAGAACTATTTTTACCCCGACCTGCCCAAGGGCTATCAGATCACCCAGTATGAAGCGCCCCTGTGCAGCCACGGCGCTCTGGAATTTCTCTTAGGCGGAACGCCCAAAACCGTCGGCATCACCCGTATCCACATGGAGGAGGACGCCGGCAAGCTCATCCACGACGAGCACGCCCCGGTCAGCTATGTGGATTACAACCGCGCCGGGGTGCCGCTCCTGGAGATCGTTTCCGAACCGGACATCGTCTCCAGCGATGAGGCCGTGGCCTACCTTAAGGCCTTGCGCCAGTTGCTCGTCTACCTCGGGATCTGCGACGGCAATATGGAGACGGGGTCGCTGCGCTGCGACGCCAATGTGTCCCTTAAACCCCAGGGCAACCCTGTCTTCGGCACCCGCACCGAGGTCAAGAACATCAATTCATTCAAGTATGTGCAGCGCGCCCTGGAATACGAGATAGAGCGCCAGCGCGGGATCCTGGATTCCGGCGGGACCGTGGTGCAGGAGACGCGCCTGTGGGATGCCGCCGAGGGCGTCACGCGCTCCATGCGTTCCAAGGAAGACAGCCACGACTACCGCTACTTCCCCGAACCTGATCTGATCCCACTCAGGGTAGAGGAGACATGGATCGAACAAATGCGCGGCACGCTGCCCGAGCTGCCCCTGGCCAGGCGCGCGCGCTTTATGGCCCAGTACGCTCTGAAAGCATATGATGCCGAGATCCTGACCCTGACCAAGGCCATGGCCGACTACTTCGAGGAGTGCGTGCAGCTCTACGACGCGCCCAAGGATATCTGTAACTGGATCATGACCGAGGTCCTGCGCGTGCTCAAGGAAGAAGATCTCGCCCACTTGAGGATCACGCCGGCGATGCTCACCGACTTGATCAAGTTCGTGCGCAATGGCGTCATTACCGCTGCAAACGCCAAGGATGTCTTCGAAGAGATGTCCGCTACCGGTTCCTCTCCCGGAGAAATCATCGCCATACGCGGCCTGACCCAGATCACCAACGAGACCGAACTGCGCGAACTGATCAAGGCCGCCATCGATGCCAATCCCAATCAGGCGGCCGCCTATCGCAAGGGCAAAACAAACCTGGCGGGCTTTTTCGTCGGCAAAGTCATGCAGGCCACGCACGGCCAAGCCAATCCGCAGCTTGCCAACACTTTGGTTAAGGAACTGCTCGAACAGTGAACGTAGACATCTCGAAAAGAGGTTTTTAGACGATGATCAAACCTTTCAGGTTCCAGGACAATGCCTTTTTCATCCTCGACCAGCGCCGGTTGCCGATCCAGGAACACTGGCTTACCTGCCGCTCGGCCTTCGACGTGTCGCAGGCGATTCAGACCCTGGCCGTGCGCGGGGCGCCGGCCATCGGCATCGCCGCCGCCTACGGTATCGTTCTGGCCGCCCAATCGGGCGTACTCTTAGAGGATGCGGCCAAGACCCTTATCAGCGCCCGGCCCACGGCCGTCAACCTGGCCTGGGCCGTCAAGCGCGTCATGGCCGTCATTGATGGTCTGCCCGCCGATCAGATCTTCATGCGCGCGAAGAAGGAGGCTGATGATATCTGGGAGGAGGAGATCCAGGCCAATGCCGCTTTGTCAGCGCTGGGCGCCGATCTGTTCGCGGAAGACCGGCCCTACAGTATCCTAACGCACTGCAATCCCGGCACGTTGGCCACCGGCGGCATGGGCTCGGCCCTGGGTGTTATCCGTGAACTATCCGAGCGCGGCCGTGTCGCCATGGTTTATGTAGACGAGACCCGTCCGCTGCTCCAGGGAGCGCGCCTGACCGCCTATGAGCTCAAAAAAGACGATATCCCGGCCACGCTGATCGCAGATAATATGGCCGGCTGGCTCATGCACCAGCATAAAGTCGACGCCGTCATCACCGGCGCCGATCGTATCGCGGTCAACCTCGATACCGCCAACAAGATCGGCACCTATAGCCTGGCCGTGCTTGCCAAGGCACACAAGGTCCCGTTCTATATCGCCGCGCCCATGTCCACCTTTGATCCGGACTGCCCTTCGGGCAAGCACATTCCCATCGAGGAACGCCACGCGGCCGAGGTTAAATCCTATGGCGGTACCATGGTGGCCGCCGATATCCCGGCTTTCAACCCCTCCTTCGACGTCACGCCCCACCGGCTCATTACGGCCGTGATCACGGAAAAAAAGATATTTAAACCTTAAAAAGGCGGAAGCCTGATAATGAAAACCGGGTTGTATGCTGGGGCCGCCTCCATTCTGCCGGGGGTGTCTGCCTTGCCCCGGGGAGTTGATTTTCCTCTTCGGCGAGAAAGGCGATGCCGGAGGAACTCGCGCGGCCTTGCTCATGGACGTTGCCTGGTAATTGGAAACCTAAGCTTATCGTTTCATCCCTGAAGTCAGTGGGATGCGCTCTGATATTCGAGAATGTGAAATCAATTTCCTTGTTAATAGGTAAAATATTACCATTCGGTCTTTCAATCAGATCTCCCGCGCTATTAACCACATGATATCATGAGATATTATGATTGGCGTAGCTATTGCTTCGAGAAACCTCACGGAACATGGGGCAGTCGGGATTATATAAGGTTCAAGCAGGATTGGGAGGTCATGTATGAGGAAAAACCTATTACGTTTTCTTGCGTTGATTCCTGTATTGATCCTGTCGGGTTGCATCTTTACCGCGTCGCCCGTTCAGGGACCTGTCGCCATTACCTTAGGACAGAACCAGATCTTCAAGATAACAGGCTATGGCAGCGTCCAATGGTATCTGGACAATGTCGCGCTAACGGGCCAGACGGCGAAGAGCTATACCTATCAGAGCAGCACCTACGGCGTGGGATCGCATGTTCTCAAAGTCGTTACCAGCTTTGGTTCCATACCGATTGATTGGAAGAAATGGACAATCACGGTGACGGCGGCCGCCAGCGAGGTGGCGGTACCGGCAGCAACAAACTGCGAGGATATCGAGGCCGTTGGCCTGATCTGTGCCGCGGCCATGGAGTGCAGTGATACCGTGGAGGAAGGTGAGGTCATCAGGCTTGATCCAGTGGCCGGCACCATGGTCGAACCCAACACCACCGTGAACGTAACGTTATCCAGCGGACCATGTGAGGACGAGGTGGCGGTGCCCAAGGCTACGAGCTGCACCGATATCACCAACGCCGGTCTGGTATGCAGCACTACCACGGCCTGCAGCAATACGGTAGCCGCAGACAAAGTGATCAGTCAATCGCCGGCGGCGGACACCATGGTTGAGCCCGGATCGACCGTCGAACTGACCTTGTCCAGCGGGGCGTGCCCTGTAACGGTCCCCACCGCTACGAGCTGCGACGCTATTACCAATGCCGGTCTGGTGTGCAGCTCATCCACGGTGTGCAGCGACACCGTGGCCAGCGGCAAGCTCATCAGCCAGTCGCCGGCGGCAGGCACAGGCGTTCCCGCCGGTTCCACCGTGAATCTGGTCTTCTCCAGCGGACCCTGTCCGGTCATGGTGCCGGCGGCCACGACCTGCGCGGATATCACCAAGGTCGGCCTGGTCTGCGCCACGACCACGAAATGCAGCGATTCCATATCCAACGGCGGCATCATCAGCCAGAGCCCGATCTCAGGCACCATGGTTGAACCCGGTAGCACGGTTACGCTGACCCTTTCGAGCGGGGCATGCACGGTAGCGGTCACCACGCCGGAAAACGTGCAGGCCACGGATGTGGTGTTGACCAGCGTCAGCGATCCGATGTTGAACAGCAACCTGGATGACCGGGTCAGGGTAACCTGGGATGAGGTCAGCGCTGCGACCTACTATGAAGTGTACCGCTCGGATACGGCGACCGGGACCTATACCTTGCGCGGGAAGGTCGATGCGCCGGCTACCTCGTATGACGACGTGCAGACGGAAACGCTGACCCTGCCGACCCTGGCGGCCACGTACACGCAGGCCGATCTCGCCACCTATGAACAGAACTTCCGCACGGCGGTCAGCAACTTCAAGAAGGTGCGTTATTATAAAGTCAAGGCCTACAATGCCACCTCGCAGAGCTCTTTGAGCGCCTACGATGCCGGACAGATGGATTACACCATAAAGGAATTCGAGCAGATCGCCGGGGTGGTGGTTGCATTACCTAATGCAAGACTGTCGTTCAGCGTTCCCACCACAGCCGCGGAGCTTATCAGTGGATTTAATTTGACGGATTATGATCCCTGCGGGTCGGGGGAGATGAACTGGAAGTTGAGTGTCGCGCTTCTTTATGGAACCGGCACCTTCACAACCACCTATACGAATTATATCGATTCCCTGAGTTACGATACCGCCACCAGCTCCATTGACTGCAGCGCGGGGCGGCAGATGATCGTCAACGGCGCGATCAAGGGAACAGTGGGTATTTCCAGTGGGACCGGTACGTTGAGTGGATCGTTGGCCTTCACCGGTAATGTCTGCGGCAAGATATCAAGTATATCGATACCTGTCACGAGCTTTTCAGTCGGGATCGGAACCTGCACGGTCCAATACAACGGAAAGCAGCAAAGCAGCACCTTCTAAACGAACCATATGCATCGAGGAATCCCGGCATCATGCGGGGTTCCTCACTCCTTTTCTATTTTCCGTGCTTGAGCGCGGCTGGTACGATCAGGAATCACGGTGTTTAAATGAAATCAGGCTACGATATCGAGGTGCTGGATCGTGCCGGGGGTACCGTCTTCACGCAGGAACAGGCCGGTTGCGTCGATGCGGCCCATGAGCGCGTTGTCTTCACCTCGAACATCAAACGCCGTGGAGAGGTTGCCCAGATAGATGGCTCCGATGCCGAGTGCGGCCAGCTTCTGCAGCTGCGTCTGCCCGTCCGAGACCGTCATGACCTGGAGCTCGTCAAAGACCGCGTCGTTCTCATCGATCCATTGATTGCCGTCGCTGTCGTACGCGGCCAGTTCCGCGAAGCCGTCGCCGGTTGAGGGGCCGAACAGCTCCCCGCCGTCATTGATGGCGCCGTCGCCGTTTTTGTCAAAGGCCAGGAAGCCGCGTCCGGCGGTCAGCTGGGGCAGGGAGTCCTGAACGCCGTCGCTGTCGATGTCAAAGGCAAAGGTGCCGTCTAAGAGTTCGGCGGCGCCGCCGCCGTAGTTGATGACCAGCGGGTCGGTCAGGGCGGCATCGCCGGCCCTCGCCGTGATCTTGCTCTGGGTCATGAACACGCGGCTCATGGACAGGCTCAAGGTAAAGTCGATCTCACGGCCGTCCTGGGTCTTGACCACCCCGGACGCCTCAAAGGCGACGTTCTCTTGCTCCAGATGCGTCTGTTCATAGTCGTATTGGACGCCCCATCCGACGCGCGCTGTTTCCGCCTGGCCCTGCGATGACTGTGCCCGGGGCATATCAGGAGCGGCCTTTTCCCGATCGAGATCGTCCGGGTCAATGACCCTGACCTTTCGGCCCGTCAAGATCTCTACGATGAGCGTCTTGAGCGAGACCTCGTCCCGGGCGGCATGGGACGACGTGTCGTCGGATGCTTTCTGCTTGCCGTCACAGAGGCAGCGGGCCTTGTCTGATAGGGAAACCTTATCGCGCCGGTGGTTATGGTGCGGATCAACCCACACGCGCAGCTGTTCCTTGACTTCATCCTTCTGCAGGTAGGAACGCGTTGCGTCCATGACGATGCTGGAATCGGCGATTCTCATCCCTGAGTCTCCTTGCGCGGTTCAATCCCTGAACCTCTTATGCATTCGTATCGGATGAGCGTGGCAATCCTTAACAGGCAAGACACGTAAAAATAATCGGCCCGGTCTTGGGAGTAGCGCGAAGTCCTTGACACCACACCTAAAAAAAACCATAAAACAGACGTAACGCAAAAGGGGAATGGGGACTATGCAGAAGATCGGCGTGTTCGATTCGGGAATCGGAGGGCTGACGGTGCTCAAGGATCTCATGCGGCTTTTGCCCGGGGTCGACATGGTCTACCTCGGCGACAGCGCGCGCCTGCCGTACGGTACCAAGAGCTCGAAGACCATTGTGCGCTACAGCCTGCAATGCGCCCGTTTCCTGGTCTCGAAAGGTATCGATATGCTGGTCGTGGCCTGCAATACGGCCAGCGCGCACTCCATCGCGGCCCTCACGAACGAATTCCATATCCCGGTCGTGGGCGTGATCGCCACCGGCGCGGCCGCGGCGGTGGCCACCGGCGCGGCCACCATCGGAGTGATCGGGACCTCGTCCACCATCAGGAGCGGGGCCTATGAAAAGACCCTCCTGGACCTGAACCCGGACCTTACCGTGGTGAGCATGGCCTGCCCGCTCTTTGTGCCACTGGTGGA
The DNA here is from genome assembly GCA_039680665.1 of Syntrophaceae bacterium. Lineage (GTDB taxonomy): Bacteria > Desulfobacterota > Desulfomonilia > UBA1062 > UBA1062 > JAKQBR01. The sequence continues at coordinate 10,966 of JBDKSM010000208.1, read as the reverse complement.
GGAAGGCTGGTTCGACGACCGGATCACCGAACTGGTAGCGGCGCGCTATCTGGCCGATATGCGCGCCCGGGGCATAGATGCCTTGCTGCTGGGTTGCACCCATTATCCGCTCCTCAAAGGCCTGCTGGGTCGTGTTATGGGAGACGCGGTCACTATCGTCGATTCGGCTTTTTACACGGCCCTGGCCGTGAAAGACCTGTTCGGGGAAACACGGGCATGTCATAACGGCGGCGATGTGGTATATTATCTATCGGACTTAAATCCGCGTTTCGTGGAGTTGGGGGAAATATTCCTCGGTCATGAAATGACGCATGTGTATGAGGTGGATCTTGGTGTATAATGGTTCCCCGGTGAAGGGGGTATGAAATCCGACAGTCTTAAAAAGGTCAGGAACATCGGTTTCGTGGCCCATATCGATGCCGGCAAGACCACGGTCACGGAACGGGTGCTCTACTATACGGGCAAGATCCATCGCATGGGCGAGGTGCATGACGGCCAGGCCACCATGGATTACCTGCCCCAGGAACAGGAACGTGGTATCACCATCACCTCGGCGGTCACGACCTGCCACTGGCGCGACCACGATATCCACATCATCGATACCCCCGGGCATGTGGACTTTACCATCGAGGTGGAGCGCTCTTTGCGGGTCTTGGACGGCGCCGTCATGATCCTGTGCGGGGTGGGCGGCGTGGAAGCCCAGACCGAGACGGTCTGGCGGCAGGCCAGGCGCTACGAGGTGCCGACCATCGGCTTCGTCAACAAGCTCGACCGGCCGGGCGCCGATTTTGGCGCGGTCATGTCCCAGATCGAGCGGCGCCTCGAGATCAAGCCCGTCCCGATCCAGATCCCTTATTATCAGGGCGATGTGTTCAAGGGTGTGGTCGACCTGATCCAGATGAAGACCTATCTCTGGAACGAGGATGATCAGGGCGGCAGCTACGAGGTTGTGGAGCTGGACGAGCAGCACCGGGAGGAGGCCCATTTGGCGCGCGAGCATCTGCTCGAGACCCTGTCCGACCATGATGACGCCATCATGGAAGGATACCTGGCCGGCGACGGCCTGGATCCCAAGACCATTAAGGGCGCGCTGCGCGCCGCCACGATCGCCAACCGCGTCCTGCCCGTGCTCTGCGGGGCGGCCTTGAGGAACAAGGGCATCCAGCCTCTGATCGACGCCGTGATCGATTACCTGCCGTCGCCCCAGGAATCCAAACCCGCCATCGCGCATGTGCGTCCAAGCCTGGAGATGATCCGCATCGAATCCGACCCCAAGGGCCCCATGGTAGCCTATGTCTTCAAGGTCTACACCGATGAAGGCCGCCGGCTGGTGTATTTGCGGATCTATTCCGGAGAGCTGCATGCCGGGGACGAGGTCATGAACACCACGCGCGAGGGCCATGAAAAGATCGCGCGGCTCTTTCAGATGCACGCCCATCACAAGGAACGCATCGACAAGGCCGTGGCCGGTGACCTGGTGGCCGCCGCCGGGCTCAAGGACGCCGTCACGGGCGACACCTTGACAATCGGATACGACAACATCGTACTGGAACCCATCGATATCCTCAAGCCGGTCATTTCCGTGGCCATCGAGCCCAAGAGCGGCGGCGATGCTTATCAGCGGCTCATGACCACCTCGGCCAAGCTCATGGAGGAAGATCCCACGCTCCAGGTGCATGAGGACCCCGAGACCGGGCAGATCATCCTGGCCGGCATGGGTGAGCTGCATCTGGAGATCGCCGTGGACAGGCTCAAAAACGCCTTTGGCGTGGAAATCAATGTCGGCAACCCGCAGGTGCTTTACTGCACGAGCATTCAAGAGAGCGCCCGGGTGGAGATGGAATTCCAGAAGAAACTGGGCGAGGTCATGCATTCAGGCCGGGTCGAAGTGAACCTTGCGCCCGCCAGGCGCGGGTCAGGCAATCAATTCAATATTACGCCGCAGCTCTCCGATGAGATGAATGAGTCCGTCATGCTGGGCTTAACCGAGGCATGTCTGGCTGATCCGGTCTGGGGATACGAGGTCGTGGATATTGCCGTACAGGTGCAAAAAGTGGTAGTAGATGAAAAGACCACTTCGCAGGGTTTGAAGATCGCCGCGCAGATGGCGGTGCAGGATGCCCTGAAGAAGGCCGGGCCGGTGATGCTTGAGCCGGTCATGGAGCTGGAGGTCTTGGTACCCGAGGAGTATGTCGGCGATGTGGTGGGCGATTTGAGCGCCCGGAAGGCGGGCATCGAAGGCGTGGTGATCAAGGGCAAGGACCACGTCATCAAGGCCTTTGTCGCGCTTTCCAAGACGTTCGGGTACTCCACGCAGCTGCGCTCTTTGAGCCGGGGCAGGGGGAGTTTCAACATGCGCTTCTTCAGGTATGACAGGATATAACGCTATGCCCAAACGCTATCAGTGGCTCGTCCATCTTGCGATCGTGACGGTCTTCATCTGGGTCATAGTCGGCATCGTGAGCAGCATTACCGGCCACGTCTTCTATAAACTCCCCAAACCGGAGCGCAGCGCCAGTGTCGCGGTCGAGAGCCACCGGCGCAGACCAATGGACCGCGGGAGCTATGATATCATCAAAACCCGCGGCCTGTTCGATATTCAGGCCAAGGGTGCGCTGCCGGCCGGCGGCGTGGATAAGGACAGGGATCGGCCCATCGCCGAGATGGGCATCAGTCTCAAAGGCACGATTACCGGTCCCGAATCCTGGGCGCGTGCCATCATTGATGACAAAGGCAAGCAGCAGCTCTATAAGATCGGGGACGAGATTATGGGTGCCCGCGTGCTGGCCATATTCCGGAATAAGGTGATCATGGATGTCAACGGCCAGGAACAGCAGTTGGTGCCCGATGAACCCGGCGGCCGCAAGGCCCGTGGCGGCCGTGCCATGGCGCGCGCCGTACCGGGCAGTGCGCCGGGCGGCATGCCTCCGTCGGCCGATATGATGCAGAATATGGAGGAGTTCCTGGGCAGGGCCCGGGTGGTACCGTATTTCAAAGGCGGTGAACCCTATGGCTTCCGCATCAGCAATGTTGATAACAATTCTCCACTCTATGGAGTAGGGGTGCGCTCCGGGGACGTGATCCGCTCGGTCAACGGCATTCCGATCCGTTCACCCGAGGATGCCTTCAAGGCGTATCAGCAATTGGGGAGCCTGTCGTCGGTACAGGTCGAGCTCGAGCGGGGCGGGTCCTCCCTGTCGGTCACCGTACCGGTCAAGTAGGGGGGGAAAGCGCGCGATGTTCGAGAAATTCTTCGGGCTGACAGAAAACCCCTTCAATCTTACGCCTGATCCGAAGTATCTTTACCTGTCCGAGATCCACAAGGAGGCCATCGCGCACCTGCGCTACGGGATAAGCGAGCGCAAAGGTTTCGTGCTTTTAACCGGCGAGGTGGGCGCCGGCAAGACCACGGTCTGCCGGGCAATGCTCGGGGCGATGTCGAGCGAGACCAGGACCGCCCTGATCTTCAACCCCACGCTCACGGACATCGAGCTGCTCCAGAGCATCAATCAGGATTTCGGCTTAAGCGCGGCCGAGAAGAGCAAAAAGGCCCTGTTGGATGAGCTCAACGCCTTCCTGCTGAAGGTGCGGCAGGAATCCGGCAATGCCGTGCTGGTCATCGACGAATGCCAGAACCTCACCCCCGAGGTCCTTGAGCAGATCCGCTTGTTGTCCAATCTTGAGACCGAAAAGGAAAAGCTCCTGCAGATCATCATGATCGGCCAGCCGGAACTGAACACTGTTCTGGCCGCGCCCAGCCTGCGCCAGATCAATGACCGCATCGTGCTGCGCTACCATATGGGACTCTTATCGCGCGCCGACACACGGGATTATATCACCCATCGCCTGATGGTCGCAGGCTCGCACGGCGACATCAAATTTACGGCCCCGGCCGTAAGCATCATATACGCCTATTCCATAGGGCTGCCCCGCCGGATCAATGCGGCGGCCGAGCGCTGTCTGTTGATCGCCTTCCTGAAAGGTAGGCACACCATCGACCGGCGTATCGCCCGCGAGGCCCTCAAGGAGCTCAAGGGCGAACATCATGCCGCCCCCGTCTATAAACGCTATGCCATGAGCTTGGCCGCGCTCTGCCTCGTGCTCATGGCGGGCTTGGCGCTTTTACGGTTCGACTTCTTCGGGCTTGTCGGAGAGCGGGAGGGTATGGCCAAGATCGCCGAACATGCTCAGCCCAAACATGAGTTCATCATCCGCCGCGATGACTGGACAATCAGCGATTATATCGCGGCCCAGAACCTGCTGCTCCAACTCCCGGTTATGAAAAGTACCGATGCCGTCCTCAACCTTCACCCCGCGCCGGAGTGTCTGAAAGACATCGGCCGGCCCCTGATCGCCTCGATCAACGGGGGCTACTGCGTCGTGCACCATGCCGGCGCGGATTCGATCTGGGTGACGGGTCGTGATCGGGCCGTGATCGAAATGCCGCTGAGCAGGTTCGCCGGAGTTTATCGCTGGAACATCTTTGTGCGTTACCGGAAAGGCGCCCCGGAGCAGATATACCGTATGGCGGATACGGGCGAGCGCGTGCGCTGGATTCAATCCGTACTGAAACGCGCCGGCTATATGAAGATGGATCCCAGCGGGGTTTACGGCGTGGAGACCGCCGCGGGCATCGAAAAACTCCAGGAGGCCTTCGGCCTTAGTCGAGATGGTGTTGTAGGGTCAGAAACCCTGGCGCTCATCAATGTTATCGGCAGGGGCAAGCCATGAGCTCGATCTATGATGCCTTGAAGCGCGTTCAGGAAGACGGCCCCACGCCGGAATGTGTCCCCGTGCACACGCGCTCGGAAAAGGGCAGGCGCATGTGGTTCATTTTGATCGCCGCCGTAATTTTCAGCTCGCTGGCCACCGGCGCGCTCTACCATTTCTGGACCGCGCGGCAGAACCCCCAGCACCCGGTCGCCGTGGCGCCAGGGGCTCTCAATCCGACGCCGCAGGCTGTCCCGGCTTCCATGCCCGCCGCGATTTCCGACCCCGCGACCCTTCTGGCCCAGGCCCAGGTACGACGGCGAGCGGGTGACGGCCTGGGGGCCATCGATCTCTATGAGCGCTGCCTGAATGTCGCGCCCGCCTACAGCAAGGATGTCTATGTGGAGTTGGGAGGCCTCTATTTTGAGCGCCGCGATCTCGAACACGCCATAATCACCTATAACGCCGCATTGAACCATTTCAAAAACGATGCGGTCATTCTGAACAATCTGGGCGGGGTGTTGCTGGCCAAGGGCGATATTGAAGGCGCCCTGGGCTATTTCCGGCTTGCCAGCAACGTTTCAAAGGATTATGTGGAGCCTGTATACAATATGGCATGCGCTTATGCCAGGAAGGGCAATCAGACCGCGGCGTTGGACGCCTTGAACAAGGCCTTGAGCATGCATCCCGACGTCAAGACCTGGGCCGCGAATGACCCGGACCTCGAATCCCTCAGAGGCGCAGGGCCGGTGAATGCGAGTGAGAAGGGGGAGTAGATGAAGAGGCTAAGGGTATGCATACTGGCGGTGGTATTCATGTGCCTGGCCGCGAGCAATATCCTCGCGGTCAAGATGGTGGAGAACCAGAATCCCACCCAGGCCGCCCCGGCAGAAATCAAACCCCGGCAGGATGCCGACCGACCTGAAATGGAGCAGGCCGGGCCGAAGATGGAAGCCCCGGAGAGCATGCCGGCCGACCGCGCCGCCCAAAGATCATCGGCTGAGGATGAGACCGCCCAGAAATCCCGCAAGAACGCCCAATATGTCACCATGGATTTTGACGGGGTCGACATCACCATGATGATCAAGTTCATCGCCGACCTTACCAAAAAGAACTTCATCGTGGACCCCAGCGTCAGCGGTAAGGTCACGGTCATATCGCCGCGCAAGATGACCGTGGGCGAGGCCTATCGGGTCTTCGAGAGCGTGCTGGAGGTCAACGGATTCACCACCGTGCCCATGAATGGCGTAACCAAGATTATGAAGTCTTCCGATGCCATGACCAAGGGCGTGGAGACCAAGACCGGCATCCATGCCGCCAAAGTGGACAAACTCGTCACCCAGTTGATCCCCTTGAAGTACGCGGACTCCGAGGACATCAAGAACCTCCTGACCCCGCTCATGAGCCGCGGCGCCTCGCAGATCCTCTCCTACGCCCAGAGCAATATCCTGATCGTCACCGATACGCTTTCCAATATCCGTAAGTTTCTCGACATCATCAAGGTGCTGGATGTGGTGGGTTTCGCCCAGGACGTCAAGATCGTGCACCTGACGCATGCCACGGCCGCCGACCTGGCCGCCAAACTGAACCAGATCATCTCCGGCACCGGTACGGACGCCGCGCGCGCCCAGGTACGCCGCGCTACCCGCGGCGGTGTGACCAGCAAGGAAGCCCCCAAGATCATCGCCAATGAACGCACCAATTCGCTGATCGTCATGGCCGCAACCCAGGACATGCAGATGATCGAGGACCTCGTCGCCCAGCTGGATATCCCCACACCCAGCGGCAAGGAGGATATCCATGTCTATTATCTCCAACACGCCAACGCCGAGGAGGTGTCCAAGGTCTTGAGCGGCCTGCCGGCGCCCACCAGCCCCGAAGCCACACCGGCCGGTACCACGGGGGCGGCCAAGACCACCTCAACCGGCCAACAGAGCTTCAAGATCTCGCCCGACAAGGCCACCAACTCGCTCATTATCTTCGCCGATCCCTACACCTACAGCAATGTCGTGGAGACCATCAAATACCTCGATATCCCGCGCAAGCAGGTCTTCGTCAAGGCCTTCCTCATGGAGGTCAATACCAGCAAGGATTTCAAGCTCGGCGTGGAGTGGAGTGCCTTCGATGACTTCACCTATGACAGCGGCAAGCGTACCGGCGGCGTCTTCGCCCGCTCCGGCTCAAGCTTCGTCTCCTCGCTTTCGGATCTGCCGTCCGGATCGCTCTTAGGCGTCATCGGCGAGGCCATTACCATCAACAAGGGCGGCACCGAGATCACCTTCCCCAACATGACCTCGTTCATCAATGCCATGGCCCAGGATACGGACGTCAACATCATCTCCACCCCGCAGATCATTACCATGGACAATAAGGAGGCCGAGATCAAGGTCGGCTCCAACGTGCCCTACCTGACCCGCCAGGACACGGATTCCACCAATATCAACCGCACCGTCAACACCTATGACTATCGCGACGTGGGCGTGGACCTGAAGATCACCCCGCAGATCAACCAGCAGGGCAATATCCGCATGGATATTTTCCAGGAGATCACCCAGTTGGTGGCCGGTTCGGGTGAGGCGGAGTTCGCGCCCACGACGCTCAAGCGTTCCGCCACCACCACGGTTATGATCAAGGACGGTACCACCATGGTGATCGGCGGCCTGATCGGCGAAACCCTGACCATGGGCGAATATCGGGTGCCACTCTTAGGCAAGATCCCGCTCTTGGGCTGGCTCTTCAAGACCGACACCCGCTCGCGCGACCGGACCAATCTCTACATCTTCCTCACCCCCGTCATTATCGACACGGATGAGAAGGCCGATGCCCTCTACCGCGAAAAGTACGGCACCATCACCAGGATGAAGGAGGCCTTTGACAAGGGCAAGGAAGGTAAAACAGACGTAACCCCCGAGGAGAAGCTCAATATCGCTCCTCCGGAAACCAAGCCCGGGCAGGCCGCGCCGCCGCAAGGAGCGGAGGTTCTGCCCGAGGCGCAGCCCTTGATCCCTGACGCTCCGGCCGCTCCCACACAAGACCTGCAGCCGAACGCGCCCCGGAACGATGCGGCTGTAAGCACCCCGGTCCCGGCCGGGCAACCGCAGACAAACGCGCCTGAGGTGAACATCGATGCGCATCCCCAGCCTTGAAGAGGTGCTGCGCTCCGGTAACCTGGTGGATGAGGCCGGTCTGAGTAAGGCCCTGACCATCCAGAAGGAGAAAGGTCTCTCGCTCAAGGACGCCCTGGTGGGCGCCGGAATACTGAGCGACGTCGAGATTCTCAAGGCCCTGGGCCGTCAATGGGACATTGAGTTTATGCACATGCTGGGCGAGCTTGAGGTGGACCCCGCCATCCTTGACCACCTCCCGGTGGCCTTCCTGCGGCGCTACAACATGGTGCCTCTCAAGTGGCAGGGCGAAACCCTGATCGTGGCCGTTAACGACCCCCTGGAACAGGAACCCCTGTTTGACATCGCCCGCGTCTTGGCCGCCAAGGATATCCAACGCGTGCTGGCCAGCCGCCAGGAGATCCACTCCGCCATCAACCGCTTGAACGACCTCAAGAACGAGAGCGCCCAGGATATTGTCAACGACATGGAGGAGGAAGAGGAAGAGGACATCCTGCACGACCTGGAGAATATCCAGGACATCACGGTCATGGAGACCGACGCGCCCATCATCAAGCTGGTCAACCGCCTCATGGTGCAGGCCTTCCGCGAGCGCGCCTCGGATATCCACGTGGAGCCCTTCCAGTCCGAGGTCAAGATCCGCTTCCGCGTGGACGGCATCCTACACGACGTGCTGGGCCTGCCCAAACGCATCCAGTCGGCCGTGGTCTCGCGCATCAAGGTCATGGCCAACCTCAATATCGCCGAGAAACGCCTGCCCCAGGACGGCCGCATCGGCATCAAGCTGGGCGAACACTCCGTGGACCTGCGTATCTCCACCGTGCCCACCGTCAACGGCGAACGCGTGGTCATGCGCATCCTCGATAAATCCTCGGTGCTCTTAGGCCTGGAAGAACTGGGCTTCTACCCCGACGACATGGAGATCATCGCCAAAATCCTCAAGCAGGAGCACGGCATCATCCTGGTCACCGGACCGACCGGCTCAGGCAAGACCACGACGCTCTATTCCATGCTCAGCCGCATCAACTCGCCGGACAAGAACATCCTGACCATCGAAGACCCCATCGAGTACCAGCTCAAGGGCATCGGCCAGATCCCGGTCAACACCAAGGTGGGCGTCACCTTTGCCTCGGGTCTACGCTCCATCGTGCGCCAGGATCCGGACGTCATCCTGGTGGGCGAGATCCGCGACCTGGAGACGGCCGAGATCGCCATCCAGGCCGCGCTTACCGGCCACCTGGTCTTCTCCACCCTGCACACCAACGACTCGGCCACGGCCATCACGCGCCTGATCGACATGGGCATCGAGCCCTTCCTGGTCACGTCCGCCGTCAACACCATCATGGCCCAGCGCCTGGTGCGCGAGATCTGCGCCGACTGCCGCCAGGCCTATTACCCCGAGACCGAAAGCCTCATGGAACTGGGCCTGACCAAGGAAATGCTGCACACCGACGGCTTTCTCTACCGCGGCGCGGGCTGTATGGAATGCCTCAATACCGGCTATAAGGGCCGCTCCGGCATCTACGAGATCCTGGTCATGAGCGATACCATCAAGACCACCATCCTCAAGACCTCGGACTCGAACGTCATCAAGCGACAGGCCATCGAAGAGGGGCTGCATACGCTGAGGCAAGACGGGGCGCGGAAGGTGGAGGATGGGATTACCACCATCGAAGAGGTGCTCCGCGTCACCCAGCAATAATGGCGCTTCCGGCCGCATTCAAGCGATACCTTCGTCGTCTTCGGTCGTGTGCTCCTCGCTGTACGTCAAAGTACAGTTGCGTCGCCCCCTCCTCGACCTCTCGGTCTCATCTTGAATGCAATCCGGAATCGCCGTTATAGCATGTTTGGATTAACTCACAGCCTAACACCATGAAAAGTATTTACAAACCCCACCTCGTCTGGCAAAGTATTCTCAGTTGTGTGGAGTATACTGCATCGATTGGAAATTAACCTCTGGCAGGAATCTTGAGTCCCCTCTCCCCTTCGTGGGAGAGGGACAGGGTGAGGGGGAAATAGTTAACCTAACGTATATAAATGAATGGCCTTCTAGCAAATGAATAAAGAAACCTAATTCGAAAGTGAGTCTATAATATGGTATTTGTTTATATAATAGCAACTTTTCTTTTTGCTTTATCACTTACATTTGGATCACTGCTCATATATTTACTACTCGGCCCTTTCGGGTTCTTGGTAACCATATTTGCCGGTACACTTATCGCTAGAAGATGGCTGGCAGTTGTTTTAGCCATTTCATGGCAGGTGATGGCAAATGTTGTAATGAATATATCTATACCAATTGACCTGTCAAAAGGATGGTCGCTTATTTCAGTTAATAGTAAATTCATTCCAGAGATTATCGCAGCAGCTGTTGTGTCATATACACTCAACTTCTATTTAAATAGGTTGCGATCAGATGCTGATGCTCCCGTGCCGGCATATGTCGATGACGAGGATGATGAAGATGCATGGTAAATCATGCGTCGGAAAGGAAGGGGAAGGAAGGGGGGGGCAGGTCTCAACAATTGACAATTTAATTGTTGATTGTTGAGACCTGACCCTTGGGGTTCCCTAAAGAAGTAAAGGGCGTCCCCTGTGTATTCCTTGTACGTATGCAATTCCCTAACCGGACATTGCTGAATACAATTAGCAAAATATTGTACTTATCTCTGGTGCCCGATCTTCTTTCTTCTTTGATAAAGAATTGAAATTAATGATAGAACCAGTGAGGATAATATTAGAACTATAAAGAAAATGTTTAGAGTATTTGATAATATTATTCTAATTGTTGAGCGTTGGTCAACACTACTTGACAGGAATGGTTCTTCTGAAACAATTCAGTCTTTTTTTCGTGGCAAAACACTAAGTACGTAATGAGTCAACTTATCTTCTGAAAGCGCTGGTCCCGGGAGTTTGGACAGGGGATGACGATTTATAAGTGAAGCCTCGCCACAATTTTCATTAAGCCGCATCGGGCATCTCCTCCCGAGAACCGAAATAAACCTCATCCGGCGTTGATCCGTCAAGCGTCGAGTGAGGCCGACGATGATTGTAGAACGCAAAATAGCGTTCTAATCCGTTTCTGGCTTCATTGACGCTTTCATAGGCATGCAGATAAACCTCCTCATATT
>JBDKSM010000207.1:0-58603 GCA_039680665.1 Syntrophaceae bacterium | reverse complement strand
TGAACGCGGCCTGTCCGCTTGCCTGGTCGATGGTGACATGGTCGATGGCGCCCAGCGTGGCGCGCATGCCGTTCTCGATGCCGCCGCCCTCGAAGGCCGGCCCGGCCGAGCAGGCGCAGGTCATGAGGAAGTCCTTGTTCCCCACCACGATCTCGCCGTTGGTGCCGATATCGAGGAACAGGCAGGGGGGCGCTTCCCCGTCCCTGACCAGATCGGTCGTCAGCAGGCCGGCGGTGATGTCGCCGCCCACATAGCTGCCGACGCAGGGCGACAGGCTTAAGACGGCCTCGGGATTCACTGCCAGGCCAAGCTCCTTGGCCGTCAGGTGCGGCAGGCTCAAGACCGCGGGCACATACGGCTCCAGCCGGATGTATTCCGGTTTGATGCCTAAGAGCAGGTGGGTCATGACCGTGTTGCCCGATATGCGGCCGCAGATGATGGCGTGGGGCGGCGTCGCCGTATCGGCCGCGGCCTCCCTGATCAGCCGGTTGATGGATTCCACGGCGCGCTCTCGCAGATCCTCCAAACGCTCAGGCCTCACGGCATAGTTGATGCGGCTGATTACATCCAGTCCGCAGGCGATCTGGGCGTTGTATCCGTTGCGGGTGGCCAACACCTGCCCGCTTTCCAGATCGATGAGCTGCACGGCGATGGTGGTGGTCCCCAGGTCCACGGCCAGCCCCAAGACCGGGGTGTGCGCCCGGCCGCTGACGCAATCGACCACCCGCGTATTTTCATTGTCTCCGGCCAGGCTGAGAGTAACCAGTCCGTCCTGTTCCCTGAGGGTCTCAGGCAGGGCGCGGAGCACCCCCAGAGGAACTTCAGGCGTCGTTCCATCCAGGGCCCGCGACAGACAGCGCCGCAGACGGTCAAGGTCAGCCAGTCCGTCCTCAGGCTTGGGGACGTCTACGCGCAGCTGAACGCGGTGTCCCAGGGGCGACAGACGCCTGAGATCAATGGCCTGTTCTTCCGCCGGAGTCAGTCCGTCATCCAGCCAGGTCGGGTGCGATGCGTCGGACTCCGGCGGAATGACCACCGTGACATCGGTGATCACGGTCGCCAGACAAGCACTCACCCATCCCTGGGCGCGTTCCTCATCGCTCAGGGCGTGCGCTCTGGTCTCGAGTGAACCCCGGGTGACCCGTACCCGGCATTTGCCACAGGTGCCCTTGCCGCCGCAGGGCAGGCCGATGGTGATGCCCGCCAGGCGCGCGGCCTCGACAAGCCCGGTGCCCGCGGCCACATCGGCCGCCATCCCGGACGGTAGAAAATCAACCCTCGGCATGCGGTTCAACCACCTGATCGTTTCGTGGCAGTGAGGTTGTCATAGGGCGCAACCTAGCAGAAAAGATGACCATACGATAGGGGGTTCTCGAATATTCAGGCATGCCTGTGAAGGGAACGTCGTTTTAACCGATAAGATATATTCAGGAATACTAGACAACTACGGTGTGTTTATGGCACAGGAACTACCGGTATTGCAGCGAAGACGGTATAAACGCAGGAATGTGGATATGCTCGCCTTGATCAAGCTTGGTAGTGTGCATCAGGGGCGGGGGCATACCAAGAATATCAGCCTTAAAGGGATTCTGGTGGAAAACCGGACGATTTTCGCCCACATACGTCCCAACCGGGTCCTTGAGCTGATCAATACACAGATCAGGATCACCTTCCCGCAGGAGTCGCTGACCGTGGTGGGCAAGATTGTGAGGCTCGATCATGCGCATGGCGATATCGCCATCGAGATCGTGAATACGACCAACGAAGAAGCCTGGAAGAAACTTTGCGGCGAGGAAGAATAACGCAGTGCCGTCAGCGCTGCGCCGGATAAGATGCAAGCAGGCAGCCGGTGGTCTCTATGTTTCAGGCCTTTTCAAGGGGATAATATCATGACGGCGAGCATGCCCCTGAACTCCGGTTGACTCTGCTCACGGGTATGCTACCATGGCCGCACCTCATCCATGGACGAAAAACCGCAATCCGACATACGAGCCGGTTTTATCGAGGCGCCTGGTCCGAAGCGACGCCGGTCTGATATCGTGAAGGTCATTGAACGGAGCCTTGAGCGCACGAAAAGGCCCGGGAGCGTGACGGTAAGCGTAACCCGTGACCTCACGGACCCACTGGTGTGGATCGACCGGGAGCAGATCATCCAGACCCTGGTCAGCCTGGCGACCAACGCCGTGGAGGCCATGCCCGCCGGCGGCGTATTGGCAATCGATGTCCGGGGCGATGAGCAGCGGATCGTCATCACGATAAAGGATACCGGAAAGGGCATTCCCCCGGAGCATATGGACCAGCTCTTTATCCCCTACTTTACCACCAAAACCGCGGGTGCAGGCCTGGGCATCCCGCTGGCCTACGCCGCGGTCAAGTCGCATGGGGGTGCTTTTGTGATTGAATCCAACGCCGATGGGGACCAGGGACCCACAGGGACGCGCGTCACGATCACCCTGCCGCGCGGCCGCCCGGCTGCCCCTGCGGCTGGCCGGCTGATCATTCATGACGATTGAGATATGTTTCTCTATCAGATCTGCTCGACGTCCACCTGTTTGCCGTGCCTGGACAGGACCTCGACCAGCTCCCTGACATAGACCATGCGCATGGGCTCGCCGCGGATGATGTCCGCCACCTGATTGGGATTGATGGCGGTGCCGACCAGCAGGCGGATCTCATCCGCCTTCAAGAGCGAACGGGCCAGGCGCACGGAGGCGTCGCTATCCTGAGGCAGATCGTCGATGTTCCGGGCGGCCCGCAAGAGCTGCGCCGCCTGCCCCAGGGTAAGGATCCCCTCGGTCACCAGATCGACCCCCTTGAGCTCGGCCGTGGGCGGGGAGCCTTTCTTCGGTTTCTGCGATTGTGTCTTGCGTTTGCCGGGTGGCACCCAATCCACCAGGAGCTCTTCACCCAGGACCCGGGCCGCCATCTGGGCCGTGCTGCCGCCGCAGATGATCTTCTCGCCCTCGCTGGCCATGAAACGCGTTACCATGGCTTCATCCAACTCCTTTTCGGCCGGCGGCCCGGTAAGGACCGTGGCCTTTGAGGACGGCCGCACCTTCATGGCGATGACGGTGGCGTCGTCGCCGGGCCGGTTGTCGTAGAGCCGCAGGCAGGTGTGCGCGAGGGATTGGGCCAGTTTGTAGGTGTCGCTAATGCCGGCGGAAAGGAAGCGCTGGACGGCCAGGACGATATTGTCCCAGCCCCAGCCGAGGCGGTACACCCCGCCCAGACCGGCATGTTCATAGCCGTCCGTGACCAGGACCATGAAGTCGTTTTCCTCCAGTGTGAAACGCGCCTGGCGGATCCTGCGGCCGTGGACCTCGCGTTCTTCCATGGGTATTTTGACCAAAGTTTGTCCGCGCATCAAAATCAAGGGCGCGCAATCGAACTGGACCAGGTGGGCGCTGCGTCCGTCATGCACGGTCAGGACGGCGAAGGTGGCGTAGGCCAGCTTGCGCACGCTGCACTCGGGCAAGGTCTCGGCCAGGGTCTGGATGACATCCTCCACCGCGGAGCCGGATTCGAACATGCCCGCCGCGATCTCGGCCGTCAAAGTGCCCAGGATGTGCGCCTTGACCCCGCTGCCCAGGCCGTCGGAGAGCACGGCCATGAAGTCGGGCCCCTTGGAACGGACGATGACCGCATCGCCGCACAATTCCTCATTGTCCTTGTTCAGGCTGTCCCAGGTGCATTCGACCATAAGGCTCACGAGTGGTCTTCCTCCTCTAAGAGCCTGGCCAGATGCGAGAAGATGGTCTTGCTCTCGGCCGTGGTTTCACCCAGGAGGTGGGCGATCTCGTGCGCCACGCGCATCTGTTTGCTGACCACCTCGCGCGTGCGGTTAAGGGTCTCGGTGCGGAGCTGATTGAATCGCTCGCGCTCGTTTTCGCGCTCCGTGACATCCTTTAAGATGGCGAGCATCAGCCCCTGCCCTTGGACGCAGACAATGGTCTGCTCCACGACCAGATCCTCCCTGAGCCGGCGCGTCTTGCCGAGCATCGACTCGCCGGTATCCCGCACCCGCACAAAGTCATCCATAATGGGTATCAGGCTGGAAAGCGGCTGGCCCTGGACCTCGGGCAGACTGCAATTGAAGATCTTCTCGGCCGAAGGCGACAGATCCTGGATGATAAGGTCCTGGTTGAAGATCAGGATGGCATTCGGCGTAGCCTCCATGACCACCTGGCGCAGCGACTCCGAACGCTGCCGCATATAGGGGATGCACATGGTGATCTCGGCCAGGCCCCTGAGCGTGGCCACGGCCTTATCCCGGCAGGTGTGGTATCCGCAGGCCCCACAGTTGAGCTCGTCTTCTTCGGTGAATTTGTTGACGCGCCGCAGGACCTCCCTTATCTGTGCCTCGCTGAAAACCGGCACGGGCACATGTCGGTCCAGAAAGCCGCGTTCGAGGTCGGGCCAATCTTCGCGCTTTAACGACAGGTCCGGTTGATGGCGGGCGCCGAATTCCATGACCCGCTGACGCGCCAGATAGATGCCGTCGGCCATGTCCGCCATGGCCGGTCCGTTCACGCACCCGCCCCGGCAGGCCAGGAGCTCCACCAGGCCGGCTTTGAGCTCGCCGCTGCGGATGTCCTTCAGGATATCCTGGCAGGCATCCAGCCCGGAGGTCATGATCATCTCGGTGCCCAGGATATCGGTGTTCATGCGGGCCGTGCCGATCAGTCCGCCTTCCAGGGCGAAGAGGCGCGCCTTCTCCAAGGGCGGTCCAAGCTCGGGCTCCGGTTCTCTGCGGCACTGGATGCCCTGGTGATCGAACCATTCCTTGAGGCCTCGGAAGGTCATGACGGCCTGGATCGCGCCGGAGACGGCCTCATCCTCCATCTCCTGCTTCTTGGCGATGCACGGCCCGATGAAGACGATGAAGGCGTTCTCGCCGTATATGCGCTTGAGCAAACGGCCGTGAGCGATCATGGGCGAGACGATGGGCGCCAGGTGGGGGATCAGGTCCGGGTAGTAGCGTTCCACCAGGTTCACGACCACCGGGCAGGCCGAGGCAATGACGGGGTGGCGCTGTGGTTCCCGCGCAACATATTCTCCATGCGCCAGACCGACCATGCGGGCGCCCACGGCCGTCTCCTGAACGGCCTCGAAACCGAGCGCCTTGATGGCGTCGGCCAGGGCTTGAAAGCTGGGCATGTCGAAGAAGGCCGGGGCCGAAGGGGCCACCGAGGCCACGACCCGTTTGCCCGCCTCCCGGGCCTCGATGATCGCCTGGCGGTCGCTGCGGATGCTTTTGGCCTTCTGGGGACACACCCGCACGCATGTGCCGCACAGGATGCAGAGCTCTTGCACGATCTGGGCCTGGTGATCCTTGATGCGGATGGCCTTGACGTCGCAGGAGCGCACGCAGCGGTAGCAGTCGCGGCAGCGGGCCGGGTTGGTGGATATGATCGGATCAGACATAGGGCATGATCTCCTTGTAGAAGAAGTCCCGGGCTTCCTCGGGGCGGAGTCCGCTGAACGAGCGCTCGCCCACCTTTATGGACACGCCTTTGGAGCAGGCCTCCATGCAGAAGGCGCCGACGATGTCCACCCGACCCTCCAGCCGCTCGTCCACGATGCACTGCTGGAACGTTTGAGCCAGTTCATCCGAGCCGCGGATGCTGCACGAGCTGCCCACACAGATGGTGATGATCAGCATGGCTAGCTCGCCCCCATGGGCGCTTGATCTTCAAGCAGAGGCGCCAGGTGCGTATCGATGAAGCCGCTGACCTGGTCGGGATCAACGCCGGATATGACCTGGCCGCCAACCACGACATTGGGGCCGTCCGCGCATTTTCCCGTGCAGAAGCGTGCCCTGACCCTGAAGCGTTCCGACAGCCCGCGCCGCCTGAGCTCGGCCGCCAGGGACTCCAGGAGTTTCCACGAGCCCTTGAGATAGCAGTTGGTACCGATGCAGACGCCCACATCGATGGCCGGCTGAGACCTGAGCCGCGCCGTGACCTGGGTTTGTTCAAGCTGCATGGAACGGCGCTGATAGCTCGTGTGCAGGGCTTCGTGGGAGGTGGCGCTGTCGGGCTCACCCAGCCAGTTTTCGTAGACGGCCTTGAGGGATGGGTTGTCCAGGCTGGAGCGGATGGGGGCGGTCTCGTCGAGCCGGTAGAGCACGTCCAAGCGGTATTCGGCTTCGCTCGTCAGTTGAGGCGTCGGGTTGCCCGAACCGTTGATGCAACCTCCCGGACAGGCCATGACCTCGATCAGGTCGTACGGGGCGTCGCCCGCGCGCAGGCGGTCGATCAAAAGCTGGGCGTTCTGCAGACCGCTCACCACGGCCAGACGCACCGGCGTATCGCCGAGGCGCACCATGGTCTCCTTGACCCCTTTCTGTTCCGGGGCATCGTCATAGGGGAAGCCTTCCAGGCGCATGCCGGTCACTTTCAGCGCCGCCATGCGTAGGGCCGCTTCGGCCACACCGCCGCTGGCCCCGAAGATGATCCCGGCGCCGCTGGCCTTGCCGAAAAAGGAGTCCACCTCTCCCGGCTCGATCCGCCGTGGATCGACATGCCGCTCGGCAAACATGGCGATCACGTCATTGGTGGTCAGGACGCTGTCTACATCCCGCAGGCCCTCAGGAGAAAATTCAGGGCGTCCGGCTTCGTATTTTTTGGCGTTGCAGGGCATGATCGAGACAAAATAGAGCAGTTCGGGCGCCAAGTCCAGCTCCTTGGCGAAGTAGCGCTTCATGACCGCCCCGAACATCTGCTGCGGCGATTTGCAGGAAGAGAGGTGCGCTAGGATATCCGGGGCCACCTTTTCGCAGTAATTGATCCAGGCCGGGCAGCAGGAGGTGATCTGGGGCAGCACACCGCCTTCGGCCAAGCGGCTCAGGAACTCGGTGCCCTCCTCCATGATGGTCAGGTCCGCGGCCCAGCAGGTGTCGAAGACGAAATCGAAGCCCAGGCGCTTTAGACCCGCGGCCAGGCGCGGCATGACCTCTTGAGGCGTCAGGCCGTAGTATTGGCCGATGGCTGCGCGCACCGCCGGGGCGATCTGGGCCACCACGGTTAATCCGGGATCGATGAGGGCGCGGTAAACCGCGGGCAGCACAGGTTTTATCGTCAGGGCTCCGGTAGGGCAGACGGCGGCGCAGTGTCCGCAGGCAACGCAGGCGGTGAGGTCCAGCGGCCGGTTCTCATTAGGGCCGATGCTCAGGATATTGTCGATCTCAGAGAGGCTCAGGGCCGAAACGCCTTCGTACTCCCGACAGACCTTGAGGCATAACCCACACAGGATGCATTTGCCCGGATCGCGCCGGATGATGGGGTGGTTCTCGTCGATGGCCAGCGGCCTGGGCTTCCGGGCAGGGTCGAAGCGGACCCCGTAGCGGCTGGCATAGTCCCGCAGATCGCAGGCATAGCGCTCGGAGCAGCCGCAGGACAGGCAACGGCCGGCCTCGGCCATGGCGCTGTCCGTATCCCAGGTGGAGGTGGACTCTTCGAAATCCATGGCGCGCTGGTGTGGATCGCGGGCCTTGATTTCCGTACGGTCCGCGGGCGCGACGTCGCGGAAGGTCTCCGGAGACAGATCGCGCCAGTGGCCCTTGCTGCAGGTGTAAGGCTCCCGCGCCGTACTGACATGGCCGGTGCTGAGGTATTGGTCGATGGAAACGGCCGCCCGGCGTCCGGCGCCGATGGCGCTTATGGCGATGCCGGGGCCGGTCACGCAATCGCCGCCGGCAAAGACGCCGGGGATGATGGTCTGCATGGTCGCGCTATCGGCCTTGATATTGCCCCATTTATCAAGCAGGCCCCCATCACCGCACACCTCGCCGTCCACTGCCTGTCCGATGGCCGAGATGATCATGTTGGCGCTTAAAGTGAATTCGGAACCGGCCACGGGTACGGGGCGGCGGCGTCCGCTCTTGTCCGCCTCGCCCAGCTCCATGCGCGTGCAGACAAGCCGCAGCAAGCCTCCCTCGGCGTTGATCGAGACAGGGGCGGTCAGGTAATCGATGGACACACCCTCTTCCAGGGCCTCGTCGATCTCGCTTGCCTGGGCCGGCATCTCCTGGCGCGTGCGGCGGTAGGCGATCTTCACGTCCTTGGCGCCAAGGCGCACGGCGCTGCGGGCCGCATCCATGGCCGTATTGCCGCCGCCGATGACGATGACCCGTTCTCCCAGCGCGGGCCGTTCGCCCCGGGCCAGGCGGGCCAGGAAATCCAGGCCCGACATCACGCCCGGCGTATCCTCGCCGGGTACGCCGATGGCGCTGGCCTTCTGCGCGCCCAGGCCCATGAAGACGGCCTCAAAGCCGTCGCGCTTCAAGGATGCCAGGCTGAAGTCCCGGCCCAATTTCATCTGATAACGGACCTCGACCCCCAGAGCGACGATGGACTGGATCTCCTCGTCGAGCCGGTTTAGCGGCAGCCGGTAATCCGGGATACCCCAGCGGAGCATCCCTCCGGCGGCCTCCTGCATCTCGAAGATCGTGACCTGGTGACCCCAGCGCCGCAGGAAATAGGCGGCCGTCAGGCCCGCCGGCCCGGCCCCGACCACGGCCACGCGCCGGAGAGAATCGCTCCGGCAGGTGGGTCGATAGGGGATGGTCTGCCCGCGATCCCAATCGGCCAGAAAACGTTTGACGCCGTTGATATTGACCGGCGCATCCACGGCGCCGCGGCGGCAATCGTCCTCGCAGGGGTGGGGGCAGACCCGCCCGCACACCAGCGGCAGGGGGTTGCGTTCCTTGATGACCTCTATGGCCTCCAGGAAGTTGCCCGCCGCGGCATGATAGAGATAGCGCTGGATATCGATACCCGCCGGACAGCGGAGCGCGCAGGGGGCCTGGCAGTCGCCGTAGTGGTAGCGCAGCAGGGTCTCGAGGTGGATCGTACGGTAGGTGGCAAGGGCCTCGGATTGGGTGCGGATGACCATGCTATCGCGCACGGGCGTCGAGGTGGCCGGGACGAAGCGGATCTTCTCGCCCTCGATGAGCTCCACGATGGCGATCTCATGGGTGCTGGGAGGGCTGACGCGCGGATCGTACCCCAAGGCCGGGATCTCGATGCCGTTTGCGCGGGCCGCTTCGATGATGTTCATGTTTGTTGGTACGGTAATGATCCGGTTATCGATCGTGATCGTGGGCATCGCATTTCTCCATGGTGATATGCATGAATCTGTCGGAAGGCTGCCGATAAAACTGTAATCGATAAAATAGGCACATGATATTGATTGATTGTATCAAATATCGATAAAATAACGCTATTTAACAGCTGGTTGCGGCCGTCATGATCGGTATAACCGGTCTGCTTCTCCGGTGCGCCGTGTCAGACGAACACCGATTGGTTGTAAGGCATACTCTCATACCAAAATCAGACGCCGGCCGACATTAAATTATGGTTTCTTATACTATAGTTCCAGCGGCTGGAGAAATGCATGAAAAAAGCACGCGCTAGCCGCGTGGAAACTACCGGAAATTGGGCGCTACAGGTCGTGGGAACACTGGGTGCTTGGTTATAAACAGAGGGAAAAGGAGAAGGACTATGGCTGAAATAAATGATCAAGATTTCTATAACAAGGTTTTTCCTGTTCCGGAGCGGGTGCGTGAAAAATCATACATCAAGAGCCGGGCGGAGTATGATGAGATGTACAAACGCTCCATCGAGAATCCGGATGCCTTCTGGGCCGAGCAGGCACAGAAGCGTTTGAGCTGGTTCAAGCCCTTTGACGCAAACAAAGTCTCGGACTGGTCATTCGGCGATGATCTGCATGTGAAGTGGTTCGAAGGCGGCAAGCTCAATGTCAGCTATAACTGCCTGGACCGTCACCTGGAGACCAAGAAGACCAAGGCCGCCATCATCTTCGAGGGCAACGACCCCAATGATTGGAAGGTCTACACCTATTTCGACCTGTACCGGGAAGTCAACAAGTTCGCCAACGTCCTGAAGAAGCTCGGCATCAAGAAGGGCGACGTGGTGACCATCTATCTGCCCATGATCCCGGAACTGGTCATCGCGATGCTGGCCTGCAGCCGCATCGGCGCCATCCATGCCATCGTGTTCGGCGGGTTCTCGGCCGAGGCGCTCAGAGACCGCATCAACGACTGCGGGTCCACCCTGCTGATCACCTGCGACGGCACCTATCGGGGCGCCAAGGCGGTGCCGCAGAAGGATAACGCGGACGCGGCCCTGGCACAGTGCCCGTCGGTCAAGACCCAGATCGTGGTCAAGCGCACCGGCACCCAGGTCGAGATGATGGACGGCCGTGATATCTGGTACGAGAAGCTTATGGCCGAGGCCGAACGCTACTGCAAACCCGAAGAGATGGACGCCGAGGACCCGCTCTTCATCCTCTACACCTCGGGCTCGACCGGCAAACCCAAAGGCGCCTTGCATACCACGGCCGGCTATCTCCTGTACGCCTCCATGACCCAGCAGCTGGCCTTCGACGTGCGCGACGAGGATGTTTACTGGTGCACGGCCGACCTCGGGTGGGTGACCGGACACAGCTATGTGGCCTACGGCCCCTTGTGCAACGGGCACACCAGCATCGTGTTCGAAGGGGTTCCCAGCTATCCGGACTACGGCAGGTTCTGGGCCGTGGTCGAGAAATACCATGTCAACAACTTCTACACCGCGCCGACCGCCATCCGGGCCATCGCCAAGGAAGGCGACGCATGGGTTGACAAGCACGACGTCTCATCACTGAGGGTCCTGGGCTCGGTGGGCGAACCGCTCAATCCCGAGGCCTGGTGGTGGTACTACAACAAGATCGGCGGAGGTCGCTGCACGATCGCCGATACCTGGTGGCAGACCGAAACCGGCGGACATATGATCCTGCCGCTGCCCGGCGCCATCGACATCAAGCCCGCCAAGGCCATGGTGCCCTTCTTCGGCGTGGTCCCGGCCATTATCGGCGAAGACGGCAAGGAGATCGAAGGACCCGGCAAGGGTGCCTTGTGCATCAAGAAGGCCTGGCCCGGCATGATGCGGGGCATCTATAAGAACCCTCAACTTTTCAAGGAGAACTACTTCTCGCAGTTCCCTGGCAACTACTTCTCGGGCGACGGCGCCGAGCGCGACGCCGATGGCGATTACAAGATCACCGGCCGCATCGATGACGTCATCAACGTCTCCGGACACCGCCTGGGCACGGCCGAGGTCGAAAGCGCTTTGACCCTGCATCCGGATGTGGCCGAATCGGCCGTGGTGGGTTTCCCGCACAACATCAAGGGGCAGGGGATCTTCGCCTATGTCACTCTGAACACCGGCGTGGCCAAGACCGACGCCTTAAAGAAGGACTTGATCGCCCTGGTGCGCAAGGAGATCGGCCCCATCGCCACGCCCGACCATATCCAGTGGGCCGACGGCCTGCCCAAGACCAGGTCCGGCAAGATCATGCGCCGGGTGCTCCGAAAGGTCGCGGCCAATGACTTCAGCGACCTCGGTGACACCTCGACCATGGCTGATTCCGCGGTCGTCACCGATCTGATCAACGAGCGGAAGAAAATCGGTTAACACCAGGAAAGATCCTGCATCGTTGCAGGGAGGCCGGAAATGCGCTTTCCGGCCTCCCTTTTTATTTCAGGTTCTTCCGGCTTGAATCAACTTCCCCGTGGATCTATCGTTAGGCTTGTTAAGATCTTCGAAGATGCGGTGCCGGGGCGGAAATCCAAAGACCGTTCGGCTGCTTAACGTTAATATAACGTATAACGGTGATGCTATGGTTGTCCCAAGTTTTTGCCGCACGAACGGGCGGACTCCCGGCGGCCGGCAGGAGAGAAAAGGAGAGGGGGGGATCATGGCGTATCCCCCCCTTACGCGTAACGGGCGCATAAGCTCGTTATGCGGTGCGAACAGACTTTAGAGCTTCAGGGACAGGGTGAACATGTTGCCGTTTCTTTCCTGAACCTTGAACTGGCAGCGTTTCAAGATGCCGATCATGGCATGATTCTCGTAAATCGTCTCCGCGATGATGCTCTTGACCCCCCACTGTTTGGCAAGCTCCACCGATACGTGGGACAAGAGGTGGCCCAGGGTCTTTCTCTGCCAGGGGTCGGCCACGATCACGGCGAACTCGGCTTCGTCATGGAGCGATAGCTTGCTCAGACGGGCGATCCCGAGTACCTTGCGGTGACCGTCTTCGATTATCTCGGCCATGATGGCGAATTCCTGTTCCGGATTGATGACGCAGTAGCGCCGCGCCCTTTCCGGCGTGGCGGAAAAGGGTGACAGGAAGCGCATCCAGAGCGAGTCGGCCGAGCATCCGTCCACGAATTCGGTCCACAAGTCGATGTCGTCTTCGTTCAGCAGACGGAACTTGACCTGACGGGTGTCCAGAGTGAAGGTTCTGCCGGACAGAGAGCGGTTCAGGGCCTTGATGAGGGCCACTCGTCGGCGCATGCCGTAGCGATACATTTCGCCCAGGACCTCGGCCGCCATCTCCGGGGTGGAGTAGACCGGAAATCCGGCCTGTTCCATGAGGATGACCTGATCCATCATGAACTCCTTGCAGGCCACTACGCAGACAATGGGTTTGGCATGGTAATCGATGCATGCCAGGGTATCCAGGAAAGAGGCCAGATTTTCACCCGGGATGATGACGAGGAAGCTGTGCACATCCTCGCTCTGGATACCGGTCTCGATGATGCTCTTAAGCTGCTCGGGGGTCATGGTGAAGGAACAGTCCACCGGATTGCGGATGTTCAGATAACCGGGCAGCAGGGTGGCGAGACTCTTCTGTACCCGTGGTTCGAAGGTGCCAAGCCTGAGATGGTTCAGGTAGAGCATATCGGTCGCGGCCACTCCCAGCGAGCCGGTGTAGGTGACGATCATGACGCCCGGACCCTGAGGCAGGGGCTGTTTGGAAAAGCCCTTCATCAACGCGAAGAGGTGCTCGTTGTCCTTGGCCCGGATGATACCGCTCTGCCTGAAGGCGGCGCTGTTGATGGCGTCATCGCCCGCCAGCGAGGCCGTATGCGATGAGACCGCTTCGCGGCCGGCCTCGGTACGTCCGGTTTTGAGCACCATGACCGGTTTGCGGTGCGCCACGCGGCCGGCGACTTCCATGAAGTGCTTGCCGCTGGTCACGTCTTCCATGTAGAGGGCAATCACCCTGATGTTGGGGTCGTTGCCCATATAGGCGAGGATCTCGGTTTCACTGATATCCATCTTGTTCCCGATGGTGGCGACAATGCCGAAATCGATGACATGGCGCAGCCCCGCCAGAATGCCGGCGGCATATACACCGGCCTGGGCGATGAGCCCGATATTGCCTCGGCGCAGCGTACCCAGCAGACCGATGGATTGGACCATGCGGTGGTGCGTGTTGATGATCCCCGAGCAGTTGGGTCCCAGGATGCGGCTGCCCGTGCGGCGGATGATCTCCTTGATCCGTATCTGCGCCTCTTTGCCCGCAACACCGGTCTCCGCAAACCCGGCTGTCTCGATGATGAGAAAGCGTATGCCTTGGGCGCAGCAGTCTTCGATGGCCTGTGGCACGGCTTCAGCCGGTACGATGATGACGGCCGCATCCACAGGGTCTGCGACATCGAGAATCGATTTGTAGGCCTTCACCCCCAGCACGCTCTCCTTGCCGGGATTGATGGGGTAGAGCCCACCCTGGAATCCATGGGAGATGAGATTCTGGAAGACATTGTATCCCAGCTTGCCGATCGCATCCGTGGCCCCCAGCACGGCGATGGATGATGGGTAGAACAACGCGCGCAGATCCGGTCTTTCCGTAGGTGCTGGGATCGGCTGCCGCGCCGGGGCGTCATCCACGAATATGCGGGCGTCCACTACCATGCAGCCTTCCGGGTAGAGGAAGACCGGATTCAGGTCCAGCTCGCGGATGGCGGGATTCTCGACCACCAGCCGTGATATCTTGAAGATCAGGCTTTTGAGGGCTTCGATATCGGCGCCCTGGCCGCGATATCCCTTGAGCAGCGAGCTGCCCTTGATCTCCTCGATCATCTCCGCGGCGCTGTCTTCCGTGATGGGCAGGATTCTGAACGAGACATCCTTCAAGATTTCGACAAAGACGCCACCCAAACCGAACATGAGCACATGCCCGAAGCTCGGGTCACGGGTGGCGCCGATGATGGCCTCAATGCCCGGCGCCGCCATTTTCTGGACGCTAACTCCAATGATGTGGGCATGCGGGAAGGCCTGCATCATGGCGCGATAGGCTTGGCGCACCTCCTCATCGCTGCCCAGATTCAGTTTTACCCCGCCGCCGTCCGTCTTGTGGACCACGTCGGGCGAGACGATCTTCAAGACCACGGGATAGCCGTTTACGCCGCTGAAGGCCACGGCCTCGTCTTCGGTGGTCGCCACAAGGCCGCCGGTGGTCGCGATGCCGATGCTCTCCAGGATCGCCTTGCATTCATGTTCCAGAAGGTAGCTGCGTTTTTCTTTCAGCGCCTGTTCGATGATCCCGGCCTTCTCCGCCGGCAGAATATGCATGCCGTCCGAGAATAATGGCTCATCGGGGAGATCCGGACTCCAGATGCCGGGTTCAGGTGACCCAGCCGGAAGGCCGCCGTTCATATCGGGCACTCCCGTTCTACTCGCACGCAGACCCCTCGCGCTTATGATGCGGATAGTTTTTCATTATCACCGTGTCTAGCACGTCCCTGGTATACCCGGTATCGGGCAAGCGCTCTTTTCCGTGTCGGAAAGGCGGTCCCACTCGTGACGGGGTTTGTCTTACAGAAAAAGGGCGGGCCAGTTTTTTCCCGGTGTAAAGGCTCTCTTTAGGACATCAGGTGATTGTTCACGGCATACAGGGTCAGCTCGGCGTTCTTCTTCATGCCCATCTTCTCCATGATGCGGGAACGGTAGGTGCTCACGGTCTTGACGCTCAAGCTTAGCTCGGAGGCGATTTCGCCCACCGATTTCCCCCAGGCAAGCATGAGCATGACCTGGTACTCGCGGTTGGAAAGCGTTTCATGGCGTTGTTTTTGGGCGCCCAAGTCCAGCTCCAAGGCCAGTTTTTCGGCCAGCGAGGCGGTCACGTATTTACCGCCGCGCGCTACCTTGCGCACGGCGCCGATCAGCTCCTGCGGGGCGCTGGCCTTGGTAAGATACCCGGCCGCGCCTGCCCTGAGCGCGCGCACGGCATACTGCTCCTCGGGGTGCATGCTCAGGATGAGCACGGGGAGCCGGGGGCGATGGTTCACGATCTCTTCGAGGATCTCCAGGCCGCTGCGGCCGGGCATGGAGATGTCAAGCAGGACAACGTCGTAATGGCCTTTGACCAACTTTTCCAGGGTCTCCTGTCCATTCGCGGCCTCGCCTTCCACCACCATGTCATTAAGCCCGGCCAGGATCTGCTTGACCCCCTCGCGCACCACGGCATGATCGTCGGCCACTAGAATGCGGATCATGAGGGCGTATACTCCTCGGGCAGCGGGATCTGGACGGTCACGGTCGTGCCGCGCCTGGCTTTGCCCGTTATCCGCATGCTGCCGTTCCACAGGTTGGCCCGTTCACGGATGCCCATGATCCCGAACGACTGAGGATCTTCGATCTGCTTAAGGGTAATGCCCTTGCCGTTGTCGGCCACCTGGAGACGGAGCTCGTTTGCCGCCTGGCTCAGGTGGACCTTGACCGCCGTGGCCTCGGCATGCCGAGCCACATTGGTGAGCGTGCCCTGGAAGATACGGAAGAGGGTGGAGGCCAGCTCCTTGGAGATGGTAGCTACATCGTCCACCGACATGTCGCAGCGAATGCCCGTGCGGTGGTGGAACTCCGAAGCCTGCCATTCCATGGCGGCCTTCAGGCCCAGATCGTCCAGGATGATGGGCCGCAATTCCGCGGTGATGCGATGAACGCTGTCGATGGTGGTGTCCACGAGCTGGGCCATGCGCATGGTCTTTTCGAGCAGGGCGGTGGATTTGCCCGGCAGCTGCTTGGCCAGCCAGGAGACATCCATCTGCAGGGCCGTCAGCGACTGTCCCAGCTCATCGTGTATCTCCCGCGCGATGCGGGTGCTTTCCTTTTCGCGCACCGACTGGAGGTGGGCGGAAAGACTGCGGAGTTGTTCGCGCGAACGCTCAAGCTCCTGGGCGGCGCGTTTTTGCTCCGTGATGTCCTCATAGGTGATGACGATGCGGCCCTCGATCAGTTTGTCGCCGATGCGGGCGGCCCGCATGCGGCACAGGATGTCCGCTCCGTCCTTGCGGCGGCAGGGGAACTCGACCACGAAGGTCCGCTGGCGTTTGAGGGTGGTATAGAAATAGCGGGCGATCTGAGAGGCTTCCTTCTTGTTGCGATAGAATACGGTCACGCTTTGGCCGACCAGTTCCTTGCGATGCCAGCCGAACGTATCCTTGACCGCGTTGTTGGCGAAAATGATGCGGCGTTTATGTAGGCCCACGATGGCCTGCGGGATGGCGTCCAGAATGGAGGATTCCAGGGCCGCCAGCTCCTGGAGGCGTTCGTGCGTCGAGCGATGTTCCGGCCTGTTCAGGGGTATGTCCTGAATATCGGGACTTGTGTTAAGAATCATCGACGCTGCTTTTTCCATAATCCCATGTAGTGCCGCAGGTCAGCCTGTATCAAGGGATGGCATTCCCGTCCGAGAGCCGCTTTCATCCTCATGGGATATTAGGATAAAGCCTGGGCAGGGTCAAGTTAAATTGGAAGTGTGACGGCATTGGTATGTGAAAATCTCATCACGCACGCTATCAAACCTTTACCTTACGCAGGATCCATTGCTGCGGCCTTTGTGTAGTGGACGCCATGTCACGGCCATGGCTTGACATTGGAATCGTCTCACTTATCATTATTATAGCATTATAGCAGTACAGAGGACATCCTTCATCGCGCGCACGGCTGATACTCTCTGAACCTTTTTGCAAGGAGGGAGGGCAGTTTCGCATGGGATGCATGAAGGCAACTGTTTTCAAAAGCATGCTTATGGCCCTGACCTGGATGCTTCTGGGTGGCGGCTGCGCAACCCCTCCTGCACCCCAAACACAAGCCACGGAGTCCTTCGTCTCGATCAAACCCCAGCAGGGCTGGGCGGATGCCATCCTCTATTTCGTCCTCATCGATCGCTATGTCGATCTCGATCTCACGAACGATTACCAGGTCGACCGCGCCGGCAAGGGTACCTTCCACGGCGGTGATCTGCCGGGTCTGCAAGCCCACCTGGATGAATTGGCCGATCTGGGCGTCACCGCCATCTGGATAAACCCCGTGGTCAAGAATATCGACCACTATGTGGATGAGGTCGGTTTCCCGGATTGGGCCTATCACGGCTACTGGGCCGATGATTTCACCCGCCTCGATCGTCGTTTCGGCACCGAGCAGGAACTCCGGGAGTTTGTCACGGCGGCGCATCGCCGCGGCATCAAGGTGCTCCTGGATGTGGTCTACAACCACGCCGGGTACGGCTCCAGCTATGCGACACGCCCGGATGCCGATCGTTGGGTGCGCACCGGACGGAAAGGCAATCCCTGCGGCGAGGACGATGTAACGATGTGCGTGGCCGGACTACCCGATTTCAAAACCGAAGACCCTTATGTGGCCGATTACCTCATGCACGCCCATCTCGGCCGGGCCAAACGCATGGCTCTGGACGGGTTCCGCCTCGATACGGTCAAGCATGTCAGCCATGCCTTCTGGCAGCAGCACCGCAGGCGCTGCAGGCAGGAGTTGGGCGGCGATTTCTTTCTCCTGGGCGAGGTGTGGGGCGGCGACGAGGAGGTGCTTGACCCCTGGTTTGAAAACGATGAGCTCGACGCCGGGTTCGATTTTTCCTTCCAGGGGAATGTCTTGAGCTTCGTGCAGGGTCGCGGCCGTACGATTGCCTTCAGCCGCTACCTTGAGCGCCGCCACCGGGTGCGGACAGGCCATTTGCTGGCGCAGTTCCTCTCCTCGCATGATGTCCCGGGGGCCCTGTACCAGCTCAAGGGAAATAAGGATCTCTTCAAGCTTTGCGCCGTGCTGCAGTTTGCCAGCCTGGGAATCCCGGTGATCTACTACGGCGAAGAGGTCGGACGCCTGGGCGGGGCTTGGCCCGACAACCGCAGCGACATGCCCTGGAACGGCCGGGACATCCTGCCGGGAAAAGGCCTGCCCCGAGACGAAGACATGCGCAGCTTCTATAAACACCTGATCAGCATCCGGCGCGGCCACAGCGCCTTGCGCCACGGCGCTTATCGGGCGCTTGCGACCGAGGGCGATCTGCTTGTCTACGCGCGTGATGATGGGAAAGAAACGGTTGTCGTGGCCGTCAATCGCGGCAGCAGTGCCGCAACTATGTCCGTACCCCTACAGTCGGCATGGAAGGGTGGCGGTGTGCGTGATGCCTTATGCGACAGTATGGTGAGTGTGGAAGAGGGCAATCTTCAGGTGAATGTGCCGGCCAGGCAGGCGCGGATCTATGTGTGGGACCAGGGAGGAGGCGATCAGCCATGAACCGGAGGATAAGGAGCCTGTATGGCCGATATTGAGATTGAAGGTGTCTGCAAGCGTTTCGGTGAGGTGTCCGTGATCGAGGACTTGAATCTCACCATCCGCGATCAGGAGCTGATGGTCCTGGTGGGGCCCTCCGGGTGCGGCAAGTCCACCCTGCTGCGCATGATTGCGGGTCTGGAGAGCATCAGCGCCGGGCGGATCTCCATCGCCGGACGGGTAGTCAACCATGTGCCGCCCAAGGATCGCGATACGGCCATGGTCTTTCAGAGCTATGCCTTGTACCCCCATATGACCGTGCGTGAGAACATCGGCTTCGGTCTCAAGATCCGCAAGACGCCCGTAGCGGAGATGAACCGCCTCATCGATGAAACCGCCCAGGCTTTAGGGTTGAGCGACCTGCTCGGCCGCAAGCCCAAGGCCCTTTCCGGTGGTCAGCGCCAACGCGTGGCCCTGGGGCGGGCCATTGTGCGCAACCCGAGCGTATTTCTGTTCGACGAACCGCTCTCCAACCTCGACGCCGAGCTCAGGGTGCTCATGCGGGCCGAGATCAGCCAGCTCCAGAAACGCCTGAAGACGACCAGCGTCTATGTGACCCACGATCAGGTGGAGGCCATGACCATGGGTCACCGGATCTCGGTGATGAGGGCCGGTAAGCTCATGCAGATCGGCACCCCGCTCGAGCTCTACGACACCCCCCAGAACCTCTTCGTGGCACGCTTTATCGGCACCCCGCCCATGAACATCATCAAGGCCGATATCAGCCCCGACGGCCAAGGAATCGAAGCCTACGGAGTAAGCCTGCCGGTGGCGGAGCATCTGCTGCCCGTGATGCTGCCACATCGCGGCAGGTCCGTGCTGGTGGGCTTCAGGCCCGACGATGTCTCGGAACCGCGCCCCGAGCAGACAGGCCTGACGGCCGGCTTTACGGGCGAGGTCAAGGTGGTGGAACCGCTCGGCAATGCGGTCATTGTGCACGTGCTCATCGGCGAGCACCGCATCGTGGCCAAGCTCGAACCCCATACCATTCCAACCTTCGGCGAGCAGATCGCCTTGGCCATTGATTGCGAGCACCTACACCTCTTCGACGAGGCGACGGAAGAGCGGCTCACCAGTGCCGCGCATGCTACGGCCCCAAGGACATGAAAGGAGGATACCATGGAGAGCTTACCCAGGAACAAAGGCATCGTTCTCAAGCTCTGGATCTGCCTCCTGGCGGGATTGGCGTTACCTTGCCAGGTCACGGCCCAGACCGTTCTCGTGGTGTGGCATTCCTACCGCGGCCAGGAAAAGGTCGCCTTTGAGAAGGTGGTCGAGAACTTCAACCGCGCGAATGCTCTTCGCAAGATTTCCGTGACCACGCTGGCGGTACCCTACGACGCCTATGCGGACAAGATCACGGCCGCCATTCCGCGCGGCAAGGGTCCGGATGTCTTCATCTTCGCCCAGGACCGCCTGGGTGGGTGGATCGAGGCCGCCAATACCGTCGAACCGCTCGACTTTTACCTCGATGACGCGGTGAAGCAGCGCTT
This sequence comes from Syntrophaceae bacterium, assembly GCA_039680665.1. GTDB lineage: Bacteria > Desulfobacterota > Desulfomonilia > UBA1062 > UBA1062 > JAKQBR01. The sequence goes on along the minus strand of JBDKSM010000207.1, from coordinate 38,685 downwards.
CCTCAAGAGCACGACCGACGCCATGACCTACCATGGCAGCATCTATGGGTTGCCGCTCAACTTCAAGACCTTAGCGCTCATCTACAACAAGGCCCTCATCAAGACACCGCCCAAAACGTCGGGGGAGCTGGTCAAGCTGGCCAAGAAGTTCACGCAGCCCCAAGCCGGCCGGTTCGGGCTGGCCTACTGGTATTCCAACTGGTACTATCATGCCGCGCTCATGAACGCCTTCGGCGGCCGGGCCTTCGATCCGGGGCCCGAACCCGTGCTGGACAATCCCGAGAACATCAAATCGCTCATCTACCTGCTCAAGTGGTGCAATACCGACAAGATCATGCCGGCTGATCCCTCCACCGCCCTGGTGACCACCCTGTTCAATACCCAGAAGACCCCCATGGTCTTCAACGGTCCCTGGTTCTTAGGCGAGATCGACGCGCACATCAAGTATGGGGTGGCCGTTCTGCCCACCATCGATGAGATCGGCGGCAAACCCATGCGCCCCTGGATAACCGTGGAAGGAGTGTATATCGCCCTGCCTTCCCGGCATAAGGAGGAGTCCTTTGCCTTCGCCACCTACATCACCTCGGTCGAAGCGGCCAAGATCATGGCCACCATCGGGCGGCAGCTGCCGGCCAACAAGGCCGTATATGCCCTGCCGGAGATCGCGGGCGACCCGGTCTTGAGCGCCTTTCGCAAGCAACTGGATACGGCGGTGCCGATGCCGAACTTCGCGGAGATGACCATGATGTGGTCCCCGGCCTCGACCGCCATGAACAAGATCGTGAAGGGCGCGGCCAGTCCGGAAGAGGCTATGCGTGAGGCCCAACGGGCCGTGGTGGAGAGTGTGAGGGGCTTGCGGAAGAGTCAATGAAGAAATTCGTTTCCATGCCGGTGGCCGTCGGGCTGCTGCTCGCGGCCGCCCTGGCCTTTTTCCTGGGCGCACTCTTTGTGGACCAGGCGGCTGAGGATATGGCGCGCTCGATCGAGGAGCGCCGCGGAATTGTCCAGGCCATGGCCCTCTCTGAGGTGGTCTCCCGGATCGAATCCCAAGACACGGACGTCGAAGGCCGGCTCGCCACGGCGGTCAAGTATTGGGGTCGTCTTGAGACAGGCGGGATTCGGGTCATCCGCCTGTCCGGCGCCCGGCTGCTGGCCTCCTCCATGCCCGGCGATGGAACGATACCGCGGCGTCTGAAGATGGACGAAAAGTACTTGTTCGACCTGGGTCAGCGCCTGCGCATCGCCCGCGAAACAAACCGCGACGAAGGCATCGCCCGCAAGAAGGAGATCGAGCTCGAGCATATGCCCGATAACCGCTTAAGCGTTTCTGCGCCCTATCTCGTGGATGGGGCAGTGCGCGGGTACGTGCAACTGAATCTGCCGCAACATAAGCCCGCCCGCCTGGCGTCCCGGGGGCCCGCCATTCTCGGGGCCGCGCTGGTGATCGGCGTGTTTTTCGTCCTCGCCCTCGCCCTGGGCCGCTATGGTATATTCCGGCCCGACGGCCGGGGGCTTTCACGGGGGCAGCTGGCGCTTGCCGCGGGGGTGCTGCTCCTGGGGCTCTGGATCTTCGCCGTCACGCAGCTCTCCGCCCTGGCCGACCACCGCTGGAGACTGGAGGAAGGCCTTGCCGAGCATTTCATGCTGGTGCGCGAGGCAAGCAGGGATATCTCCCAGTCGTTCGCGCTGAAGACAGCGCCCATTACGGACAACCGCTGGGACGTGGACGAGTACCGCAGACCGCTTCATATCAACGACGGCCACGGACATCTCAGGCTCAAGGGCCTGGACGGCGTCCAGGCCGCGCTGTTTAAGGAAATGCGGCGTTCGTTCGACGGAGTCGGTCTCCTGGCCCTGGCCCTGCTGCTCTTCAGCGGCGCCGGCTGGGCCGGACGCCTGAAACACACCCTCGTGGAAAACCGGGAGGCCTATCTCTATGTGAGCCCCGCCATCATCGGCATGCTGATCCTGGTCTTCTTCCCCTTCCTCTACGGGATCGTCCTGTCCTTCACCGACGCTACCATCTACAACACGGGCGCGCCCCTGAAGGAGCTCTGGATCGGATTTACGAACTATGTGAACATCCTGGCCGACATCCATGTCTTTGCCCGTACGGGGCAGGGCTGGGTCGTCAATTACCAGAACTTCTACTGGACCCTCTACATCACCGTGGCCTGGACCGTGGTGAACGTCTCGATCGGGGTGAGCGTGGGATTGCTGCTGGCCTTGATCCTCAACACCAAGGGCTTGAAGCTGCGCGCCGTCTACCGCGTGCTCCTCATCCTGCCCTGGGCCATCCCCAACTACATCACGGCCCTAATCTGGCGCGGGATGTTCCACAAGCAGTTCGGAGTCATCAACCAAGTGATCCAGATGTGCGGTGGTGAACCGGTGGCCTGGTTCGACGGGGTGTTCTCATCCTTTATCACCGGCATCGCCACCAACGGTTGGTTGAGCTTCCCCTTCATGATGGTCATGTGTTTGGGCGGCCTGCAGTCCATTTCGCAGGAGATGTACGAGGCGGCACGGTTGGACGGCGCCGGACGCTGGCATCAGTTCCGCTACATCACGCTGCCCTCGCTGAAACCCGTGCTGGTCCCCGCCATCATCATCTCCGTGGTGTGGACCTTCAACATGTTCAATATCATCTTCCTGGTCTCGGGCGGTGAGCCGGCCGGATCGAACGAGATCCTCATCACCCAGGCGTACAAGATCGCGTTCGAGCAGTATCGCTACGGGTATGCCGCGGCCTACTCGACCATCATTTTCGTGATCCTCCTGGCGTACGGGATCTTCCAGATCAAGATGACCAAAGCCACGGAGGCCAACATATGAAGGATACCTTGACGGGAGAAATGAATCACATCTGGCTGCATCTCTTCCTGATCAGCTTCACCCTCTTGGCCGTCTACCCGATCCTGTGGGTGTTCGCCATCGCGTTTTCCGGCAACCAGAGCCTCATGATCGCGGACATTTCAGCCAATCCCACCTTTTTCGACCACTTGCGGACCATCCTGCCCTGGCCGCAGCATATATCCTGGCAGAATTTCAGCGACGTCATGACCGAACAACCCTTTGCGCGCTGGATGCTCAACAGTGTTATTGTCGCGGCTTTAACCACGATCCTGGGCGTGTTCCTCGCCTGTACAGCGGCCTATTCCTTCTCGCGTTTCAAATTCCCCGCGCAGCGCGCCGGCCTGATGTCATTTCTGGTCTCCCAGATGTTCCCGGGCACGCTCATGCTGGTCCCGTTGTATATCATCATCGTCAAGTATCTGCACCTCGGGAACACCTACTGGGGCCTGATCATGGTCTACTCCACCACCGCCATTCCCTTCTGCGTCTGGATGCTCAAAGGCTACTTCGACACCATCTCGGTGGAGATCGAGGAGTCCGCCATCATGGACGGGGCCACGCGCACCATGATCTTCTTCCGCATCATCCTGCCCCTGGCCCAGCCGGCCATTGCGGTGACGGCCTTGTTTTCCTTCATGACCGGCTGGAACGAATTCATCGTGGCCAGCCTTTTCATGGAGGAGGAGATCCGTTACACCGCCCCGGTGGGGCTACGCTTCTTCGTGGGCGGATTCGCGCAGCAGTGGGGGTATTTCGCCGCGGGCTCCATCATCGTGTCACTGCCCGTGGTCATCCTGTTCATGTTCACCCAGAAGTACCTGATCTCAGGGTTAACGGCGGGTGGAGTCAAAGGGTAACCGGCCAGACAGGAACACGTTAAAAACAAGACAAAAAAGGAGGGAGCTATGGTCACGAAGATACGAGGGGTACTGGTGGTCGGCCTGTTGAGCGCCATACTGGCATCCTCGGCATGGGCGGCGACCGTCACGTTCAAGGACCCGGTGGGCGACGACAACGGACCCGGCAACTACACCTACCCGACGGACGCCGTCTATACCCCGGGATCGTTCGACATCACGCAGTTTGATGTCACGCCCAAGGGCGGCAACGTGAACTTTGCGGTGAGCGTCAACTCCAAGCTGGAGGACCCGTGGGGGATGGGGGTGGGCTTTGCGGTCCAGATGATCTTCATCTTCATCGATACCGACAACAAGCCGGGCAGCGGTCATACCGAAGGGCTGCCGGGCCTCAACATCCAGTTCGATCCGGCCAACGCCTGGGACAAGGTGGTAATCCTGTCCCCGCAGAAACAGGCGCGCGTCCTGTCCGAGGCCAGGATCAAGGCCCCGAACCTGATTAAGGACATCCTGGTCCCCAACCGGACCAGCGGATCGGGCAAGACCATCGAGGGGTCCGTCAAGCTCGCCGATTTGGGCGGGGGTGATCCGGCCCAGTGGAGCTATCAGGTAATCATGCAGTCCAACGAGGGCTTCCCGGCCAAGACCGATCTTTTAACCCGCAAGGTGAACGAATACGAAGGCCAGCACCGTTTCGGGGGCGGCAACGACGCGGACTGCGACCCGCATGTGATGGATCTCCTGGCCGGTAAGGGGGAGGGCAAGCCGGAGGAGGTCCAGCTCCAGCATGAAATGCTCAAGTATGAGTGCGACGCCACGGGAGGTTCCGTGAAACGCGCCACGCTGCTCATGGTGCATAAGTAGGAGCATCCTTTTTTTAAGCGGCCCCCATGGATGTGTTCGGCGCCGCGGCCAGTGACGCACACCAGGGGAAAAAACGGTAAAAGGAGGAAAATCGTATGAAACGGTTACGGATATTGGTGTTGCTCCTGTTGATCGTGGGTATGCTCCCCGGAGGAACCGCCTACGCGAAGCTCGATCTGGGAGGCACGATCTACATTAAATGGTTGGACGGCAACCGGCATCTGCAGAACGGTCTCCAGAGTAACGCCGAGAATAACAACGGCGATCAGGGCCAGGGGACGGAGTTTGAGATCCTGTTCAGCGGCACCGTCTCCGAGCAGGTGGAGTTCGGCGCGCGGCTCAAGAACCGGTTCAACAAGAATTACTGGACGAACCAGGGCGGGTTCGGTGGAGGGTATACCTTCGATGCCGGCAGCGGCAGCGTTACCTCATCGGGAGAATATAACTCGCTCGAGGCCCAGTACGTTAAGTTCAGGGGCGCATACATCAAGCTCACACCGGGCTATGACTGGATCGATTCGGCCACCATCGGCTCCAATGACTGGGGCCAGTTCGATGCCTTCACCATCGGCAAGATCCGCTACATCGATCGCGACAATCTCTCGGGCCTCTTATTCCAGGGCTCGGCCCTGAACAAGACCCTGAGGTGGGACATCGCCCGCATCTCGCTGCCCAAGCTCTGGGCCGGTCCCGGGTGGACCACGGGAAATCTGACCGCCGAGGATGCGGCTTATGGCGGACAGATAAAGTATAATCCCATCACCAACCTGAATATCACCGGCATCGTGGAGTACTCGCGTGATCAAGAGCTTGATGCAACGGACGACAATCTGAAAAACGGGCAAAGCGTGGAGACGCGCGTGCGGGACGTGGTGTTCGGCCTCAAGGCCAACTACTCCCCCCTGGATTGGATCGACCTCGGTCTCTCCTTCTACCGCTCGGATTATAATACCTTTGCCGATTTAACTACGCAGTGGTCGCCCTACCTCAACAAGAGCGCCAAGGACAATGCCTGGAAGGTCAACATTGATATCAATAAGACCTTTATTGAAAACCTGTCCTGCTCCATTGAGGTATTCGACATCGGGGCCGAATACCAGTCCATCTTGGCCGCTCGGCGGGAGGCGGACGTGCTCCTGACCGAGGGCCATGACGGTTCCTGGGGCGCCAGGATGCCGCTCTTAAACAATGAAATCGGCTACGGCGGGTGGGATGACACCGCGCAGCAGGTAGCCACCTTCAATGTGGACAACGACTTCACCGACTTCGATGAGCGCATGGCCGAGACCTGCATCGGATGGAAGGGGGTCACTATTGTGCCCAAGTGGCAGATCGTCGGCTTAAGGCTGCAGGGTGAGTTTACCTATCTGGATTACAACACCAATTGGCAGGCCTTTGACGAGGACAATCCGAATTCCACGGATTATCCCCTGCTGGAGGCTAACGCCGGCGTGGGCATCAACGGCGGGTTCAGAAGCCCCTATGCCCCCTTCCAGGACAAGACCACCATGATCGCGGTGCTCAACTGGGCCTATGACGTGGATCTGGGCACCGGCATCAATCTGTTCGGAAAATTCAAATGGATCGGCGAAGAGGACAAGCGCGTAGATGAGGAGCAATATCTGAGCGACGGCACGACCACCCCATGGTATCCGAGCACGTTATTCAGAGATCTGAGCGACGACGACCGCGATCTGAAGTACTACATGGGGCGGATCGGCGCCGGCTACCAGCTCACCATGGACCTGTACGGCAAGGCCTACTATGAATACTACAAGGCCGACCTGGACGACGGCACGGTGGCCTTCACACCGCCTGCCGGCGCAGGATATTGGTCCGGTCCATACCAGAGCGGCAAGCATATCAAGAACAAGTACGCTCTTCAGTTCGATTACTTCCTTTCCGGCATGGAATTCGGGTTGAATGCCCAATGGCTCGAGGGTAAATATGAACCTGATTTCAAAGGCGACTATACGCTGGTCGACAATGGGTCCGGGGTCATGGGCGTGCAGTTGGCCGACGGCACCTTTGTCGCCGATGAGACCCAGGATTTCGCCATGTATCGGCTGAAGGCGTGGATGAAAGTGAAGTTTTAGCTCCATGATGCTTTAAGAGTAACCCATGCTCCCATCCAAAACCATGGAAGGGAGCATGGGAAGAAGGCAGAAGGGGGTAATGCTGGTGCGTAAGATGACATGCGCTGTAATAATGCTGCTGTTGTTGCCTTCCATGCTCATGGCGGACGAGGTGCTTTTTTCCATGCAAGATCCCCTGGGCGATGATAACGGCGGGGGCAAGATCGTGTACCCTTCACGCGACGATTTCGCCCCCGGCGACCTCGATCTGCTCAAGTTTTCCGCCCGGGCAGGCGAGGGCGGCACATGGTTCGAGGCCCGCTTCAAGAACAAGATCCGCAGCCCGCATGGGGTCATGAGCCGCAATTCGCCCCAAGAACTGGACAGCTTCATCCATGAGGATTTCTACACCATCAATGTCGAGGTCTACATCGATACGGACGCCAAGCCATCATCCGGCAACCGCATGCTGCTCCCCGGACGCGTCGCGGAGATAGCAGGCGACTATGCCTGGGAAAAGGCCGTCATCGCCATGCCTCGTCCCCAGGAGGGCGAGGCTCTGTTGATCGACAGCCTGACCAGGAACGCCGAGGCCGAGTACAAGGCCCGTTCGGGCCGTCTGGACAAGGCCGCCCAACAAGCCATTGAACGGCATGTCAAGGATCTGATGACCAGGCAGTTCTATTTTCCAAAGAATATGAAGGTGAGTGACCGCGTGCTCGCTTTTTATGTCCCGGATGCCTTTTTCGGAAAACCGCCGCAGAAAAGCTGGCGCTATGTGGTGGTCGTGACCGGCGCCGATCCCGAGCAGGCGCTCGACGTCCAGATCCCCTTCAAACAGAGGCCGCCCTTGATGATGTTGCCCGTGCGCTCGGGGCGCCCCAGGGAGTGCTTCGGTCTGGAAGCCGGTGCCGATCCCGATCAGCCCCCACTCATCGACGTGCTCCTGCCGACCAAAGAGCTGCAATATCAGATCCTGGACGACTACAATTTGGCCAAGGGCCAGAGCGTGCAGTTGATCGGCGTCTCAACCGACGGCACGGTGGGGACGATTCCCAAGCGGGATAATACCGTTGAACGGGTTTTAGCGCCGCTGCCCGAACAGCCGGGTATTCAAACCCCGAGCAATGCGCCGCTGGATACTTTGCTCAGCCCCACGCCCCCAGCGGTTGAAACCAAGGCGGGCGTCGTAGAGCGCTTGCAGACCCTGGAAAAGCTGCGCAAGGAAGGACTTGTTACCGAGGAAGAGTATCAGCAGCTGCGCCGCAAGATCCTTTCGGATCTCTGAGGCGGGCTCAAAACTGATAGGTCCTATAACTCCAATTGGTCTTATCATGAATCAAATTATCAAGTCCGCCTAAGGCTCTTTCGCCCACAAACCTCCCGTGGCCTCCATCCAGTCCGCCACGCGGTCGGCTGCCGCCGCGGCATCAAGGGCGGAGATGTCAAGCTCGAGTACCGGCAGCCGTGAGGCGGCGATGAAGTGCCGGAAGAGTTCCTGCTCCCTGATGAACACATGGAGATCGTCATACTGGGCGGGCTTGCCCGAGACCTTGATCCGTTCGGCCCGGGCCGCCGCAAAGGACTCGCTCGGGCGCGTACAGAATACGACGTGGAATCCAAGCGCATCCAGCCGGTCTTCCAACCAGACGAAATCGTAGGTTTTGCCATAGGTCCGGTATTGATGCACCTGGGTCGAGATATGGAAGCGGTCCACGATCCAGGAATAGTAGCGCTGCAATTCGAACAGCCTGACCCAGGTGGCATAGGTCTCCAGAGCGAGCTTCTCTTCCTGGGGCTCGAAGTTGATCAATCCGCGGCCCCAGGGGAAATTCGTAAAGGCGCACCATTCCGCCGAGATCAAGGGCGAATGGTAACGGTATTGCCTGGGTCCTACGATGCGCGGGTGTTCATTCAAGGCAAAGGCGAGCTCGGTCTTGTTGGTAAGCCGAGTGCCTTCCAGGATGATCTTGGGACAGAGCTTAGCCGGCATGTCTCACCTTTGCCTCACATTACCGCCTCAATCGAGAGCGGAGAGCCGGATCCTTGGAGCTTTCCACGGCGGGATAGAGCTTGGTGGATCCTTCCGGCTCCATCATGACCTTCCGGTCCGGCAGATTGTCTCCGCCGGACCGGGTAAGTCAAATCACGGGTGTGGTGCTTACTTTGTTCCGAGTGGCAGGACGATCCGGCCGAAGTTCTCGTTGAGTACCTGGGCCATGGCGCAGTATATGGCCGAGAATCCGCAGAAGACGCCTTCATAGCCGGTCAGGACCGCCCACGAGCCTTTCCATCCAAAACCGTCACGCGCGGCGAGCATCCAGAACAGGATGGTCAGGGTCAGAAATACGACCTGGAGACCGCGATTGGCCTTCCACGTTCCGATCCACATGAAGAAGGTGAACAACCCCCACATGAACAGATAGGCCGACATGAAGGTTTCGCTGTTCGCCTGCAGGCCTAATTTCCCATTAAAGTAGATCAGAAAAACCAAAGTAAGCCAGAAAAGACCGTAGGAAGTGAAGGCGGTGGTGCCGAATGTGTTGCCCTTCTTAAACTCCATAATACCGGCTATAACCTGGGCCAAACCGCCGTAGAAGATACCCATGGCCAGTATTCCGGCGCCCAACTCGAATATCCCGGCATTGTGCAGATTTAATAGAACGGTTGTCATTCCAAAACCCATAAGCCCCAACGGTGCCGGATTCGCCAAATTCTCAGACATATCAAACCTCCTTGCGCATTTTTTTAAACTTACCATGAAAAGGCAATTATTCACATAGGTAAGAAGGGTTGGTAGCGATCTTTTAGGAACGGATTCCCATGGCCGTCTTCGGTATGGAAGACGGTTGGTGTACGGCTTATCCTGTCGTTACCCCCGCTTCACATCCTTTCATATTGTAAATGTTCTTCAGGTGTGATTCCTTGAAAAAAAGTGTTGGAACGAGCTTAGAAAACAAACGCATGGAGATTGAAGTCCATCGGTGCCGGCCTTGTATCGCCTGTCGGCGGGGCAGCGGCTTCCCCGTGGTTTTAAGTTCGTCAATAGCTTTAGCGGAGGTAGAGGATGCGGTTCAGAACACGGTCATGGCTGGTTGTCTGGTTCACTGTTTTCGTGTTGCTGGGTGTAAGTCTGCCGGCGGCGGCCGATGATGTCTATGCGGTCACCACCGCCGACGGCATAACGCTCAAGATGCTGCGCTACCGTCCTTCTCCCGAAGCGCCTTTCCGTGAGAATGCCCAGACCGTGCTGCTCTTCCATGGAATTCTGTGCAACATGAACGTCTATCTGGAGCACACACCGGAAGAAAATGAAAAAAACTATGCCAAGATCGTGCTGCCATCACCCCTGGCGACCTGGGCCCGGATTGATCCCTACATCAAGGCCGACCCGCTGCGCTACTATAGCCTGGCGCATTATCTGTGGATCAAGGGCTACGATGTCTGGCTGGCGAACTTTCGCGGCACCGGCCGTGGGGAGCTCAAGAGCGATCGAGGCAGCACCCTGCACGCTAATGATGTCTGGGGCGTTTTGGACGTGGACCCTTGCGTGAAAAAGGTCATCGCCGAAACGGGTATCGCCCCCTTTATCGCCGGGCATTCGACCGGTGGCTTTGCCTGCCAGGCCTATCTTCAGGGCACGTATTTTGATCCGGCGGAATTGGAGGACGGTTATAAGTCCGGCTATATCCCCCATGTCAAATCGGACCCGAATCTCGCGGCCGAACGCAACCGGCTCGTCAAGGGCTATATCGCGCTGGTTCCCGGCACGACCCCTTGGATTCCGGGCAAGATCGATAAGAACTGCATGTGGAAAAAATTCGGCCGGGCCGATTACTGGGATATCGAACAGCTCATGACCAAAAGAATAAATCCTCTCACCAAGAAGTGCAATACGGTGGCTTGGTTCGTGGACTGGTTCTTCAATGACATCAACGCGGACGACCTGAGGCCCGATACACGTGGCTACTGGACCCCGTACCTGAACTTCTGGAACATGGGCAACTGCAATCCTTTTGTAACCGATTTCTTCGCCAAATATGGAAGCGGCAGCGTACTCGTCCGCGGTCTGGGGCAATGGGGCGACATCGGGCTCTATCACCGCATGCGTGAGTTCTGGAAAAACGGCGCTGAAAACAAGGACGTGGTGAAGGGGCCGAAACCCGACCCTGGCAATGACGGGTATTACTACTATGACGAACACATGCCCCTTCTCAGCGCTCCGACGCTGGCCATCCTGTCATATGCGGGAGCCTTCTCGGCCGCCGACGACACCATCAAGCTTCTCATGCAGGCCAAAACCAGCGACCCGTTTGACATGTACTATTTCATCCCCAATTCGGCCCATGTCGACATTCTCTGCGGGCTCAACGCGCCCTACCTGACCTTTCCCTATATCAGCGATTGGCTTGACAAGGTCAGCGGACGCTCCAGCGGGCCTCTCATCCCCTCGGCCGTTATGCCGGAGATGTCCGCGGCCAATGAAACGCAAGTGAGCTCCAATTAAGTACAAGCGTAAATATGATCAGGTCTTGATGTCTGTATTGGGGCGCGTTTCAAGCGTTGATGCGCACCAGGGTCATGCCGCCAGCAAGGCCTGATCTTGTAGCGGATGTCTTTAATGGTATGCCACCAGAACCACCATTGGATCATATCCGCAGTAGCGCTGGGCAGGTCGGTTTTGACCGCCACGAATCCGGTTCCGTCCGGATTGGGGCAATAGCCGTTCTCGATCTCGAGATATCCGGGTTTGAGCAAATCCTTGATGTCCGCGAATTTCAATGCCTGCCGGAACCACCGGTCCGCTTGCTAGCTCTTCCTCGACCTCCTGTGGTAAGGTCACGAAGATCGGATGATAGTATTTCGCTTACGGTTCGTTTTCTTCCTGGGCTATAGGTTGGGCGTTCAGACTGTAGATTGGCTGGGTTCAATGCGTAGCCGCCCAGCGCCAGGTTGACCATGACCGTCAAGACCGCCGGGCCTCAAGATTCCAGCATGGTATATGCTAATCCACTATCGAACCACGTATATGGTTTTGATCCGAACTATTTCTCCGTACCGTTCTTTTGCTTGAAATCATGCATTGGTTTTTTTATGATCACAAGCGATTGAATGATACTGTTGTATCACGTCCGGGGGCGACAGCCATGCCCAATGAGGTATGTATGCTTGGAACTGCAGGTGCCAGCGATCTGAAAATATCGGCGGTGATGCTGAACGTCATCGTAACCACGGCGCAGAAGCTGGGGATCGATATCCAGGCCATCCTTAAGCAGGAGGGCATTGTCTTTGAGCTGGAACATATCGCTGGGTCCACGATCGAACGGGAGCAGACCTTGGCGGTTGTCAGGGCCGTGGAACAGACATCCGGAAATCCGGCCGTCAGTCTTTTGTGCGGCGAGGATTACGATTTCGAATACCACCCGTACGTCAAGTCATTCCTCATGTCTGCTTCCACATTCAGGGAGGCCTTTGATGCCGTCCTGGTCATACAAAAACTGATTTCGCCCGCACTGCTCCTCGAACCGGATGAGGTCGGAGATTTCGCCATCATCCGGCTGTACATGGACAGGGTGCTTCCCGAGGATGACGAGCGGCGCCATGCGGAGATGGTGTTCGCCTGTCTGAAAACCATCGGCAACCGTCTTATGCGTAAGACCATCCATCCACGGGCCGTGCATTTCCGCCATGGCCGCTCAGAGATCGCCCCCGTGTACGCGGATTATTTCGGCTGCCCCATCATGCTGAATGCGCCGGATAATGCCATGTTCTACGATCGCTCTCTTGCCGATCTGCCCCTGCCGGGCGGATTTCCTGAATTGCACAAGCAGGCGGAAAACATCTTGAATCAACAACTGGCCGTTTCACCGCTCGGCGGCGATCCGGTCCAGGACCTGAAAAGAGTTTTGGCCGTGCGCGGCGATCTTTTGAACGCTCCGGTTAAGCGCGTGGCCCAAGCGCTCAATATGAGCGTGCGCACCTTGCAGCGCCGCCTGGCGAAAAGCGATATGAGCTGGATTCGTTTGCGGGATGAGATCCGTTTCCAGGTGGCTGATCAGGATTTAAAATCCAGTCGCCTTACTATCGATGAAATTTACGCCAAGCTGGGTTTTTCCGACCGGCGCAGCTTCGCGCGGGCCTTCAAGCGCTGGTCTAACCTTTCCCCCGGCGCTTATCGCAAGCGCCATCTCCGTTAGATTCGCATGTGATTCGGTTCCCTTACGCGACCGGGCAGGAACATGCCTGGCGCATAATGTCCTATTTTTGGCGTGCGTCGCTCTAGGCAATACTCCCGTATATTATTATTTTATATGTTTACTATCGCTGATAGGTGAATGGGCCCCGTTGGGGCATGAATATGTCTGTAATCGAGGAGGAAAGAACTATGCAAACAAGAATAAACCTGCTGGCCGCCGTGGGGATTCTCTGTCTGGTGTTGTCCGGTTGTTTCACATCCGGCGGCGAATCAAGCCAATCGTCCGCGGCGTTCCAGGAGTCCACGACCACAACCCAGGATTCAAACATTTCATACAAAAATGATGAAGGCACTATCCTCAGTTCTTATGGAAAGTCCTATCTCAAGGACTTCGGTAACGGCAAAAGGCTGCTTCATCTGGAAGGATCCGACTATGAAATGGGATACGCCATGGGTTATCTGCTGCCCAATGAGGTCAGGCGAATCACCAGCCTGGAGTATTATGTCGCGGTAGTGGACATGATAACCGGTGGCTCGCTCAGAGCGTTGTATATCCCATGGGTCGAGGAACTCGCGCAGCATATTGTCGCATTCTTGACTGATCTGCAGCTGGGCCAGGTTCCGGCGGAGTATATCCATGAAATGCAGGGGGTCGTCGATGGGGTCAATGCCGCGTCGCCTGATCAAGACAAACTGCAGTTCAATGACGTTATATTGCTCAATATGGCCAACGACGTCCTCTTCACCTTTTTATATAAAATCAATGCCCTTGGAATGTTCAACTCGTGTCACGGCTTCGTCGTAACAGGCGATGCCACCACTGATGGCCGCACTCTGATGGGCCGGCACTTCATGTATCCATCGGTCGTTTTTTATGAAACGGCGCTGCTGATTGAATACAAGCCTGATACCGGCAACCCCTTTGTTTCCATCAGTGCGCCGGGATTCGTGGGCGTCACGGCCGCCATGAACAGCAAGGGCCTCGCCATCGGCATGGATACGCTCAAGTCGGGCGATACCAATTATTTCAAGGCCGGCATGGGCACGCTCTTAACCGCGCGCCGAGCCATACAATATACCAATTCGCTTGATGAGGCCGTCGACATGATCCAGAGAACCACGCGCGGGGTTCCCTGGTTCTACGTCATCGGCGACGCAAGGGGGAAGGGCGCGGTCATAGAAAGCACGACCAATCACTTCGCGGTCCGCTATCTCGATTCATCTTATCCTGGTCAGATCGAAGATAAGGATAATGTCGTGGCGGTCGCAAACCATGCGCTTGTTCCGGAGATCATCGCGGTCGAAGTTCCGAATCCTTGGTGGGAAACCTACCAGCGCTATGCGGAGATGACGAACCTCATTTTAGAAAATTACGGAAAGATCGATACGGCCAGAGGACGCGAGATCATAGATTTCCTCCATCCGGGCGGGGAGTACAGCTGGAGATATGGGACGGATCCCGACCAGCCGGTCTCCTGTTCGGTAACGCTCTTTGACCTGAGCGCCAAAGAGGTCTGGTCGCTGTTTGGCTTGTATTCCGATCCCTGGGTGCATTATACGCTGCCGTATTAGTTCAAGTGCTTCGCAGCATACCGCTGATGACGGGTTTATCATTGCCCTTGCAGAACAGGTCGAACCGGTTATGCTTGTCCGTGTGGGCGTTTTTCAAGATCAGGGTGCTTTCGTAATAGACCGGGCCTTTGAGATGGAAATCGAGCCTTAAGGGGTCTGCGGCATCGATCGGCGGCAGCGATGCCACGCACTGTGCCACGATTCGGATCGGCTGTGCGAAGTCCCGCTTGAACCCCATCAGTTGCGCATACGGTTTACCATAATGGATGCCGTTGGTGTCTCCGGATACGCGGGCGAATCTAAAGCGGTCTTTGGCCGGTAGATACCATTCCTTGATCACCTCTCCATCGGCCAGGGGGGCGAGGCGGGGCGCTTGGTAGGAAGCTTGCGCGGTCCCGAAATTCCCTGGATAAAAGTAGGTGGTTACGTTTTCCCAGATGGCTTTGCCTCTTGAACAGAGTGACGAATGCACATCAACCTCGAGGCCTCTGGGGATGATACGCGGCTGCGCGGTGCAGCACTCGATATCGAAGCGTTCATCGGGTTTTATCGGCCGGTGCTGGGTTATGCGGTTGCGGGTATTCAGGACCTTGAACAGGGATACCGGCACATCTTTGGAAGCCAGCAGCCACATGATGTAAGGATAGACCAAGGTGAAAGGGTAGAGCATGGGCAGGGAATCAGAGCGGTTCAGGCCGCATATCCTCTGGAATTCCCTGCGATGGGTTTCATCAATAGCAAAGCCAGGTCTGGAAGCATGGATTACCGGGTATTCCATTGAAGGCGCATAGGTGCTTTTCCGCGTCTGATATGCCCTCCATAAGGTGTACAGGGCGGAAGGTTTTTCCCTAAAGACCATGGTAATCACACGTCAAACCCAAGGCTATATTGTAGATCCAGGCCTGATGCCTGAGGATCAGGCTCTCCAGGGCCGCGCTCACGCCGCAGAGGGCCTCTTCGATCAGGTCCTGGTCCTGATGGGGCCACGTCATGCTTTTCCGTAAAGTGGTTGAACATATTCAGCCTCGTCTTTTCGCTTTTAACCCCTTATACGCTTGTCGTGTATGAAGTGTGACGCCACAAGCAAATATTCTTAAAAGATCATGCTGAGATTCCGGTCTGTGCGACCCCCAGGATAGGGTTGTGCCCGATCCATCATGATTATGCCGTTGGGTGGTGATGGGAAAAGGAAATCCTTGGTGGGCATGGCCCCGGCCATCCGTTCATCAGGTGATCAAGCCGATCTTCCTGGCCTCTTGGGGCAACTGATCGCGGTACTGCGGATAGGCGATGGCGATGAGCGTATTGGCGCTCTGCTTAAACTACAGTCGCTTATGTCCGCGATGCCGTACTTCGTGACCACGTGCTGTACGTCGGTGCCCGGCGTGGTCAGTATCCGCTTGAAACCAGGGTTATGTGCCCCCGATCGGATCCGACGGCCAGCCGGTCCAGCGTCTGAATCGTGCATAAGGCGCGTGCGGCATCACCGGCCATGGAACCGCCCCACGCAAGACGTTCGAGCGGCTGCTGCAAGGATCGAAAATCATATTGCCGCTCTCCATCGGGAAAGGTGCATAGCACACACTCCCAAAGGGTTTTGTTCCAGGTTGCGATCGCGGCGTTATCCTGTGCAGGGTCCTGGTTTTCGAAACCGATGGCGGCGCAGAAACTTTGATAGAATTCTTCCATGAGGACTGCTTTGATGGACAAGGTTTCGAGCGCTTCCAGATCAGATATGACAGACTCATTCGCGGTGCCGGTTCCGGCTCGGGCAAGCTTGGCTGCGCAGGAATAGCGCGCTGCAATCTCCCGGTCGAGCAAGGTAATGTCTTTGAAAAGCGATTCCAAAACCTCCTTTTCGTAGAAGACATTGCGTACCGCATCGTCTTCGAGCAGCTTGCGGAATTGCACCATGAGTCCGGCCTTGGCCTGCTTGACGGCGGACTCTGTCTTGCCGACCTTGCATTGGGCGAAATAGCCCTGCTTGAGGTTCGCTATGGCGGCGGCGACGTTCATGAGGCCCATATCATTGTCCAAAGCTTGCAGAGCAAGCTCGACCGCCGTTGTATCGGTGGTATCATCAACCTTTAAAAATAACAGTATTCTTTTCAACGGGGTATCAACATCATTGACGCCCGGAAGCCCACTATGTGAAGAAGATCCTCGCATACGAGCCGCTATGTCGTCGAAAGACCGAGCCAATTGCTGCCTGGCTTCATGACGCCCATCGGCAGTAAGGTCGATTTCCAGGGATCCCTGCCGATTGAGGGCTGGGTAAGTGCCCAGATCAAAAACCGAATCGGCGCATGATCCGCGCAAATACAGATGAACCCGATTGCCATCAAAGGCCGCATAGACCTTGTCCTGCATGGTCCGATCCGCGGCTGCAATGCTGTACATAGTCGCAAATGGGGCGGCCTGTGCATTGCCCCAACCTGGCGGGAATGCCGTGACCAACAGCATGATCGTGCTGATAACAGGCCACGTAATCCCGGCCTTGATGGCATCAGAACCTTTCATCATCGATTGCTTTTTATTCATGACGTTCTCCATTGTTACTGTCGCATCGGCGGCATTCTCTTCCGGATGATATGGCATCCAGATCAGACGAACCCGCGTGGCGGACGGGCGGTTAACGGCTGCCACCCGTCCGCCACGATTCCTAGAGGACAGCGGAGATTGAACCTGGTCTATGCAACAAAGCTCTCATCGGCGATGTCCATGATGCTCAGGTCTTCGCTCTTGATGGCCTTGACCGCTGCGTCCACCATGGGCAGCTCGTGCTTGATGAAGTAGCGCGCCGCGGCCAGCTTGCCGGAGTAGTAGGCCGCGTCCCGGTCAGACTTGTTCAGGGCGCCCATCTGCGCCGCGTCGGCGCGGTCCACGCCTCTGTGCGCGCACAGGGCGGAGAGCTTCTCCTGGGCGATGCCGGCCTGCCAGAACAGGAACCAGGCGCTCACCACCCGGCCCATCATGGTCAGGAAGGGATAGGCGTTGCCCACCGGGATCATGAACTTGCCGGCCTTGGCGCTTCTGGCGAAGAACACGGCCATGTCGGCCAGGGCGTTCACCGCGGCCTGCGTGTCGCCGGCCAGGTCGGCCAGAGTTGGGTCGTCCTGGTAGCGCGCGATGGTGGCGTTCATCTCGCCCAGGAGGGCCATGAAGTTGGCGCCCTTCTTCATGCCCAGCTTGCGGCCCACCAAATCCAGGGCCTGGATGCCGTTGGCGCCTTCGTAGATGCAGGCGATCTTCTCGTCGCGCATGAACTGCTCCACCGGGTATTCGGCGCAGTAGCCGTAGCCGCCGTAGATCTGCATGGCGTTGTTGGTGACCATGAAGCCCACGTCCGAACAGTAGGCCTTGCACACCGGGGTGAGCACCTCGAAGATGCCGGTCCATTTCTCCACCTCGGCCTCGTCCGCGGCGGTCACGGCGCGGTCGCCGCAGTAGCTGGCGAAGTACATGAAGGCGCGCATGGCCTCGACGTGCGCCTTCATCCATAAGAGCATGCGGCGGATGTCGGCGTGCTGGATGATGGGTACGCGCGGCGCGTCCGGGTTGGCGAAGTTCATGAGCGACGCGCCCTGGAGGCGCTCCTTGGCGTACTGCAGGGCGTGCAGGTAGGCGATGCTGCCGCTGGTCAGGCCCTGCATGCCCACACCGATGCGGGCCTCGTTCATCATCTGGAACATGACCTTCATTCCCTCGCGCTCCTCGCCCAGAAGCTCGCCGTAGCATTCGCCGTTATCGCCGAAGTTGATCAGGCAGGTGGAGCTGCCGTGGATGCCCATCTTCTCCTCGATGTTGGCGATCTCGAAGTCGTTGCGCCGGCCGAGGCTGCCGTCGACATTGACCAGAAACTTGGGCACCAGGAAGATGGAGATGCCCTTGGTGCCGGCCGGGTCGCCCTCGATGCGCGCCAGCACCGGGTGGATGATGTTCTCGGTCAGGTCGTGGTCGCCCGAGGTGATGAAGATCTTGGTGCCCTGGATGCGGAAGGTGCCGTCACTCTGGCGCACGGCCTTGGTCATCAGGCTGCCTACGTCCGTGCCCGCGCCCGGCTCGGTCAGGCACATGGTGCCGGCCCATTCGCCCGTCACCATCTTGCCCAGGTAGGTGGCCTTCTGCGCCTGTGTGCCGTAGACTTCGATCAGGTGCGCCGCACCCGCGGACAGGCCCGGATAGGCCATGAAGGCGAAGTTGTGCAGGAACCAGTCGTTGGCCGCCACGCGCATCAGGTGCGGCAGGCCCTGCCCGCCCAGTTCCGGCGGGAAGCCCATGGCGTTCCAGCCCGCCTCGCAGAACAGCTTGTAGATGCGGTGGAAGCACGTGGGCACGTGCACCTGCCCCTTTTCCAGGCGGCAGCCTTCCTTGTCCGCCTCCTTGAGCGTGGGCAGGATCTCCTCCACGGCGAACTTCTGCGCCTCGGCCAGGATCATGTCGAAGGTCTCGCGCGAAAACTCCGCGTAGCGCTGGTGTTCGCAGAGCTTCTCCAGGCCCAGCATCTCGTACAGCACGAATTTCTGATCGCGTTCATCAAGGATTACATTTGCCATTGCTGATACCACCTCCCTCTAATTTAGGTGATCAAACCGGCCTTCTTGGCCTCCTGGGTAAGCTGGTCGCGAAACTGGGGATGGGCGATGGCGATGAGCGCATTGGCGCTCTGGCTTAAACTGCAGTCGCTCAGGTCCGCGATGCCGTACTCCGTGATCACATACTGCACGTCGGTGCGCGGCGTGGTCACGATGGTGCCCAGCGGCAGGGCCGTATTGATGCGCGACACCAGGCCGCCTTTGGTCTCGGCCGTGGACCGTAGCGCGATGAATGACTTGCCGCCCTTGGACTGGGCCGTGCCGCGTACGAAGTCCAGCTGGCCGCCCGTGCCGCTGTACATGGTGAAACCGATCGACTCCGAACCCACCTGCCCCATCAGGTCCACACACAGGGCGTTGTTGATGGACATGAAGTTGTCGATCTTGGCGATGGTGGCCGGGTCGCAGATCTGGTAGATGGGGAACGTAGCCACCATGGGGTTGCGGTGCATGAAGTCATAGAGCTGGCGCGTGCCCGTGCCGAAGCTGCAGGCCATGAGACCGGGCTGGTAGGTCTTGTACGCCCCCGTGATCACGCCTTTCTCAGCCAGGGTCATCATGGAGTTGGTCAGCATCTCCGAGTGCACGCCCAGGTCCTTCTTGCCCTCCAGGTAGAAGCCCACGGCATTGGCGATCTTGCCGAAGCCGAGCTGGATGCAGGACTTATCCGGGATGCGCTCCACAATGTGCTTGGCGATGGCTTCCTCTTCCGGCCCCATGGCCATGTCCGGGATCTGCACCAGGTCGTGGTCCTTTTCGCAGATGTAGTCAACCTGGCTGACATGGATGTGCGCCTCCATGCCGTTCACGAAGGGCGTGTGGCGGTTGACCTGCACGATGATCTTCTTCACGTAACGCGCGATGATGGCGTTGCTGAACGTACCCACGGGCCCGAAGCTCATGAAACCGTTGTCGTCCGGCGGCGAGACCTCGAAGATGGCCACCTGGTACTCGCGGTTGGGGATGACCCTGGGCAGCTTGGAGAACTGGTAGGGGCGCACGCGGATGTTGCCCTGGGACATGAACATGCGCTCGAGCGGCCCCAGGAAACCCGAGCTGTGGGTGATGTGGCCTTTGTATTCGCCTTTCAGATATTCGAAGGGGTGCATGAGCAGCCCCGAGGCCATGTTGACGTTTTCCAGCTCCAGGTAGCGGGCGCTGACGGCCGTGACGACATCGATCGGACAGCTCGGCCCGGCCGACATGAACACGATGTCGCCCGACTTGATCACCTTGGCCGCGTCTTCGATGTTGACGAGTTTGCGCTGGTACTCCTCCTGCCATGCCATTCCAAACAACCTCCTGATGTGATTGTGCAGCAGTATGCCATGCACGCCATGGATGACAATAGAGAAAGAATGGCAGGTTTTTGATAGGAAACTACTATCAATGAATGATACTCACGGCTCCAGGGACTGCAGGTGGGCGCGCAGGTTGACCTTGCTGCGGCAAAGGCCGAGCTTGCGGCGGATGTTGGCGCGGTGGAAGGCCACGGCATTGGTGGAAACCTGCAGCAGCTCGGCGATGTCCTTGCTGGGCGTGCCGCGGCGGATCAGGTCCGCGACCTGGATCTCGGCCGGAGTGAAGTTCAGCTGGTGCGCTGAGAGCGCCTGGGCAAAGGGCGAGATGAAATCTTTGAGGTTGGCGCGGACAATGTGCAGGTACGTCTTCTGTTCCCGGTCGCGGGCGCAGCGCTCCAGCTTGTCCAGGTACGGAAAGACCAGCTTCTTCACGTTGACCAGCATATGCCGCTCCAGTTTCTTGCGCTCCTCTTCGCGGTAATCGAGCAGAACCTTGAGCGCCGTGTTCATCTCCGACAGGTGGCGGGCCTGCTCCTCCAGTTCTTGCTCCTTTTCGCGCAGCGCGGTCTCGGTGCGCTTGCGCTTGGCGATGTCGCGCTCCAGTATCTTGTTGGCCTTGACCAGCTCGGCCGTGCGACGGGCCACCTCGGTCTCGAGCCGGTCATGTGCCCGCTGCAGAGCCAGTTGGGCGGCTTTGCGCTCGGTTATATCTTCGAAGTACATGAGCACGATATCGGGCGGCAGCAGCACCAGGTGGACCAGGTAGTTGCGCTGCCGGTTCCTGCCCGGGGAGAGATCGACCTCGACCCGGTCAACACTACGCGAGGCGTAGCAACGTTCGAAGGCTTGCAGAATCCCGGGAAAGTGCCCGAATAGTTCGGCCGCCGTAATGCCGAGTATATCGGACCGCCGGCCGGACAGTACGTCCCTGGCCGCCTCGTTATGCCTGATCAGGATGTATTCCGCACCCTGTTTCTGCCAGGAGAAGGTGGGGATGGGGATGATCTGGTAATGGGTCGTGAAGCGTTCCAGGCTCAAGCTCAATTCGGCCAGGGTTTGCCTGCCGGCCCTGAGTTCTGATTCCAGCTTTTTGACCTTGCGCTGCAGCGACTCGACGCTGATATTTCCCGACACCCTCGCACCTCCCCGTGTATAATATCAGTTTTCAGTTTTACATGGCAATTCCTGAGATTCTGGTTGCTTCTTCTTGCGAAAACGCGACGCACTTTCTTGTCGGATGCATGCCTCTTCATCGGAGTCTGCATCGGTTTCGAAAGTATCGGGGCCGTTATGCTGAATTGCACGGGTTCATAAATATGACATACTTCATACCTGCAACGGTTGAGGAAGGTCTTGAGATGATGGGCGCTATTGTTTTCATCTTTGGGCTCCTATTATAGAGAGCTGAGAACTATAAAGAACTGCGAGTCCAGTTTGATGGAGTCCATGAAAAAACACACTCACAGGCAGTGACACAGAACCGCTGACCATGGAAGCTTTCGGTCAGGCAAAGAGAGTAGATCCAATTTTGAAGTTTTCTAGCCCTCTGCGGTGAACCTTTTCAGCGATAGGATTCATTTTGCAAGTCGGTGTTGCCCGCAATGATGGCCGCAATCCGCGAGCGCTCTCTTGCCGTGATCTGGGGCAGGGGTGACCTGACGCGCGCCGAGATCGGATGGCCGAGCTGTCTGAGCGTCTCCTTCGTGAGGGCGTGCCGGGAGACGGTGCCGGCGCCGCGTGACGGTCGCCTGAGGTGTGAGAGCGCCTGAAAGGCCCGCTTCTGGATCAGGGCGGGCAGGTACAGCGAGTTCATGATCGGGATCAGGTCCAGGATCTGCTCCTGAAGGATGTGCGCTTTTTGAGCTTGTCCATCCCGGCAGGCTCGGAAAGCATCCAGCACCAGCCGCGGCGCGAAAGAGGCGATGGGGTCGATAACCCCCTGGCCGCCCATGGCCAGGGTATCGCGCAGCAGGAAGGATACGCCGGCAAAGAGGCTGAAAGGTTTGCCTCTCACCTGCGCCAGGAGGCTTTTCATTTCGCGCAGGCAGAAGGCGCTCACCTTCATGCCCGCGATGCCTTCGATCATCAGGATACGGCCAAGCTGCTCCGGGGTGAAAAAGAGCCCGGTCATCTGGGGAAAATGGTAGTAGAGCACGGGGCAGGGCGCGCTCCGGCAGATCTCGCGGTAGTAGGCGAAAACGTCCTCGTACTTCAGCGGGTAATACGTCGGCA
Source organism: Syntrophaceae bacterium (assembly GCA_039680665.1). GTDB lineage: Bacteria > Desulfobacterota > Desulfomonilia > UBA1062 > UBA1062 > JAKQBR01. The sequence continues at coordinate 16,137 of JBDKSM010000207.1, read as the reverse complement.
GTGCCACCAGCAAGCCGTCGAGCGTGAGACCCTGGCAGGCGCGGATGAAGGCAATGGTTTCCTGCAGGCTGTAAAAGCCGCAACCTGCTACTAGGGGTATACGCCCGGCGCAGACTGAGGCGGAAGTGGCGATGATGGCGCGTTTTTCCTCCAAAGTGAAGTAGGGAAACTCCCCGCCGCTGCCGAGCACAACCAGGCCCTGGCACCTACAGGAGATGTAGTAGTCAATCAGGTGCTTCAGCCCCTCATGGTCAATCTGTTCGTCATCATTGAGCAGGGTCGGGACAACGGGAAAGATGCCTTCATAAACCATTTTGTTTTCCTCCAGCGTATCTGAAAAATGAATGCCAGTCCCGGGCCATCGATGGCGCCTTGCCCTGAAGACGAATCAAGGTGTTGTCCTCACGTGTTCCGAAGATATCCATGCTCCTTGAACCAGTTCAAGGCCTTTTGAATGGTCATCTCAATCGGTGTCTGCGGCAGGCCGAGCTCGTTCACCGCCTTGGAGCAGTCATACCATTCCATCATCTTGCCGATCCTTACCTCGCTGGCGGTGACCAGCGGAGGTTTCTTGGTGATGGATGCGGCAAGCTCGAAAAGATGTCCAAGCCTGAGGGCGAGATTGTAGGGCAGTTTGACGGCCGGCGGTTTTACCCCCGCGATTTCCGCGATCAGCTTCAGATAACCCTGCACCGTGATATTCGTGTTGCCCAGGAGATACCGTTCTCCCACGCGGCCCTTTTTTGCGGCCAGGACATGGCCGCGGGCCACGTCTTCGACATCGACGATGTTCACGCCCCCGTCGATGTACCCTGGCATCTTCCGGTTGACCACATCGATGATCATCTGCCCCGAGGGTGTGGGCTTGATGTCGTTGATGCCGATGACCAGGGTTGGATTGACAATCACGACCGGCAGCCCGCGGGTGATGAAGATTCGGGCTTCGTTTTCGGCGATGTATTTGGACATGGAGTAGTGGTCGCGGGCTTCCCAGTAGTTGAAGGTCTTTTCTTCATTCGCAGGTACGGGGCCGCTGGCCGCTATGGCGTTGTTAGTGCTGGTGTAGACGACCTTATCCACTCCGGCTTCAAGGGCCGCCTTAAGCGATGCCTTCGTGCCGCCGGCGTTGACCTCGTAGAGCAGTTTTGGGTCCGGCGCCCAGTGCGCGAAATAGGCGGCCGTGAGATAAAGCGTGTCGCAGCCCGCGAGTGCCTTTTTCATGGATTCGCTGTCGCGGATATCGCCATAGGCCTTCTCGACATCGAGTTTATCAATGTTGCGGGTGTCGCTGGTTTTCCGTATGAGGACTTTGACCTCCTCCCCATCCTTGATGAGCTCGCGCGCGATGGCCGAACCGATGAACCCGGTTGCGCCGGTCACAAGTTTCTTCATTCTTCAAAACCTCCCGTTAGGCATAAGGCAGGCACGATGACTGACGGATAATGTATCCGTGTCTTTCTGAGATTGACACAGGCTCATGGAGAAAGCAAGCCCAGCTGGACTTTTTAGAAAAATGGAAAAAGGATCAGGTGGGGATGCCCCGGGTATCCCTCTGTCCCCAATGCCTACCTGGCCTGCTCATAGTTCTTCCCAATCCAATCGAGTGCATCTTGAGGGCTATCGAATCGTCTCTCGTTACTCGCTTTTTCCCCTGGCCGATAAATCGACGCCTGGTACATATCGCAGGTTAAATCTCTTTTCACTCGAATGAGGCCGATGAGCTTATCTCCATCCATGACTTGATATGCCGAGCCATCACTTGTTGTAGACTTCATTGAAATCATCGCAATACCATAGCATGGAATTCAGAAACTGACACAATTAAAAAGGATCAGGAGGCAAATTCATGCCTCCCGACAAGCCATCGGCCTACAAGAATATATTCCCATCCGCGGCTTCCATCTTCCTTCCTGCACATCTTTATGCAGACGAAATAGCTGATGCCCTCAAGCATGCCGAGCACGATGAGACACTTCAACCGTACTTGCATAGATAACCTCAGGAGTATTGTTCTGAAGGATCAAATGGGGACGTCCCCCTATTTCGCGGATGCGCAGAGCTGGATGAACACGCTAGATGCCTTACGACCTCACCGTGTCCGAGAAACTCTTGGCCGAGCACCTGGACAAGACCATGGTGCCGCGCCGCGCTCCCTAACCGACGAGGGTCTGGATAAAAGGTGGCAAAAAGGGCGAAAGGAAGGAAATCTTGAGGGTTGGTGGTGATACTTGATGTTTTTACATAGGAAAATATTTTCTCGATTCAGGAAGAATATTAACCCTTGCCTTTGTCTCAATACTATTCAAACTGTGGATAACAGGCCGTGATCAGCATTGCTGGGATGCTCCGATATGGTGCCTATTTTGCATAAGTTCGATCAATGGAGCGAAAAACACTCGGAATTTATTGGGTAAGGTTCATTAATCTACATAATATCTTTTTCGGATAAATTCTTCGTAGCTTGCTTCGCTGAATTTAATAGGGATGTATCTTACGGTATGAAGAAGCAATAATTTCATGAAGGGATCGCCTATGCAGAAGAGGTTTCAAAGACCGTTATCAAGCGCGGAACGCTTATGGCTGGGGCTCGAGAGTGTGGTTCCTACCAATCTCAGTGTATTTCAAACTGTCATGGAAGGGTATGGAACGGTGGATTTCGATCACCTCCAAGCCGCTGTTGCCAAAGCTTCTCAGGCCAATCCCGGAAGTAGATTGATTCTTAAGGGTGCATCGAGGTGGGCGCATTGGGTGGATTCCGGTATTAATCCCCGCGTAAAGAGGGCCTTGGGAGAGGCATGGAGCGGTTATAATCCTGATGGCGCATCGTTTTTATACGACCCTCTGCCGTACAGCGGTCCGACGTGTGAGGTTGTGTTGTTGGAAGGCCCTATTGCTCGCCTGGTATTTCGGATCAATCATGCCGTCATGGATGGGAGAGGGACGTATACCTGGGTCAAAGATATCTTCAGGGTCTTACGCGGAGAAGAACCACTCGGCACCTGTTCATCCTTGACCGAGGGGAGGCTGATGTCCACAATCACCGATAAAACCAAGATATATCCACCGGGAGATTGCATCGTCCCTACCGGAATACCTCGACCGAGCTGGCCCGGCGTTACCTGGAGGCGACTGAGCTTCAAAGGTCCGGTTTCGAATATATTGGGCAAGCTCGGGTGGGCGGTGGCTCAGTCGGCGTGGCAGTACCGTGAAGGCATCGTACGATTAATGATCCCTGTGGACTTGAGGTTCCGGAAGCCCGGCCTGCGTTCAACCGGTAATCTGACCATGTCCCTCTATGTCGATGTCACCAAGGATTCCAGCCCTGAATCAATCAAGCAAGACATTATGAGACAGATCGAGGGAAAATATGACTGCATGTCCTTTAAGCAAACGGTCTCAATCAATAGTGATTACATCCCCATAAAACTTATGGGAATCGGCATGCGATGGATGGCCGAGAAGAGTCGGAAGACAGGACAATACGGCGCCACGGCCTTGATTTCCAATCTGGGCGGTGTCGATATGCCGACATTCTGCGGCGGGGGGTTTTATACCGAAACGACCTTCACCATACCACCCTATTGGGATATCTATCCGGTCTTTATCGTATTGGCCGGCAGCAAGGATCGTGTCGAGATAATCGTCTCGATCCTCAATTCGCTTGCCACCGATAACCGGTTTGAGCGCCTCCTGCAGGGGATCAGTCGGACCATCGGCCTGGAACAGATTCACGAAACCATTAATCCCGTCTCATCGCAACCTCAGACAGGAGGTTCATAGTGAACAACACGGCGCGTGATGTGGGTTTGAATGCCCGAATATATGTGGCGGCACATGAAGTCTACCCATCACTTTGCATGCAGTTCGTTTTTGAAGGGAGCGGAACTCTTGATGTAGAGCGCTGGGAAAAGGCCGTTGCCATTGCGTCGGCTGCCGACCCAAGCTCCAGGATGGTCCTCAGGAGACATCTGAATTTCAGCCGTTTCATAGATTCCGGGGTCACTCCGCCGGTACGCGTAATTGATTCACGGCAGTGGGATACATACGATGCCTCGGATATCTTAAACAACTTCGTTCCTCGCACCGGTCCCATGGCAGAGGTGTGCCTGATCAAGGGCGATACCCCACGCGTGGCCATTCGTGCTCACCATGCGGTGATGGACGGCCGGGGACTTATGACCTGGGCCGAGGACATTTTCCGTGCGCTCAGGGGGGAAGAGGTCAAGAAGTCCGATGAAATCGTTCTAGAGACCGATCTCCTGAATCATACCTACAAACCCGCCTATAAGGTCACCGGCCGATTCCTTGGACCCACCGGTCGGGCACAGGGTTCCGAGCGGGGCATTTCATATCTCAGGAGAAGGATTACCGGATCTTTTAACAAGATCCCTGCCAAGATAGCACTGGTATTGGCCAGAGAAGCGTGGCGGCATGGGAAAGGCAATGTACGGTTCGGTATCCCGATGGACTTGCGATCGCGCAGGCCCGGATTGAAATCAACGAGCAACCTGACATCCTCCCTCTTCATCCACATAACACCGGACATGAATATCGAAGATATTGTAACTGAAATCAAACGCAAGGTCTCCGTACGTGAAGACGGCTACGCCACGTTTGAAGATAAGCTGATGAACTATCTGCCGCTCAAGGTCATTGAGACGCTTATCATGAAAGACGCCGATTATTCACACCGAATCGGACGCTACCGATATTCCGGCTTCATTTCGAACATGGGGGCGTATAGCCCTGAGGCATTCCAGGGAGACGGATTTACCACCCATGCCGTGCATGCCAGACCGATATGCGTGGAAGGCTTCCCCTTTTCGATTGTCATCATCGGAATGGGCAAACAGCTTGATCTTTTTACGGCAGTCCCCAAGGTGCTGGCAAATAACGGCCGATTGGAGGCTCTCCTCGATCGAATTATAGAGGGCCTGGCGTAAACGATAAACCCAAGTATCGTAAAACGCATCGATTGGCTGGTGATACATGTGACGGCCACCATGACCTTGCCGGCAGGCACTGCAAAAGCCGATATCTTTTCAAAAGGCGCGACATCATGAAAGTGTTTTCTGATAACGGCAAGGTAACCATCTAAGTTGTCGGCCGGTTGAATTCCGGTCAATATTTCTTCGGCAACGATACCATTACCACGTATCCCTACTAAAGGCTCTTAGGTGACAGGTCTTGTTTCTTGCATTTTTTCTGCCCAATACAAAAACAAGACCTGTCACCCAGAGTCCCTAACAGGTTAAATTGGAGGAGGCGGTTCGGAGCAACCTCAACCGCCTGCTCAGGCATAGTTATTTCTTTTTATTTACGGCGTCTTTCAGCGCTTTCCCGGCTGAGAACTTCGGTCGCTTTCCGGCGGGGATCTTGATGGTTTCTTGCGTGCGGGGGTTTTTGCCCGTCCTGGCCGCCGTCTTTGTCACGGAAAATGTTCCAAAACCGACCAGCGAAATCTTGTCGCCTTTAGCCAGTTGCTTGGTGACTACCTCCATGAACGAGTTCATGCACTTCTCGGCTGAAGCCTTGGTAAGACCGCTTTTCTTTGCAACCTCTGCCACCAAATCCTGTTTGTTCATATCAAGCCCTCCCTTCAGAAAATTGTTTGCCCGTTTTTTTGCGCCATCCTTGTGCTGGACGCTGTCTTAAAACTATTCTACCTTCTGGGATAGCTGATTATATGTCAAGGGCAAAACTATCATGCAGTCTTTATTTCGCTATCGCATTATTCCCATAAACTCAGGATCAGCATTTAAATTCGGGGGAAATGATTAAGGACTTTGGGGGTGCAACATGCCGAAAAATTCATTGAGAGTTGAAAGATGGCCCTTACGTGTCGGTTCCTGTCTCTGGCATAGACCTCAGATTTAATGCAAAAGACAAGACCCCCGTAGCCCCTGCTGGAGCTGTTGATAAGGTAGGCGCGATATCCGTCCCTTCATCTATGAGTTCAATTGAGGGGGTGGGTCATACGGGGATCTCCAGAAATTCCTCGTTGTCCATCGGCGTCCACATGAGCGTCTCGGAAAGCGGCTCGGATGAGATATACACCGAGTCCTTCTCGCGGGCCGTGAAGAGCGAGTAGTAGTCCGGCTCCTTGGTTGAGTCCCGGTACGCGAAGAGCCTGGCCCCGTCTGTGAGGAGGGTGTTCAGGGCCGAGTACCGGTACTCCCGCTTGATCAGGCCGGCCGTGCCCAGAAACGCCTGGCCCAGGTCATGGGTCTGTGCGCCGCTCATTACGTGATAGAAAAAGACCTCCGTGTCCAGGGCGTCGGGCTTTAGGCCGGGCAAGGTTATGGCGGGAAGGAGCCGCTCGTATCCGTAGACCACGCCGTTATGGGCAAAGGCGACATTGCCGTACTGGAATGGGTGGGCGTGCCGGGCGGTGGAGCTGCCCTTCCAGGCGGACTTGCGCAAATGGAGGATCAGGACCGGGGAGAAGGGCGTCCTTTGAAGTAAATCCCAAAGCCGGTCGGTCTCTTCCAGCAGGTTTGCCCCGCTCTTGTGGACCTCCAGTTTTCCCTCCCGGTACAGGGCGAGCCCCCAGCCATCTAAGTGCCCGGGCGGGTCCCCCGGCATAACCGCGCCGTTTAAGGCCAGGTCGCAAAAGCCTTTGATGAGCGCCTCATGGCGGCTCAGATCGAAATGGGTGACGCCGAAGAGTCTGCACATCAGAAGAAAGCCCTCGCCACGATGATAGCCACCACGATCCCGAAGCAATCGGCGATCAGGCAGACCGGGACCAGGTAACGGCTGTTTTTGATGTTCACCGCCCCCAGGTAGACCGCCAGTACGTAAAAGGTGGTCTCCGCGCTACCCATGATGATGGCGGTCATCTTCGCGGCCATGGAGTCGGGCCCGGCGCTCTTGACGATATCGGTGAACAGGGCCGTGGAGGCGCTGCCGGACAAGGGCTTGATAAGAGCCATGGAGAAGACCTCGATCGGGATATGAAGCCCGGCGAAGAGCTGATAAAATCCATTTTTAAGATAGTCGAACGCGCCCGAGCCCTGGAAACCCTTGATCGCCACGAAGATCGCCAGGAGGTAGGGGAAGATGTTCAGGACAATCTTCGGCCCCTCCTTGGCCCCGGCCACAAAGGAGTCGTAGACCCTCACCTTGTGCGCGCTTCCATAAAGGAGCGTGAACAGGATGAAGAGCGGGATGATGAGGAGCGAGATGTAATTGACGTACTGGATCATTTCAGTGCCCTCCGGAAGGCGAATAGGATCAGGAGCGCGGCCAGGCCTGAGATGAGGGTGGCGATCAAAGTCGGCAGCGCGATCGCCGCCGGGTTCGCGGCGCCGAAGCCGGCCAGGATCCCGATCACCGTGAAGGGGATCAGCTGGATGCTGGCCGTATTGATCACGATGAAGATCATCATTTCGAAGCTGATGGTCTGCTTGTCCGGATTCAGGGTATCCAGCTCTTGCATGGCCTTGATCCCGAGCGGGGTGGCCGCGTTGCCGAGCCCGAACAGGTTGGCCAGCACGTTGAGGGTGATGGCCGCGATGGCGGGGTGATCACCCGGGATGTTCCGGAACAGACGCGCGATGATCGGCCGGAAGAGGTGGGCGATGCGGTGGATCAGCCCGGAATCTTCCAGGATCTTGGTTATGCCCATCCAGATCGACACGATTCCGAGCAGAAAAAGCGAGACCTCGACCGCCGATTTGGCACCGTCGAAGAGCGCTTTGGTGAAGGCATCCAGGTTCCCGGTGAAGATGGCGAAGACCACGCCGACGGATAAGAGAATCAGCCATACCCAGTTCATTCAGCGCCTCCCCGGAAGGTTGATTTCCTGAATCAGGAGCTGTTTTCTTGCCGTGTTCAGCTCCACCTTGGCGCCGACCGGCAGGGTGATCTTGTTTTTGACATGACCGACATACGGGGTGTGGACCACCGGGAAATCCACCTCCATCTGCGAGCTCAGGATTTCATAGATTCGTGAGTTTCTGATCTTCCGGAAGTCGCCCAGGATCAGCCCCTTGACCCCTCTGAATTTTCCGGCGAAGATCCACTGGGTCAGGTAGCGGTCGACCTGGTGCAGTTTTTCGTCCACGTCCTCAAGGAACAGGATCGCTCCCGTGAGGTCGATCTCCCAGTCCGTATCGATCAAAGCGGTCAAAGTGATCAGGTTCCCGCCCTTGAGCACGCCGGTGGCCACGCCGGGATGGCAGACCGTGACCGGCGCCCCCTTAAGCAGGTTCTTCTGCGGGAATCCGTTCAGGGCGCTCAAGAACGACTTCAGCGTGAACGCGCTCGGCTTGTCCAGGTTGATCACCATGGGCGCGTGCAGGGTAACCAGGCCCGCTCGCTCATAGATCAGGTTCAAAAGCCCGCTTAAGTCGCTGAAACCCGCGATTATCTTCGGATGGTTTCTGATCAGGTCGAAGTCGATGAAGGGCAGCGACTTCATGGCGCTGTAGCCGCCCCGCTGCGCCAGGATCAGGTCGATGCCAGGATCGCTGAACGCGCGGTGTATCTGCTCCGCTTTCTCTGTGGGGGAGGGCAGCGTGGTGGGGAACTCCGGGTTCACCACCGTGAAGCCCAGCTGCGAGAGCGTCCGGAGCCCTAACGCGTGGTCACGCTTTTTCTTCATCAGGTAGCTGGGGGTAATGATAAAGGTATTATTACTCACTGGGAACACCTCCCTTTCCCGCATCCATGATCATCACTTCTTTGCCAAAAAACTCGGCCGGAAAATGATAGCCTCGCCTTGTGCGGATGCTCCTTTCAATTTTGCCCCTCAAGCTGCTCTGGGGGTAAAAATAGTAAAGCCTTTCCAGATAATACTGGGATTGCACCTTGTCGCCGTACCGCCTGAATCCCTCCGACAGTTCGTAGAGCAGGGAATCAGCCCCAGGACCCGTGGGGTTTATGGAAAGGGCGGCGCTCAGCATTTTCAAACCCTCTTCACGCGATGAGTTCTTTCTCATGAGATTACGACCCGCTTGTGTCAGGGCCTCAAGGTCGCCTTTATGGATTTCAAGGCTGAACGGCAGCGTATACACCATGCTGCTCTGATTGTTGCTGTTCCTGAATTGAAACTTAAGCCGGTGCGTTCCGGGGTAAATTCTTTTGCCATAGCAGACCCGGACCTCCTGGCCGGACAATTTTTCAAAGGTCACCGGAATGCCGTCCAAGCTTAAGGAAAGCGATGAAAGATCGATCCCCTTCAGATCGGTCCCGCTTTTAAGCTCAACCATTATGGCGGGATGCGCCTCGCGGATCAGATTTTTGGCCGGGGCCTCGCGATCAACCCGACATGAAAAGCGGGCTAAAGCCGTGGGACACCCTCGCTGAAAGTATCTTGAGAGGGCATGAACGTAGCCTTCCGCTTCGGCCTGAAGATACGTTTGGTCCATGAGACGCTTGGCATGTTCCGGGTCGGTAATGAATCCGGCCTCGCCGATAACGCCGGGACAGAGGTAGCGTGTCTCGCGCAGGATCAGTGTGCCGGTTTCCGGATACACGCTGAAATCGGAAAGCACCCTTCCTTGAGCACCGATCAGGTTTTCAAACTCGCTAAGAAGGTGCTTGGCCAGATCAAAGCTGGCAGGGTTGACCGTATCGCTGCCCCAGAAGAAAACGCACGGGTAATTGGTGACATCCTCGCTAACCGCGGCGTTGTGATGAATGCTGACCAGGATGTCGGGTTGGCTTTCTACGGCCGCGCGTACCCGTTCCATGAGCGGAACATCGCTATCGGTTGTCCTGCTCATGGTCACAGACGCACCGGCCTGAACGAGCGAATCCCTCAGGAGCAAGCCTACCTGAAGATTGACCGCTTCTTCGGTTATACCATCGGGACCGGTGCGCAGCGGATCATTGGCGGCAGTTCCGCCATGGCCGGGATCGAGAAATATCCTTTTGCCCTCCAGAGATCCGTGATCAATGTCAGGCACCGTGCCCGCGTAGGATATGGCACTTAAACTGAAAAAAATAATGATGCCCAGGCTTATCCGCTGAAATCTTTTCAGGCGCATAGAGCATTTTTACCAGCAGCACGGCTAATTGCAACTGTATTCCGTTTCTCAATTAAACCGGGAAAGGGGATATCCATGATAAGAAGGGTGTCCCATAGCTTCTCCGATCAGCCGCATGGTCCGGTTTCCGAACCCGGTAAAGAGGAACATGTGATAAAGCCTGACCCGGTTGTCTGCCTGTCTGTGACCCCATTGTCTTTTCATCATGAACATTGACAACTTTCATGAACATTGTTAAGTTAACACCGTTCATATCTTTCGGGAGGGGCTATGCCGAAGGCCGCGCGAAACGGGGCGGAAGTGTCGGGAGTCAAGGGCCGCATCCTGGACACGGCCCTTCAACTCCTGATCGACGACGGGTTCGTGCACTTCAGCATGCGCAGACTGGCGGCCAAGCTGGGCATGACCGCCGCCAATATTTATAACTATTACCGCAACAAGGACGAACTCTATCTCCGCATCCAGACCAGAGGGTTCGAGATGCTTTCTGAACGCTTTGCGAAGGCCGACAACCGCACGCTCCCCGTGAACAAGCGCATCCTCGGCATGATGCGCGCCTATATCGACTTCGGCGTGCACAACCCGGAGTACTACGAGATCATGTTCAGCCGCAATACCCCTAAGTACGCCGATTATGTCGGCACGGACATGGAGCCGGTGGCGTTCCACGAAAAGCAGACCGCCCTGAAAGCGGCCGAACTTACCCTGGCGGTATTTGCGGAACTGGGTATGGAGGCTGATGAGGCCCGTTTCCGCCTGATCCAGGTATGGAGCATGCTCAACGGCATCGTAAACCTTTACAACAGCCGCGTGCTGCAGGAGGTGGACGACCATGCGGAACAGACCATGGACCGCATGGTCGCCGAACTTATGCTGCCGTTCAAGGCATTACGAAAGGAGAAAAACCCCCGATGAAGCTGACGCCTCTGAATATCATTACCCGGTTTCTGCTGGTACTCATGGCGCTGATGTTCAACCATGTCCCGCGCCTGCGTCGGTATCTGCGCAATACGGACGGATGGATCGACTTTTCGGTCGGCTTCAGGACCGAGAGCGGCTCGGTGTCGCAGGCCATCATGTTCAAGGACGGGCGGGTGAGTGTCGCCTCGCCCATCCCGGCCGACGTGGATGCGGTGCTGCGTTTCGTAAGTGACCGCACCCTGATCGAGATGCTCAATACCACGCCCAATGAGATGTTCACCCTGATTCTGCACAACAAGATGTTCCTGGACGGCAACTTGGCCTATCTCCAATTGTTCAATTTCTATATCTCACTGCTGCTGGGCAAAAAGCACCAACGCATGCTCGATCGCAAACAGCGCGCAGACATCCTGGCGCGCAAGGCTCTCTATGGCGTGGACGATCCCGCGCTGGCCGATGAGCTCGCCGCCCGCAAACGCTACCGCATGCGCGCCGAACGGGTGGACCGGGGGGTGAAATTCCTGGACGATCCCTATCTGAGCCGCTACGGCCTGGAAGATTTTCCGCGTCTACGAACCTTCCTCGACCGCCATTTCACCACCAAACCCGAGGTGTGCGCGGAGCGCCCGCGCCTCCTGACCGAATGGTACCGCGCCAATGGTTTCGAACAGGACCGCCAGGGGCGGCCGTGGGTTCCGGAGCTCCGACAGGCCTATGCCTTCAAACATCTCATGGAGCACAAACGGCCTATCATCGCGCCGGATGAACTGATCGCCGGGACCACCACGGCCAAGGAACCCACCGGGGTGGTCATCTACCCTGATGCGCAGGGGACCATGATCTGGGGCGAGCTCAATTCCGTACAGCAGCGCATGCTCAATCCCTATCGCATCTCGCCGGAGGATGCCGAAACCCTGCACGATATCTTCCCGTTCTGGGCCCGGCGTAATTTCCGCGAACAGGTGCGGACCCGCTACCACGATCCCTTAAGCCTGCAGATCGAGCAGCGCTGGGTATTCTATTTCGTCTGGAAATCCGTGGGGATTTCGCATACGATCCCGGACTTCCCGCGCCTGCTGCACAAGGGCACGCTCGGCATCATGACCGATATCGATGCGCGCCTCAAGGCCGAGCGGGACGACTCCCAACGCCGGGCGCTCGAAGCCATGCGCATCACCCTGGAGGGAGTGAACGTGTACGCCGCGCACCTCGCCGAGGAGGCCCGGCGCCTGGCCTCCTCGGCCAGCGATGAGCGGCGTGCCGCCGAGCTCCTCCACCTGGCCCGCATTTGCACGCGCGTACCGGCTTATCCGGCCGAGACTTTGGACGAGGCGGTCAATGCCCTCTGGATCATGTGGGTGGCCATTCACATGGAAAACACCAATACCGGCCTGTCGCTCGGACGACTGGATCAGTGGCTGCAGCCCTATTTCGAACGCGACATGCACAAGCTCGCTACCGCGGCCGAACGTGACGCCTATATCCGACATGCCGTCGAGCTGATCGGCTGCTTCTACATGCGCGGCACCGACCACCTGCCGCTGGTCCCGGACATCGGCAACTACCTGTTCGGCGGCAGTTCCTCCGATCAGGCCATCACGCTGGGCGGGGTCACCCCGCAAGGCGAGGATGCGGTCAACGACATGACCTATATCTTCCTCAAAGTCACGGAGATGCTCTCCATCCGCGATCCCAACGTGAACGCCCGCTTCCATCCGGATAAGAACAGCGACACCTATCTCAAGCGCCTGTGCGAGGTCAATGTCATCACCGCGGCCACGCCTTCGATGCACGGCGATAGCGGCGTGTTCGCCTCCCTGGCCCAGCACGATTACCCCATCGAAGACATCCGCGACTGGTCGGCCACGGGCTGCGTCGAGCCCACCCTGTCCGGGCGGCATATGGCGCATACCGGCTCCATCCTCATGAACCAGGTGGCGGCGTTCGAGATGGCGCTGAACAACGGCCGCCATCCCGGCATGCAGTGGGATGTCGGTCCCCGCACCGGCGAGATCGAAGCCTTCAAGACCTTTGACGATTTTTTCAATGCCTATGCCGTGCAGCAATGTTTTCTGATCGACCAGGCCGTGGAGCTCAACAACCGGCTGGCCGAGGCGCATGCCGCCCTACGCCCTACGCCGCTCCTGAGCGCGCTCATCGAGGGTTCAATCGCCAAGGGCTGCGACGTCACCCGCGGCGGTGCGCTCTATAATTCTTCCGGCACGTCCAATATCGGTCTGGCCGATGTGACTGATTCGCTCATGGTGATCAAGAAGCTGGTCTATGATGAGCAGCTCATAACGTTCAAGGACCTCAAACGCGCTATCGACGCTAACTTCATGCACGACGCCAGGATCCAGGCCCTGGTCCAGCACAAGGTGGCGCATTTCGGGTCCGGCGATCCCGAGGCCGTGGCCATGGCCGATCGTGTTGCCCGGCTGGTGCATGACAGCTGGCATGCCCATACCAATTTCCGCGGAGGAAAATACACGGCCGGATTCTGGTCCATGTCCCAGCATGTGGCCTATGGCAATCTCTCCGGCGCCCTGCCGTCCGGCCGCAGGGCGGGCAAGGCCTTCACGCCCGGACTCACCCCGCACCCGTCGGCATCTCCGAATTTTCTGGACAATATCCGCGATGTGGCCAAGCTCGATCGGTCCAACATGGACAACAATATCGCCTTCAATGTCAAGATCATCCCCGGCATCAAGGATTCCCGCGAAAAGCTGGTGGATACCATGTATTCATATGTTAAGACCTATTTCCAGGACGGCGGTATGCAGATGCAGTTCAACGTGGTGACCTCGGATATGCTCAAGGATGCCATGGCCAATCCGGAGAACTACCGCAACCTGCTGGTGCGGATCTCCGGCTACAACGCCTATTTTGTAACGCTGAACAAGGAGATGCAGATCGAGCTTATCGAACGGGCCGAATACGGCATGTGAGATGCATTGAACATACGAGGACGGCCAGGAAAGGGGCGGGGTCTTGTTTCTCGCATTTGATGGAAAAAGCGCAAAAAAACAAGACCTCACGCCTTCCCATTTGTTTCCCGTTTGTTTTTAGAAAGTCAATCCGCAACGGCCTGGCCATGGACGAAAGACAATTGCATGTGATACAACAAAATCCGGCCCCATGAGTGCTAAAACGGAGGAACCCGATGAGTGATTATGATGTGATCGTGATTGGCGCGGGTATCGGTGGCCTTTGCGCGGGCGCATTGCTTGCGCATCAGGGCAGGAAGGTTCTGGTTCTGGAACAGGCCGAGCGCGTCGGAGGATGCTGCTCGACCTATGAATTAAACGGCTACAGAATCGACATTGGCGCGTCCATTATAGAATTTCCGCAGGTCATCAACTGGGCCTTCGAACGCATGGGGACAACGTTCCGGAAAGAGGTCGACCTTATTGCGGTTGACCCGACATTCACCGCCAGGCTGCACGACGGAACGGAAATCACCTTTCCGATTGACCTCGAAAAGACAAAAGAGGAAATCAGGAAACTGGCGCCCGAAGACGTCCGCGGCTGGGAGGCGTATGCCAAAGAGATGGACGGATTCCTGAAGGCCGCCCTGGACGGATTCTTTGTCACTCCGGCGCGCTCCCTGTGGGATGTGTGCAAGCTTTTCGCCAAGACCCCCTCCCTTCTGAAATACGGCTCGCTCTTTTTCGGCAGTTACGAAGGGGTGTTGAGAAAACATCTGAAAAATGAAAAGCTTCTGGAGGCGCTTTCTTTCCACAGCTTCTACTGTGGACTGCCGCCGGCCATACTGCCCGGACACTTTTCCATGATCCCCTACGCGGAACACGCCGGAATCTATTACGCCAGGGGCGGAATGATCGGCATCCCGCTGGGCTTTCAGAAATGCGGCCAGCGGAAAGGCATGGAAGTTAGGCTCAATGCAACCGTGGAAAAGGTCCTTGTGGAAGACAGGACGGCCAAGGCCGTGAAGCTTTCCGACGGGACCGTGATCAGCGCGAAAGTCATCGTTTCCGACATCAATTCCAAAACGCTCTACACGGAAATGATCGACCAGAACAATCTCTCCTGGCTTGCCAGAGCCGGATATAAGAGTTATCGCTACTCCATGGCCACGCCGATGATCTATCTGTGCTTGGACTATGCCCCGCCGCTGAAAGATCATCATACCCTGATGACGGTCCCCATGCAGCAGATGAACGACTACTGGTTCGATCAATACGAAAAAGGCAGATTCCCCGCCGAACAATTCGGCATATTGAGCTGGACGACCCGGTCCGATCCGTCTCTGGCGCCTGCCGGACACCATATCATCGCCGTCACCCTGGCCCCCGGGCCCTACCGGCTTGTGGGCACGACCTGGGACAAGGAAAAAGAAACGATCAAGCAAAACGTCATCAAATACTTGGAGAGCAAATATCTTCCCGGGTTGCGGGATCATATCGTCCATGCGGATTTCTCGACTCCGGTGGATTTTGAACGACGGTTGAGATCGCCGGAAGGCGCCATCTACGCATTGCGACAGGATCTGACGAATGCGATGATGTTCAGACCCTCGGCCAAGTCCAAACAGATCAAAAGGCTTTATCTCGTCGGCGCGTCGACCCATCCCGGCGGCGGGGTGCCGACCGTAACCGCTTCCGCGATGATCGCGTCCGACCTCATCGCTCAATACGAATCATAAAGGAGCGCAATCCATGAAAGCCGTACGTATCATTGCCGTTATTGCAGGCTGCCTGGTTATCCTGTATGCGACGTTAACAAAGTCAAGAAAGCAGTTCATAAAAAATCTGCTTTCTCAGGCGCCGTATCTGATCCCCCGCTACTTCACATAGATGAGCATCATAGGGTTACCTGGGGTCAGGCTTGTTTTGTTCATCCAGCTAAAATACATGCAAAAAGCAAGACCTGGCAGGGGTCTTTCATGGGTGACCCCAAGATATTACTCAAACAAAAGTTTGGGAAAATATCTTTCCAAACTGATATAATAAAGGAATGCAGACAGCGCTGGCCCCGGGAGTTTGGACAGGGGATGACGATTTATAAGTGAAGCCTTGCCACAATTTTGATTAAGCCGCATCGGGCATCTCCTCCCGAGAACCGAAATAAACATCATCCGGCGTTGATCCGTCAAGCGTCGAGTGAGGCCGACGATGATTGTAGAACGCAAAATAGCGTTCTAATCCGTTTCTGGCTTCATTGACGCTTTCATAGGCATGCAGATAAACCTCCTCATATT